>QHNT01000268.1 GCA_003218515.1 Verrucomicrobiota bacterium | reverse complement strand
AACAACGCGTTCTAAAATTCCAACACCCCAGGACTCCAATACTCCCGGGCACCCCGTTGACTCCCGTGCTCCGGCTACCCGTGAATAACGAGTTGAATGTTTTCCGGGAGACTGCGGGCGACTTCCGTGACGACGTTGCCCTTGAGCAGCGAAACCAGTTTGTTCCGGTGCGGCGAACCGAGCATGAGAATGTCGATGCCCAACGTGGCGGAGAGATCGAGAATCGTGGAGGCCGGGTTTTCGCTGATCGCGTAAAGCGGGATGACCTGGACGCCGTGTTGCCGGCCATGATCCAGCACGGCGCACATGATTCGTGACGCTTGCGGATCGTCCTGCCAGCGAGGGCGCTCCGCGTTTTCCAGCGGACCGGGCAAGGCCACGGCCAGTTCTTTGACGAAGAGAACGTAAAGCGTCCCTTGGCGCAACCGGGCTTCCTCCAGCGCGAACTGCAGCACCGGTGTCATGCCGCGCGCGGCCACCAAAATGGACTGGCCGGGATTCAGATTGACCCGGAAATCAGGAAGGGATTCCGGCGCAACCGCCGCCGCGACCTCGCGGCTCACCGTGATCGTTCTTAAACCCGCGCGGCGCTGAGCCACGGCGCGAAGCGCGAAGCCGGTAATCAAGATGCAGACAATGAAAAAAAGCGCGTTGGGCTTGGTTTTGGCCAGCGTCAATTCCACCCCGAAAAGAACCACAAACGTGACGGCCATCAGCGCTCGCTCATACCAGAGCATCTTCAGGTTCCGGTTGGACGCGCAGGAGCCGAGGTTCACCGTGATCGCGCCCACCACGCCGATCGCGTAAAGTTCCATCAGCGAAATCTGGTTTGGGGAAAATGAAACGACGAGCATCGGTAACAACGTCGCGATGAACAAGGGCAACCAGGGCACGCCATGCGAGTTGAGCCGCGCAAACGGTCGCGGCATCTCGCCGTCGCGCGCCAGCAAATAAAGCAGCCCGATGAGTGCTCCCACCGCCGTGTTTACCGCGCTCAGCAGCAGCAAGCCGACAATGAGCGCGGTCATGAGGCCGAAAATCTTTCCGAAGCCCGGGCCAACCGCCATTTTGCCGTATTGCTCGGCCAAAACCGTCAACATGTCGTCCCAACGGTTAACCAGCAGTTCCTTGAGGTTGGGAGAAAGCGACAGCATCGCCCAGCCGAGCAAAGCGGTGCCCACCACCACTTCCAGCGCGACCGTGAGAATGGCCTTGCGAGCGGTCCTGCCGACGAGGGGTCTTTCCAGAGAAGCGCCGGGGTCCAGCTTCATCACGCCGGTAAGATTCGCGATGGCTTCGACACCGCTCAACGCGAGAATGACGCCGACAAACGCCGTCCAATTTTTCGCAAAGCTTTTGTGCGACGGTTCAAGGTGAGCGAGCGTCAGATGCGGCAGGCTTATTAGAATGATAGCGACGACCACTGCCACGGTGGGAAGCGCCAGCCACACCGCCACGCTGCCGGTGTGTTTCGGACCGAAGTAGTTGATGGCGCCAACGAAAAGAATCAGGCCGATCGTGGCTGCCGCTCTATGCTCCATGGGAATTTGAAAATAAGCCATCGCCGACCAGCCGCTCAACGAAGCCGTGACCGTGAGGTCGGCCACCAGCAGGAGTGAACCCATTACCGCCAGAAACCGGCTTTGCAATCGTGCCGCCGAATAAACACCGCCGCCGTCAGGAAAAAGTTTGCAAACAACGACGTAATTGTAGCCCACGAGTCCCGTGAGGGCGCAGACCGCCAAAATGATGGGAAACGACGAGTAAGCAGCGGCCAGAAACGCGGCGCCGATCACATACGCCTTGCTGGTGCCCCAGTCGCCGTAGAGCAGGGCGGCGGCCCGCTGCCAGTCCACGTTCCGCGGCCGGTGGACGCTCAAGCTATCCATGAAGGACCCCGCCTTCGAGGCGCATTCGAACAAGTCTCGACCCGCCAGCGCGCGAACCGTTCATTTTGGAAGACGAGTTTGCGGGAAAGGTTCAACCTGCGTCAAATAGAACAGTCGTCGATTTGTCGCTGGCCCTGAAGTGGTTGCCAAAGATAGTCTCCAGGGAATGTCGAGTGCGGGCACTCCACCAACGCGGTCGGGCGACTGCGTGACCACCCTCCCCATTCACCTCGTAGCCGCCGACATGAGCCGGGCGCACTGGTTTTTTTTCGAGGCGAAGGTTAGCGCCGACTCGCGTCGGCGGCTACGATTCAGGGGTTCAACGCGCAAACCGCGCGAAAACCTTCTTGCAACCGAGTCTCAATTACAGTACCTTGCCGCACGATGAGCAAAAAGCCGTCCTCCGTGAAGGCCGCGCTGGGTTGTGAACAGCCTTTCATCTGTCCACTCAGCAAGCTGCGGGTGGGCGCCGCCTGCCGGATCAAACAGCTTTCCGCCTCGCCCGAAATTGCCCATCGCCTCCGCGAGATGGGCTTCTGCGAAGACCAGAAGATCAAACTTCTCAGCCAGCAAACCAACCTCATCTGCCAGGTCTGCAACGTTCGTCTCGGCCTCAGCGCGGAATTGGCTGACGCCATCCTGGTGGAGCCGCTGCGCAACGAAGAGCTGGTGGCCTGAGCTATGGCCGCCGCCAGTCAACCGCTGACGGCCTTGCCCGTCGGCGCCGCCGCCACCGTCGCCGAAATCAAAGTGCCTCCCGAACACCGCAGTCGCCTGCTCGAAATGGGCCTGCTGGTGGGGACTCCGGTTGAACTGGTCCGCTTCGCGCCACTCGGCGATCCGGTGGAAATCAAGGTACGCGGCTACCACCTGACGCTGCGTAAACATGAGGCGGAGCAGATTTTTGTGCAGATGAGTTCGTAGAATCCTGGCAAACGATGATCGCGCAGCTCACGCTTTCCACGTGCCGCATGAGTCTCGCTACTGAAAAAAAATCCGCCGGAAAAAAATCTTCTCCGACACGCGACATGCTGGTGAAGCTCCATTCGTCAGCCACGGAGTGGCGGCAGATGGTAGCCCACGGCGCGAGCCGTGGGATAAACGCGCAAACATTCACGAGCCCCGTCAGGGGCGAAAGAATTGCATCGCCAACAGTCTTCTTTCGCCGCGCCGCGGCTCAAACTGCATCGTCAATAATCCCACGGCTTACGCCGTGGGCCACCTTCTTGCGCTGCTCCGCAGCTCGCGCAAAGGACGCATTGCAACTGGCGTTCAACATTTCCCTTGGATGAATCCTGTCGCCACATCAGCCGAAAAAAAAACCGCCGGGAAAATTGCTAGTCCAGTTTACGTCGCACTGACCGGCAATCCGAATTGCGGCAAGACCACCGTGTTCAACGCCCTGACCGGCCTGCGCGCGAAAGTGGGCAATTATGCCGGCGTCACCGTCGAGCGCAAGGAAGGCCGCCTGCGCGGCACGCCGTCGGAGATTCCCGTCACGCTGCTCGACCTGCCGGGCACCTACAGCCTCAGTCCGAAATCGCTCGATGAACAAATCTCCCGCGACGTTTTGTTCAACCGGCTCCACGATGTTCCCCAGCTCAACCTCGAGGTCATCGTCGTGGACGCGTCGAATCTGGAACGAAATCTTTACTACGCGACGCAGGTCATCGAGTTGGGTTATCCCGGCGTTGTTGCCTTGAACATGATGGACGTCGCGGAGGAAAACGGCCGCCGGATTGACGCGGAACAATTGTCACGCGAACTGGGCGTCCCGGTTGTGCCCCTGGTGGCCAGCCGCGGGCGGGGCGTCGAGGCGCTGCGGCAGAAGATCGTTTCGCTGATCGAGCGCGCGAACAGGGTGGCTGCCCCGCGGAGTTTCTGCCAGCTACCGGAGCTTTTTTCACGCGAGGTTGCATCGATTGCGAATCTGCACGCGAAAACGTTCCCGACATGCGCGCTGAACCCGCAGGCGGAAGCATTGCTGGTCCTGGGCGATGAAACAGCGCTGTCTTCCAGCCCGGAGCATTATCCGCAGGACATGCACCAACTGGTGACTGTGGCGCGACAGCGTCTGGAAGGAGCGGGGCTGGACTGGCGCAGCGCGGCGATTGAGGCGCGTTATGCCCGCGTGGCAGAAGTTTATCGCCAGGTCACGACCGAATTTGCGAAGTCAGAGGAAACGTTGAGCGACAAGCTCGACCGCGTCGTGACGCATCGCGTTTGGGGCGTGCTGATTTTCGTGGGCATCATGACGTTGATGTTTCAGAGCATTTTCAGTTTCGCCAGAATCCCGATGGAAGCCATTCAATCCGCCGTGGATTCGTTCGGAGGCTTGGTGGGTGGAATGCTCCCGCCGGGCGACTTGAACAGTCTGTTGGTTGACGGCGTGATCGCCGGTGTCGGGGCGGTGATCGTGTTCCTGCCGCAGATTCTGCTGCTCTTTCTGTTCATCGGCTTTCTCGAAGACACCGGCTACATGGCCCGGGCGGCGTTTCTCATGGACCGCCTGATGAGCAAGGTCGGATTGCACGGCAAAAGTTTCATTCCCATGTTGAGCTCCTTCGCCTGTGCGATTCCCGGCATCATGGCCACGCGCACCATTGAAACGCCCAAGGACCGGTTGGTGACGATCCTCGTCGCGCCGCTGATGAGTTGCTCGGCGCGGCTGCCGGTTTACACGCTGCTGATTGGGGCGTGCATTCCGGACCAGCGTGTGTTCGGCGTGGTCAGGCTGCCCGGCCTGACCATGCTCGCGATGTATTTGTTCGGCATCATCGTCGCGTTGCTGATGGCGTGGCTGTTCAAGAAGACCCTGCTCAAAGGGGAGACGCCGCTGCTCATCATGGAGCTGCCGCCCTACAAACGGCCGCTGCTGCGCGTGGTGCTGCGGCACATGTGGGACCGTTCGAGACTGTTTTTGCGCCGCGCGGGCACGGTGATTCTGGGCATTAATATCCTGCTTTGGGGTTTGGCGACGTATCCGCGCACAAACGTTGAATCGTTCAATCGTTCAACCGTCAAATCGGAAACACAGGGGGCCGATTCAACGATTCAACGATTTAACGGTTTAACGCAAAATGAACTCGCGGGCGAACAATTGCGCAACAGTTTTGCGGGCCGTCTCGGCCGCGCCATTGAGCCCGCCATTGCGCCGCTGGGCTTCGACTGGAAGATGGGCATCGGCATCGTGGCCTCGTTCGCCGCGCGCGAAGTTTTCGTCAGCACGATGTCCACGGTGTATAACATCGGCAGATATGACAAATCCAAGATCAAGAGCCTGGCCGAGACGCTTCAGCTTCAAAAGAAGCCCGACGGTTCCTCCGTTTACACGCCGCTCGTCGCCGTGACTTTGATGGTGTTTTATGTCTTCGCGTTGCAGTGCGTGAGCACGGTCGCGATTGTTCGGCGTGAGACTAATTCCTGGAAATGGCCATTCTTTCAGTGGCTCTACATGGGCGCGCTGGCGTGGATCCTGGCGTTCGTCACCTATCAGAGCGGACGGTTGCTGGGGTTCGAGTGAGCGGCAACCTTGCCTTGGGAGGAAACCGCCGAACACGCGAAATACGCCAAAGAAAAACGGGCGCATCTGGATGATAGTACCACCATCGTGAAAGCCTCCTGCTCCCTCTCCCTGCGAGGTACGAGCGGGGAGAGGGCTGGGGAGAGGGGCAGCGAATTGGCGCGGCTAGTTGGAATCCCCTCTCCCTTACCCTCTCCCCACTCCTCCGTCGTGGGGAGAGGGAATCGAACCAGCGGCATGGTGGTGGTGTCAAGATGCGCCAAAGAAAAACCGGGAGCTTTGACTTTTACTCGGGTTTGTTGGTAAAAAGAGTTCCATCACGCATTGGCAACTTTCGGGCCGGCCCGTTTGAGCGCAGGCCTTGGGAAATGAAGTCACTATGAAAAGCCGTCTTCTCCGCGCAGTCCTGTTCGCTTCTTTCACCTTGACCTTTGGTTTCTTGACTTCCCGGACCTCCGCTCAGTCGTATGTCCTCTCCAACCTGTGGAACGCAGCGGTCGGGGACGCCAATTACCCGTTCCTCGCCAGCGACAGCTTGCACCGCGGTCTGGCTTACAATCCGGTGACCGACCATTTGCTGGTGGTCAGCCGGACGGGCGGGCCGAATGTCTATGTTCTCGACGCGAACACGGGCGCCAGCGTCGGGACTCTGAACTACGACACCTCGGTGATCGGCGGCGGCACCTTTCCTGTCAACATGGTTGGCGTGGCGGACGACGGCGCCATTTACGTCGGCAATCTTTCCACGAGCACGGCCGCCCCGGACTTCAAACTCTACCGCTGGGCCAATGAAGATCCTGCGACGGTCCCGCTTCTTGTATACGACGGTGATCCGAGCGGCGGGACGAACGCGCAACGTTGGGGCGACACGATGGACGTGTATGGTTCAGGGACCAACACACAAGTGATCCTTGGCTCGCGCAACGGCTCGGTTGTCGCGGTCCTGACCACGTCCGATGGGACCAATTTCGTCGCGCATTTGGTCGCGACCGATGCCGCCGGGGGAGATTTCTTTCCGGGCATGGCGTTGGGTCCTGCGAACACATTCTGGTCCAAGAAAGCCGGGGGCAACCTGAAGCAGTGCAACAGCGATCTGACTGCGAATTCAGCGAGCACCGTTACGAGCATCAGCGCCGTGGCCGGTGCGGGCGGCCCAATCGCGATCGATTCAACCCGCAAGCTGGCGGCCATCGTCAACACGACGTCTCATCAGCTCTCCTTCTATGATATTTCGGATCCGGCGACGCCGGAGCAACAGGGTGCCGGCCAGTCGTTTCCCACCGCCCCGCCGAACGCGAATAGCAACGGGACTGGTTCGGTGGACTTTGGCGGGGACAAACTTTTTGCCCTCGACTCCAACAACGGAATTCCCAACCATCTGCTGGCCGGCATTTCCCTGGAAACGCCGGACAATCTCCGGCTTTACGACATTTCCAAGTTGACGAACCCGCCGGCAAATGTTGATACGGATTTCTTCCCGACGGACAATGTGAACGGAAACGGTATTGGCTCGGTCGATTTCGGTAACGAGATGGTCTTTGGGCTCGATACGAACAACGGCCTGCTGGCACTGAGCATTCAGAGGACACCGGGGCCGATCAGCGTGAGCCTGAGGGACAACGATGCGGTGCTCACCTGGCCGGGGCAGGGAGTGTTGCAATCCTCTACCAACGTGACGGGCGGTTACGCTGATCTGAACGGCGCCATCAGTCCCTACACAAATTCGATCAGGAGCGTGTCGCAGGTGTTTTTCCGATTGCGGAACTGACGAACTTTGTCAGAACGGGTTTATCGCAAAAGGTTCGGGTTAACCCGGTCTTGTGGTTGCAGGAGGTCGCCCAGGAAAATAGGGCAGCGCCCTGATTTGCTTCAGGTGGGTGCGCCGCTGCCGCGGCGCACGGCACCGCCGTGCACCAAACTCAGGGACGCTACCGAAAACAGTCGATTCTGGCCGGGATTCTTTATACAAATCGGGCCGGACAGGTGTCTATCGAGTGAGGCTGTGTGAGCGTGGAAACCGAACTGAGTTGGTGCGAGTGCCTTTACCAAGCGAAGGCTGGGGAGTTGATTCTCTACGGCCGGGCGCTGGGCTTGAGCCATAGCGAGGCGGAGGATGTCCTCCAGGAGACGTTCGTTGCGTTGCTGCACCGGGGGCAACCTCCGACCCAGCCGGAACATTACTGCGTGCGCAGCTTCCGCAACCGGGCGCTGAACTGTCACCGCAACTTATGGCGCCGGGTGGCGCGGGAACTGGAATCACGCCGCTGGTTCGAGCGCTCCCCGGACGAAACACCTTACGAGCGGACGGCGATGCGTTGTCTGGCCGAACTGCCGGTGGAACAACGGGAAGTCATCGTGTTGAAAATCTGGCATGAATACACTTTTGAAGAGATCGGCGAACTGCTGGAACTTTCCCCGAATACCGTGGCGGGCCGCTATCGTTACGGCCTGCAAAAACTTCGAGCCGCTTTGAAAGGAGAGACGTATGAACGAATGGAATCCATTGCAGACGCCGTGGCGTTCCTGGACGCCGCGCCGCCCCTCGGCGAGGCTTAAGGCGCGCATCTTTTCCCGATCCGTCGCCCAGAGGCCCGGGCGGCCAATTGCGTTTGGCTGGCTGGCGCCGGCGACGGTATGCCTGCTGCTTTTTTTGGTCACTTTCAGCCAGCGCAACGCCGAGTTAACGCGCCTGGCGTCGGCGTCTAATCAAGTCCCCATGATGGCCCTGACTCTGAGCAACCTGAGTTTTGCCGCTTATTTGCCTGGCAGCTCTGTCAATGATCGGAACGCGGTGCGCCCGGATACTTTTGAATGGACAAACCATGGCCGTTCCCCTTCAAGTATCCCCGCTTTTCCGCAAGCCCGGACGAATTATCTGAAGCGATAAACGATGAGCGCAGAGAAATTGAAGCCGACGAAGGCGCAGGGCAGGTCGGCTCCAAGCCAGACTGTTCCCAGTCCCCCGGCCAAGCCGATTACGCCCCCGTTGTTCCGCAAGATTGACTGGCTCACTTTTGGCGTCACCGCGCTGCTGGTCTTCATCGGCTATTACCTGACGCTGGCTCCGGACCTGACGCTGGAGGATTCGGGCGAATTAGCCACCGGCTCCTTTTACGCCGGCGTGCCGCATCCGCCCGGCTACCCCGTCTGGACGCTGTTTACCTGGCTGTTCACCGTGCTGGCGCCGGTCTCGAACATCGCCTGGCGCGTGGCGCTGGCTTCCGCGGTGGCCGGCGCGCTGGCGTGCGGGTTGATTGCGCTGATCGCCTCGCGCGGCAGCAGCATGATCCTCGAAGGGATCGAGGAGTTCAAAACCATTGATCGTCGGTGGGAAAACGCGTTGTGCGTGCTGGCCGGTTACGTGGCGGGCATGTTGATTGGATTTAACGGCTTCATGTGGAGTCAGGCGGTGATTGTGGAGGTTTATCCCTTCAGCCTGCTTTCGTTCGTGGGTGTGCTTGCTTGTCTGTTGCGATGGATTTATGCGCCGCACCAAAAGCGTTATCTCTACTGGGGGATGTTTCTGTTCGGAGTCTGCTTCACCAATCACATGACCCTGATTGTCGCGGCGATGGGCATCGAGGTCGCCATCGCGGCGGCGCAACCGAGACTGGGGCGGGATTTGTTTCTGGGCAACAGCATCATTTTCCTGACGGGCCTGATGGCGAAGGCGAACAGCATGCTCCCGGGATTTGAGAACAACAAGCCGCTCTTCGCGATTTATATCGTCATCGGCGCGGGCTCGATTGCGGCGTGGGCATGGATGGCAGTGATGACGATGAAGAAGTATGAGGATTGGGTGGCATTGGGACGTGACATGCTTATGTGCGTCGCGGTGGTTTACCTTGCGTTCCTGGTCGCGGTTGTGTCGGGCGTGATTCATGTGGGCGACTCTTCTCTGTTGTTCCTGGCGCATCTGGCGGGTTTCGGCGCGCTGGTCATCTTTTCGATCCCATCGTTGACCTCAAAGAGGGGTAGCCCCGCCGACCCGCTGGCGACATGGCGAAACCTCGTTCTCGGTTTGACGGCCTTGTACATTCTGACCTTGTTCAGCACGGCGGTCGGAAAGACGCCGTGGTTTAACAAAAGCCCCTCCGTCTTTGTCGCGCACAATTCGATGGGTCTGGCGCTGGTGCTGGCCTCCGGCTGGTTGCTCATGCGGGCCAGCAAGTATGGAACCCATGTTTTTCCAGTAGCAATCCTGGGCGGGTTATGGGTGCTTGGCGCGGCGTTTTATTTCTATATGCCGCTGGCTTCGATGACCAATCCGCCGCTGAACTGGGGTTATCCGCGCACCTGGGACGGTTTTCTTCATGCGTTGACGCGCGGGCAGTATGAGCGAACCAACCCTACCAGCAGCCTGAGTCGTTTCATGGATCAAATGGGAATGCTGCTGAGCGGCGCGGTGGAGGAATTCAACCTCGCCTATTTGTTGATCGGACTGATTCCCTTTTTCTTCTTTGCCCGGATGCAGAAACGCGAGCAGTCCTGGTTTGCCGGGCTGGTGGCCATGTATGTCTGCCTCGCCGTGCTGTTGATAATGCTGCTCAACCCCTCGACAGACCGACAAAGCACGGAGATGAGCCGGGTGTTCTTTACGGCATCGCACGTCATGATTTCACTCTGCGTCGGCTACGGAATGACGCTGTTCGGCGCGATGATGGCGACACAATATGCTCGGTTTCGCGACTTTGGCTGGTGCGGCGGCGCAGTGGTTGCGGCCATCGCCATCTATACGGCGGCGGTCGTCTTTCAGTCGGAGAAAGAGTCGTCGTTCAGCCGCGGAGCCAGGTTCGGTGTGGAAGCCAGTCACGATCCACTCGTGCGGGGTACTGCGCTGTTTTGTGTGGGACTTGCGGCCTTCGCCATTCTCATTTTCCTTGCCGCGCGCGCGCGTCCGCCCATGGTTGCGCTGCTTTTCATTTACGCCCTCATGCCGGTAAAATCCATCCTCTCCCACTGGTCGGATAACGAACAGCGCGGCCATTTATTCGGGTATTGGTTCGGCCATGACATGTTCACGCCGCCCTTTGTCGCGCCGGACGGGAAGCTGAGTTACGACGCCAGGTTGCGCGCGGAGGCAATGAAAGGGTCAAACGCAAAGCTCGTGTATCCGGAAATGGCCCGCAAGGCGGTGCTCTTCGGCGGCACGGACCCCGGCCGGTTTTGTCCGACGTACATGATCTTCTGCGAAAGTTTCATCCCGCCGAAATGCAAGCCGCGCGATCCGGATTTCGACCGCCGCGACGTTTATATCATTACTCAAAATGCGCTCGCCGATCAGACCTATTTGGAATACATCCGGGCGCACTACAACCGCAGCACGCAGATTGACTCGCCGTTTTTTCAGGGGATGTTTCTGTGGCTCCAGGATTTGTTCCGGCCCAAAATCGAATTCAAGCGGAGCACCACGAATTACTTCGCCCGGTTGGTCGCCCCCCTTGATCGTTATTTTACTGACCTGGGCGCGCGGGTCGAGCAGCGCCGCCGCGCCGAAGGCGTTTATCCGCCCCCGGAGATTCTCACGCCTTCTCCGGGCGATCACGAACAGTCCTTCAACGAATACATGGCCGACGCTCAACGTCGCATGCAACTGAACCAGCTCAAGCCGAACGAAGACGTGCGCCTGGACAAAGAGAGCGGACGCCTGACCGTGCAAGGCCAGGTGGCGGTCATGTCCATCAACGGTCTGTTGACAAAAGTTATCTTTGACAAAAACCCGACCAACGAGTTCTACGTCGAAGAAAGTTTCCCGCTCGATTGGATGTTCCCGTATCTGGAGCCTTACGGCATCATCATGAAAATCAATCGCCAACCGCTGCCGGAAATGACGGAAGAGATGGTGAAGCGCGACCATGAGTTCTGGAGCCAATATTCCCAGCGCTTGATCGGCAACTGGATCACCTACGACACGCCGGTGAAGGAGGTCTGCGAGTTCGCGCAGCGTGTTAATGAAGGTCGTGATTACAAAGGCTTCAGCGGCGACCGCAAATTTATCCGCGACGACCAGGCGCAGAAGTCGTTTTCCAAACTGCGCAGCTCGATCGGCGGCCTTTACACCTGGCGTTATACTTACGCTAGAACCACTGCTGAAAAGGACCGCATGTTCAAGGAAGCGGATTTCGCTTTCCGTCAGGCCTTTGCTTTTTGTCCGTTCAGCCCGGAAGCAGTTTATCGCTACACCACGTTGCTGGCCTCCGTCGGACGGCTGGAAGACGCGTTGCAAATTATCGAGACCGCTTTGAGGTTCGACCGCGATAACGTCACGCTTCAGTATTGGTCGAATAATTTCAAAGCGGCCAAACAATCGCCGGGCCCGGCGCAGACCCAGTTCGGGCAGACCCAGAAGGTGCTGTCGCAGTTGGAGCAGCAGTTCCAGACCAATCCCGGCGATGGAAAAGTGGCGTTTGAGCTGGCGTCAGCTTACCTGCAACTGCATCAGACGAACGCCGCCTTTCATATTCTCGATCAACTGATCAACAGTCCGCAGGCCGACGTGAACGCCGTGCTCGCGGTGGCGAACGCGTACGCCCAACTCCAGCAGGGCGCGAAGCTCGAAACGGTGTTGGAAAAACTGGTCAGGGTCACCCCGGACAGTCCGGAAGCGTGGTATAATCTTGCCTCCACGCGCGCGCTCCTCGGAAAAAGCAATGAAGCCCTGGCGGCGCTGGGCAAATCATTGATGTTAAGCGGGCAACGCCTGGCGCAGAATCCCAAGGAGCACGATTTGAGGAGAGACGCCGGCACCAACCAGAGTTTCACCACGCTTCGCAGCCTCCCTGAATTTCAGAAACTCATCGCCCTGCCGTAGCAGCCGACGTGAGGAGGCTCTGGCTCAATTCCGCGTTCCGCGTTCCGCACTCCGCATTCGAATAGGGTGAGGCGAGCCGTTGGACACTCGAGAATCGGTTTCATTTCGGAAATTTCAATCGGTTTAACCGCGCCAGGCTTGCAGCTCGTAGTTGATGACGGACAGGCAGTAGATCGCCGCCGTTTCGCTGCGCAGCACCAGTTGGCCGAGCGAAATGGGCAGCCCGCCGGCAGCGCGCACCGCATCGATTTCAGCCGGAGTGAAATCACCTTCCGGCCCGACCCACACGCAGACTGCCTGCGGCGGTCGTTTCTTTTCCGCCCTGAACGATTCGAAGTGCGCGCGCGGATGCCGGGCGTCGCTTTGCAACGAAGCGATGAGCGACAGGTCAAATTTCTCGCTCCAGGAGAGAAATGCCTGCGGCGTCAGCGGCGCCTCCACGCGCGGAAGCCAGGCGGAACCGCATTGCTTGATTGCCTCGATGGTCGTCGCCTCCCATTTCTCGACTTTGGCCGCGGCGCGGTCGGCTCCCACCTGCGCGACGGTCCGCTCGGAAAGAATCGGCACGATCCGATGCGCGCCCAGTTCTGTGGCCTTTTGGACGATCAACTCCATGGTTCTGCCACGGGTGACGGCCTGCGCCAGCGTCACTTGACAGGGCAGAGGCGGGATTGGATTTTTCCGCACGATCTTCAGCATGACAGCGCGGCGACCTGCCTCCCGCACTTCACAAAGCATTTCATCTCCCGCGCCGTTCAGCACGACCACCCGGTCGCGCGGGCGAATCCGCAGAACGTTCAACGCGTGACGCGACTCTCGCTCCGACAATGAGATCGAGTCTTTCTGACATTCATCCGGAGGAAGGTAGAACCGGTGCATGAAAATCAAATTGGAGTGATGGAGCATTGGAGCGACGCAGGGTTGGATTGGCTGGCTGCTCTCGCATCGCTCCGCTGCTCCAACACTCCATCCCCGTCTCTATCCGCGTCATCGAAACAGGTCCTTCGCCTTTTCAAAGAAACTTTTCGTCTGCGGGTTCACGTTCGGATCGCATCGTTCGGCGAATTCCTCCAGCTTGGCGCGCTGAGCGGCGTTCAGATGAGTCGGCACTTCGACGTGCACGCGCACGTGCAGATCGCCTACGCCGTAGCCCTGGACATTTTTCACCCCTTTGCCTTTCAGCCGGAACACCGTTCCCGTCTGAGTGCCGGGCGGGATTTTGATGTTCGCCTTGCTCGACAACGTCGGGACTTCGATTTCAGCCCCGAGCGCTGCCTGCACGAAACTGATCGGCACCTCGCAAATCAAATCGTCGCCCTCGCGCTGAAAAAGCTCATGCGGCTTGACGTGCAAGACGACGTAAAGATTTCCCGACGGCCCGCCGCGAATGCCCCCTTCGCCGTTGCCCGCCGAGCGCAGCCGCGCGCCGGTGTCCACGCCCGGTGGAATTTTAATCGTGGTTTTGGAAGTGCGCTCGCGCCGTCCGGCGCCGTGGCACGCGCGGCACGGTTTTTCGACCACTCGCCCCGCGCCTTCGCACCGTGGACACGTTTGCGCAATGCTGAAAATCCCGCGCGAGCTGCGCTTCCTCGAACGAAATCTCCAGATCATAACGAAGATCGGCGCCACGCCTCGGTCCGGCCGGATCCTGCCGTTCGCCGCCGAACAATTCATCGAAGATGCTGCCGGTGCCGGCGCCGAAGACTTCGCGGAAAATCTCAAACGGATCATGGAAGCCGCCGCCCCGAAAACCTCCGCTGGCGCGCGCGCGCGGATCGAAGGCAGCATGGCCGTACTGGTCGTAAGCAGCCCGCGTCTGCGGATCGCTCAGGGCTTCGTAGGCTTCACCCAATTCCTTAAATTTTTCCTCGGCCGCTTTGTCGCCGGGATTTTTGTCGGGATGATACTTGAGGGCCAGCTTGCGATAGGCCTTTTTGATTTCCTCCTCGCCGGCGCTGCGGTCCACCCCGAGGACATCGTAATAATCGCGTTTGGCCATGGCGGTCAGACAGCCGGTTTTTTGGCCACGACAACGCTGGCCGGGCGGATCAGGCGATCGCGCAATTTGTAACCTTTGCGCAACTGTCGCAGCACCTGGCCTTCGGGGACATCGGCGGTTTCCTGTTGCGAAACGGCTTCGTGCAAATTCGGATCGAACGGACGGCCGGAAGCGTCGATCTCCTCCAGCCCGGCTTCAGTCAGCACCGCTTTGAGCTGGTTGTAAACCATCGTGAGGCCCGTCTTGAGGGATTCCAGAGAGTTGCCTTCCGTGTTGCTGGCGGCCGCCAGGGCCATGTCAAAATTGTCCAGGGCCGGAATCAGCTTTTCGAGCAGCGAAGCATTGGCGAAGCGGGTCGCTTCCTGGCGTTCGCGCGCGGCGCGTTTCTTGAAGTTTTCCAGATCCGCGGTTGCGCGCAGCAGCCGGTCCCAATGTTCGTCCGCTTTGGCGGCCCTGACTTTCAATTCTTCAATTTGCTGTGGCGTCAACGGGACTTCGGCGCGGGCGGTTGTCTCCTTCGTGGCCTGCTCGGCTTCCGGCTTCTCCGCGTGGGTGGCTGCCTCAGCCGCGTGTTCCGCTTCGCCAGGCGGCGTCGCGTCACTCCGGTTGGTCTCTTTCGACAAATTTTCCTTCGTACTCATCATTTTCAAAGTGGCCGCAAAATACACA
>QHNT01000415.1 GCA_003218515.1 Verrucomicrobiota bacterium | reverse complement strand
AGCAACAAAGACGGCAAAGTGATAGCCTTCAGCAGCGACGTGCCGCCCGCCGGCGCCGGCAAACGTTCGCTGCAAATGACCGCCACGCTGGGCGAAAACACCGGCGGACACCTTTACACACGATTACCTCGCGAGGTGGACAAGGCCTACGCGCGTTTCTACGTCAAGTTCGCCGCCGACGCGGCCTACATCCACCACTTCGTCACTTTGGGCGGCTACAATCCGCCGACGGCCTGGCCGCAAGGCGGCGCGGGCGAGCGACCGCGCGGCGACGACCGTTTCACTGTCGGCATCGAACCCTACGGCAATTACGGGCGGTACGCCGCGCCCGGCGCGTGGAATTTTTACACTTATTGGCATGAGATGAAAGGATCGGCGGACGGCAAATATTGGGGCAACAGTTTGACGCCGGCGCAACCTACCCTGGTGCCGCGCGACCGTTGGCAATGCGTTGAGGTGATGCTGCAATGCAATTCGGCGCCGGACAAGTCCGACGGTGAACTGGCCCTGTGGCTCGATGGCAAACCGGTGATACACATTGGTCCGGGCGCGCGACGGAGTCGCTGGACCGGTATGGGCTTTTCGCTGGTGGAGCAGGGGGGCGAACCGTTTGAAGGCTTTCGCTGGCGGACGAACGACCAGCTCAAGATCAACTTTTTATGGCTGTTGCATTACGTGACTGAACTCGCCGGGCGCCAGAACCATGTGGCCAAGCCGAATCCGATCAACCGCGTCTGGTTCGACGACATTGTGGTCGGCACCGAATACGTCGGCCCGATTCAGAACTGAATCAGCGGCGCGTTCCCAAAATTCAACCACAGATGGACACGGATGAACACAGATTCAGAACGCGGCGTGGCTGTCCGAAAACGGACCGCGGGTCTGCGACCCGCAGCAACCTCGCATGGTGGAAGGAGAAAAAAATCCTCCGCACAACTCGCCGCCGCACGCAACAATCATCAGACTCGTAGCAGCCGACGCAAAGATATTCTAAACATCGAGAGCGAACTTAATCGCATCTTTGACCTTCGCCATCAAAGTGGGAGGAAGCTGTCCGAGCTTTCTTTCCAGTCGCGGCAGCGGTATCGAACCAATAGCTTGAACGTTGGCTACGGAGAGTTCTGTCAGGAACGACAACTTGCCCAGTTCAACTTCGTAACGACTGCCTCGGTTCTGCGTGGTGAGAGGGACATAGACAAAGAGGACCCGTGGTGGATTTGGATCTTCGCGGGAAATGATGATTACGGGACGCGCTTTGGCCGCGAGCCCGAGGTCGGCGAGCCACCCTTCACCGGGCTTTGGGCTCATCGAGGATATCGAGCACTTCCTGTTCGACAGCGCGAGAACGCAGCAGGTCTAAGGCCTCGGCGTCGGCAAGACGAATGATTTCAGCCACCAGGTTCTCGACCTGCTCGGCGGTTTCTGGGGTCCAAGTTTTCAGCTTCTCATCCAATTGCTTGGCGATGGCTGTCATAACCAGGAAAATTCTACCTGCTCGAACGTGCACAGTCAATTTGAAGGACAAGTCTCGAATCTGCGGCCAAACACTGGCGTGCCGCGCGCCAAAACCTGCATAGTGGCACGGGCGTCTCGCCCGTGTGTTACTGATGTAACTGTTTGGCGGCAGCTTGGCTCTGGCTGCTACTCAAGGTCCGGCCCAGAACCCAAACAGCAACAGGAATTCTCTCGCCTAGGTCATCGCCGCCAGAACTGGCGAAGAAAAGTAGTTTGCAGGACCGGACGCGACAAAATCCTTTTCAACCACGGATGAACACTGATGGACACGGATGAAATCGCCGCAAAAGAACTCAAAAGACGCAAAGACTTCTCCCTCTCCGCCTCGACCGCTTCCCCTCTCTCAACTTTCAGCCATCAATCATCAACTTTGGTGACCAGAGTGAGGTGTCGAATTCTTCCTCCCTGATCGTCCATAGAGTCTGTCCAAGCTGGAGGGAACGGTTCTTGCCGCCGGAACCGCCGAAGAAAAGTAGCACCCGGATCTGCAGGACCGGACGCGACAAAATCCTTTTCAACCACGGATGAACACCGATGGACACGGATGAAATCGCCAAACAAAAGCGATGGCCTCTCACGCGACCACGGGCATTCCGAGGTCGGTAAGATAATTGAAGGTTGGATCGTAGTAAGGAGACGCGCGTGTTGGGTCAGTCGGTTCGCCAGAAGGAACGAAGATGACCATGCCTTGCCGTGCGCGAGTAAGTAGCACTCTGTATGCGTTCCGGAGATAAACTTGATTGTCGGAATTTTTGATGTTCTGCCAACTGTCGCCCCGGAAGTCGTGAAAGCTCCAACCCGAACCCGTGAAACGCAAATCGCCGTCCCAATTCACACATGCCCAGTCAAGTTCAAGGCCTTGCACCTGAAACTCTGTGGCCGCGTCTTCGAGGTAATAGCTCGACCGTGTGTCTTCCTTGTCGTTGAGAAACCAATGCACTGGATCAACATCGACGCGAATATCAACTGCGTGAGGTTTCAGTCGCTGAGCCTTCGACGAAGCGACCATTCCAAAACGTTCCGTCCCTCTGGCGTGATCTCGTATCCATTGCTTGGCCAGATTTAAGTCGCGTGTCACCGCAATCGGATACCGGTCGGCGAGCTTTGCGAAAGCTTCGCGCGCTTGCCGTTTCTCGCAATCAAGGAGGGCCTTGACGAAGGCAGAAACGTTTTCGGCCCTGAAAGACCGCATGGACACCGCAAGATGCAAGCAGTCGTCGAGGTGAGCATCGTGTCGTCGGCGGACACTATCCAACGCCTTGCCCGCCGCATATTCGCTGTCGGTGAGTCTCGACGAAATCCCTCGCCAACCTTCCCCTTGTGCACTTTTTCACCCAGCTTCTTTCGGCGGGCAACCTCGTCGCGGGTGAGTGCCTCGCGAAGCACTGCGACGAGCGGACCGTTGCCGGAAAGGAAGACCGCGTGTGTTGGTTGGTCCAGTTCGCGTCGACGAGTCGCTACATTCAACCCTACCAGAGTCTTCCCTGCTCCCGGCACACCGGTAACGAAACAAATGAGCTTGCGTCCTTTCCCTCGCGCTTCATCCACCAATTCCTCGATCCGGCGCGAAGTAACGTGCAGATTTTGAGCGCCAGCGTCAAAGCGGGCGATGGCTTCAACCGAGTGTTGAGCGTATAGAGCCCGCGCGGCTTCCACGATTGTCGGCGTTGGGTGATAAGGCGCGCGTGACCATTGTTGGTCGTCGAGCATAGAGCCTTGGATACTGCGCAGAGCCAAATCTACCACCTCGCGAAAGCCTGTGGCGTTCACCAAAATCGGGCGATAAACTTTGTCGGCGTCTGCTTGGAGTGCGATCGGGGAGGATTTTGCGGCCTCGGTTGCGATGAGAATCGGAACAATTGAAACGTTATGACTGGCCTCATGAAAATTCTTCAAATCCA
>QHNT01000414.1 GCA_003218515.1 Verrucomicrobiota bacterium | reverse complement strand
CTTGGTTGAAGTGGGGCAAGTTAAGGTCAACGATGAGCTGGCCATCTTCGTTCGTGATAACGGCGTTGGTTTCAACATGGAGTATGTGGACAAATTGTTCGGAGTGTTTCAACGTCTGCACGGTGCTGAGGACTTTGAAGGCACAGGCGTTGGATTGGCCATCGTGGCGCGTGTGATTCACAAGCATGGCGGGCGAATATGGGCCGAGGGAAAAGTGGACAAAGGCGCCACCTTCTACTTCACTCTGGAACAGGGAGGAAAAATCTGACGCTGATCGCGGGAATTTCGCTCGTCCTCGTCGTCTTCAGTTTCAAGGCTTTTCGAGGACGAGGAGGAGGAGGAGGACGAACCCCACATCGGGTGGCACTTCTGATGGTTATCATGGCTAGCACAAAAACTAGCACAACTACGAAATGCAAACGCGCATATCGGACCGAAGACGCGAAACCTGATATGCCTGCTATTCCCGTCTCACTGTATCGCAACTAAAAAATAGTCCACCGTGACTTTGCTCCAGGCGGGACCGATTCCCACCCACGCGTTCAACGCGCGATAATCATTTCGGTTTTGAAACCGAATTTGCCCGTCAACGGTTACCCTCATAGAAACGTCGTAGCGACCCACGAGTTCAGCGTCTATCTATCTGACTCAAGGTTCTGTTTAGCCTTGGCGCGCCTTCGCCAGTCTTCGATCCGCCTTTTTCTTTGCCACGCCCGGAAGATATCGTAGATCAGGTACCCAATGAAGATCAAAGCTACTGCCCCGGCGATCCAGAGCATCATCGACGAAGCGCCTCTGCCCAGCCTTATCGTTGTTGGTGTTATATTTGATACCTGATTCATGTTTTCATCCGACGATTAGTTAGAGACAAAGAGGAGGTGGCGCGAGGCATTTTGGTCATCGGGCGGCTATGACCTCACGCAACGTAGTGAGCAATTTGTCGGTTGAGTATGGCTTGGCCAAAAAGGCGTGCGGGTTCAATTGAGCAGCCTTGGCTTTTGACCCCAGTCCACTGACGCAAACAACTTTCACCTGGGGTTGGATTCTTCGCAGTTCTTGAACCAGAGCGGCTCCGTCCATGACCGGCATCACCATGTCCGTGACCACTACGTCGATTTCCCTGCCATGCTGCTCATAGAGCGCCAACGCCTCCGCGCCATCACGCGCCGTCAAGACCCGGTAGTTAAACGCTTCCAGCATTTCCCTGGTGATCTCCAACAGCGCGGCTTCATCCTCCACCAACAAGACGGTTTCACCGCGCCCCATCTCCACGGTGGCCAATCCAATCCCGACAAATCCTGTGTCCTCCGTGCGCGCCGCAGGCAGATACACGCTGAACACTGTTCCCCGGCCAACCTCGCTGATCAGTTCAATGAACCCGTGATGGGTTTGAACTATGGACAGCACGGTCGACAGCCCAAGGCCGGTGCCTTTACCTGGCTCTTTGGTGGTGAAAAATGGCTCATATATCTTATCGAGCAATTCAGGTGGAATGCCGCTACCGGTATCCGCCACGCTCAACACGACATGTTTCCCTGAGACTGGCTCCGCCAACATCGCGGTCTGCTTGTTTTCCAGGACGACGTTGGCTGCCTCGATGAGAAGTGTCCCGCCGTTCGGCATGGCATCGCGGGCGTTGAGACAAAGATTCAACAACACCTGATGAAGCTGAGTAGCGTCGCCGTTGATCGGATAGAGGTCCCCGACCACGTCGTTCTCGATTTGGATTGAGCGGGGAAAAGTGTCGCGCACCAGTTTTACCATCTCGTGTAACAGGTGTTTGACTTGGAGAATCTTCAATTCGCCGCTCGCTCCACGAGCAAACGAAAGGATTTGTTTGACCATCTCCGCTCCGCGTTGGGCGCTGGCTTTGGCCAGGTCAAGCATCTCCCGGACCTCCGGGTCGGCCAACTTGTCCCGCAGCAACTCCGTCACGATCAGGATCGGAGCCAGCACGTTGTTCAGGTCGTGAGCAATCCCTCCGGCCAGCGCCCCGATGCTTTCCATCCGCTGGGTGCGAAGCAACTCCGCTTCAATCCGTTTCTTCTCGGTGATGTCCGTGTCGATCACCAGAATTGACTTGGGCTGTCCCGCTTCGTCGCGGAGCAGTGTCCAGTGGCTTTCGACAATAATCTCCCGCGCATCTTTACGAACCTTGTGCAATTCCCCCTGCCACTCATCCCGCGGAATCAACTCCTGCAACGCTTCCGCCGGACGCGTTGATCCGCCTGGAACGAGCAGGTCGTTAACGTTCTGGCCGACCGCTTCCTCAGCACTCCAGCCATACAGTCGCTCCGCGCCCTTGTTCCAGTAGAGAATGCGCCGTTCCATGTCCGTGACGCAAATGGCGTCACGGGCCTTGTCCAACAGAGCGGCTTGTTCTCGAATTTTTTCTTCGCCCTGTCTCCTCTCGGCCCGCGCCTGCGCCTGCTCGACCGCCCGTTTCACAGATGCCGCCAGCCGCGACAGCCGATCTTTGAGGACGTAATCGGTGGCGCCGCGCCTGAGCGATTCCACGGCTGCTTCCTCGCCGATGGTGCCGGAGACGAAAACGAACGGTAGTTCCGGCCTTTTCTGCCCCGCAATTCTCAAGGCCGACAATCCGTCAAAAGAGGGAAGGGTGTAGTCGGAGATGATTAAATCGAATTGCTCCCGCTCAAGTGCTGCTTCAAACGCCTCTCGTGTTTCCACCCTCCTGATGGCGCAATCGACCCCTTGGCGTTCCAGCACCGCCCGCAAGAGTTCTGCGTCGGGAGCGTTGTCTTCCAAATGGAGAATACGCAATGCGGACATACAACTCAGGGAAAAGCAGGTTGTTTTGCATTTTCCGGCGACTCGTTTGCGAGCGCCCAAACACAGCCGAGGCGCTGCTCGCCTTGGATGAGCCTGACATATCTTCTCATGGGAAAGGACGCTGGTTCAGCTTTCCTGGCTCTGCCCCAAAGAGACTGCTGCGCGCTCGATAGCGCAGCAGTCTCTTTTCCCTCCCCTCTACCTTGCTACCGCCATGCCCCTTCCGATTCAGTTCCCAAAACCTCCTTGAGGGGCTCTCACGTCAATCGGATTTGCGTGGATTCGATCAGGGTTCTGGCAGCAGCCCAACGGCTGGCGTCTTTGCTGCGAAGGTTGCAGCAAAATTGAGCGTGGCGTTTGCATCATTGCACACAGCAGGTCTTCAATTGTAAAGGGCTTATACGAACGGGCAGCGCCCGATCTTTCAAAAATTTTGAATTTTTTGACCCAGACCACTTATAACCAGGCACAGCGTACCAAGTTTGAACCCGGGTATTCAGACAAAAACGATATTCGTTGAAAGAAGCTGGCATTTCCCTACGTATTAGAATCTAAAACCGAAACCAGCCGCCGAACGTGATGAATGCAGAGGATGAATTGATTCCTACGCGCGCCTCTTTGTTGGGCCGTCTGAAAGACTGGAAAGACGAAGCAAGTTGGAAGGTTTTTTTTGAGACGTATTGGAAACTCATCTACAACGCGGCGATCAAAGCCGGGTTGACGGACGCGGAAGCCCAGGACGTGGTCCAGGAAACCGTGATTTCGGTGTCCAAGAGCATGCCCAGCTTTGAATATGATGCCGTTGGCGGTTCCTTCAAAAGCTGGCTGCTGAAACTGACGGCCTGGCGAATCGTGGACCAGAAAAGGCGCAGAGACGTCAGGCCTGCTCAGCGGCGGTCAGATTCCACAACCCGGACGGCGACCGTGGAGAGGATAGCTGATCCAGCGGAATCAGACCTGGAAGCGATATGGAATGAGGAATGGGAAAAGAACCTGATGAACGCCGCCATTGAGCGGGTCAAACGGGCGGTCGATGCAAAGCAGTACCAAATTTTCGACCTCTACGTGCTCAAGAATTGGCCGGCTGGAAAGGTCGCCAGCACGCTCAAGGTCAATCAGGGGCGGGTGTACCTGGCCAAACATCGCATCGGGACAATGATTAGAAACGAAATCAAACACCTGCGAACCAAGCCGCTTTAATTCAGTGAAAAGTACGAATAGTAAGAGAAAAAAGCCAGTCTGGAGGTTGGGTGAATTTATCCCTCGGCAACCTGAAAACTTTCAAGAGTACACCTTCGCTTCCGCTCGGCCCATGAATGAAACGAGGAGAAAGATCCTGCGCAAGCTACTGGGCCGATTGTGTCGGCAATGCGACAACGATGAAGCACAGATTTGATCCAGCGAAGAAAACACGCCTCGCAATGCACGTGTTGTCGAGGCGACCGACAACCATCAACCTCAACCAACGCCAACCATGCCCACGACAATCAGCCCTGTCCAGCAGCCCAAACTTCAACCCGGGTTCAGCCCGAAACCCGCTCCTCGCAAACCTCGGACCGTGACGGTATCAGGTACCTCTCCCAGCCCAAGCATGAGTCCTGAACCCATCACTGGAAGTCCAGGAGGAAGTCCGGGAACGAAGCCGGTAAGGCGTTGATCGGGCGGAGTTGGCCCCGACCGAGGTATCCGAACCGGAATGGTTGACCTGATTCCGCTCGGGGCTTGGGCGAAATGATGTCGCCATGCGAAAATTGATCCTGAAGAACGGATTCTCGCCCGGAGACATCGTGATGTTGACGGCGGCGGTGCGGGATTTGCATTACTGGCACCCCGGCCAGTTTTTGACGGACGTACGCACCCGCTGTCCCGAGTTATGGGAGAACAATCCCTACATCACGCCGCTTGCCGACAGCGATCCCGAGGCGGAAGTGATCGATTGCCGTTATCCCCTGATCGACCAGTGCAACGAGGAGCCCTATCACTGCCTGCATGGT
>QHNT01000267.1 GCA_003218515.1 Verrucomicrobiota bacterium | reverse complement strand
CCGGTGCTGCAGCTCGAACGCCACGCGCGGTTCACTCCTCACTCCGCGCTCCGCACTCCGCATTTTGTGGTCGAAGCCGACGAAAGCGACGGCACGCTGCGCGAGTTCCGTTCTGAACACGCCATTGTGCTGAACGTGGACGCCGAGCATCTCGATCATTACGCCAGTCTCGAAGCCGTCTGCCGCGAGTTTCGAGCCTTCGCCGAAAACACGCGTGGTCTGCTCGTCTTCTGCGCCGACGATGCGCGTCTGGCCGAATTATTTGCCCAACGGCCAGGGGCCATTTCGTATGGTTTCCATCCGCTCGCGGCGTACCGCATCGAAACAAAAGCGGAACCCGCGCCAACACCAGCCGGCAACCGACAACCCGTGACTCGCTTTGAAATCTGGCACAACGGTCAGCGCCTGGGTGAATTCACCACGAGCTTGCTGGGCGACAAAAACGTTTCCAACTGCGCGGCGGTCATTGCGCTGCTGCACCGGCTCGGTTTTCAACCGTTGGATATTGCCAAAGGCATCGCACTCTTCCGCGGCACGGCGCGCCGACAGCAGGAACTTTTTTCGGATGCGCGTTTCCGCTTGTTCGACGATTACGGTCATCACCCGAACGAAGTTGCCGCGACTCTGAAAGCGCTGAAAAGCCTCGGTTCGCGCCGCCTGCTCGTGGCGTTCCAGCCGCACCGCTACACGCGCACACAGCATTTGCTGAACGAATTCGCAACCTGTTTCGGCGGCGCGGATAAGCTCTGGCTGACGGAAGTTTATGCCGCGAGCGAGCCGGAGATTCCGGGCGTGAACGGGGCGCTGCTGGCCGGCGCCGTGCGCGCGCAAGGCCAGCCGGTGGAATTCATCAGCGTGCTGGATGACTTGCGCGCCGCGGTGCGCGCGGCGATGCAGCCGGGCGATGCGGTGTTGTTCCTTGGGGCAGGCGACATCACCAAAGTCGCGCACGAACTCGCCGCGCAGTTGCGCGAAGAAATCCCGGTCCACAAAGAGCGATGCTTCGCCGCGCTGTCCGCAGCGCTTTCGCCGACAACCGTTTTGCGACAGAACGAGCCGCTGGCGAAAAAGACCACGCTGCGCGTCGGTGGGCCGGCGGACGTTTACGTCGAGCCGGCTTCGGAGTCTGAACTTGCGGCAATTTTGAGGATTTGCGCGGAACACAAAGTTCCGTTCGTGATGCTGGGCCGCGGCTCGAACCTGCTCATCAAAGACGACGGCATTCGCGGCGTAGTGATTTGCCTCGCGCATCCGAATTTCAGCCGCGTGGAAATCATCGGCGAACGGTTGCACTGCGGCGCGGGCGCAAAGCTGAAGACCGTGGCGGTGGAAGCGAAGCGGAACGGATTGAGCAGCCTGGAGTTTCTCGAAGGCATCCCCGGCAGCGTTGGCGGCGCGCTGCGCATGAACGCGGGCGCAATGGGTTCGTGGATGTTCGACGTGGTGGAAACAATTCGGTTCATGGATTACAAAGGCCAGGCGCACGAGCGCAAGGCGAGCGAGGTGAACGTCGAGTATCGAGGCTGTCCGCTGTTCAAAAACCACCTCGCGCTCGGCGCAGTGCTCAAAGGTGAGCGGACCTCGCGCGAGGCGGTGGAGCATCGGATGCGGCAGTTCAGTCGGAAACGCTGGGACAGCCAGCCGGCCGCCCCGAGCGCGGGCTGCATATTCAAGAATCCCGGTTCGATTCCAGCGGGCAAACTGATCGACGAACTCGGCCTCAAAGGCAGCCGCGTCGGCGGCGCCGTGGTGTCTGACGCGCATGGCAATTTTATCGTGAACGAAGGCAACGCGACGGCGAAGGACGTCTTGTCGCTGATCGATATTATCAAACAACGCGCGAAAGCGGCGCGGGGAATCGAGTTGGAAACGGAAGTGGAAATCATTGGCGAATGAAATCGAGCCCCATCTCGTGGTGGCATGAGTGAAGGATTGAACATTACCGTGATGCTCGGCGGCCCGTCCGCGGAGCGGGAAGTATCGCTCAAGTCGGGCGCCGCGGTGGTGAAGGCGTTGCGCTCGCTGGGGCACATGGTTGGTGAACTCGACCCGCAGGATGATTCCTGGGCGCTGCCGCTCAGAACGGATGTTGTCTTTCTCGCGTTGCATGGAACCTACGGCGAGGACGGCGCGGTGCAAAAGCATTTGGAAGCGTTGGGCGTGCCTTACACCGGTTGCGATTCCGAAGCGAGCCGCGTTGCGTTCGACAAAGTTGCCACCAAAAAACGGTGCATCTCAGCAGGCGTGCCGACGGCGCGGTTCGAAGTGTTCACCTCGCCGAAAACACCGTGGCCCGCCGGCTGGCAACCGCCGGTGGTGCTCAAGCCGGTGCGGCAGGGTTCCAGTGTCGGTTTGCAGTTCGTCGAGCGGGTCGAGGACTGGGCCTTGGCGTTGGCCGAGGCGCTTCGTTATGACTCGGAAGTTTTGACGGAGGAAAAGATTTTGGGCCGGGAAACCACGGTGGGCGTTCTGGACGGGGAGGCTTTGCCCATCGTGGAGGTTCGACCCAGGCAAGGGGGCTACGACTACAAAAACAAATACACAAGTGGTCGGACGGAGTATTTCTGTCCGGCGTCCTTTGATGCGGCGAACGCGCTGCGCATCCAGCAGGCGGCGCTGGGCGCATTCCGCGCGGTGGGAGGTCGCGACTATGGACGCGTCGATGTGATGGTGCGGCCGAACGGCGAGCCGATTGTGCTCGAGGTCAACACGCTGCCGGGCATGACGGAGACAAGTTTGTTGCCGAAGGCCGCGGCCGCGGCGGGAATCAGTTTCACCGGGTTGTGTCAACGGATGATTGATCTGGCGATGCAACGCGCGCCGGCAGTGACCCGTTGAATGGTCGAACCGGCGGAGGGACGAGCCCGGCGCGTCCCTGAACATCCGGCTCGGGGACGCTTTCCCCAGCCCGCCGCCAGGGCCCGAGGCCGACATCGTGCCCTGCCTGAATAATGGCCCGGCGGAACTCGGCTCCACGACAGAAAATTACAGTTCGCTGTCTGAACATGTGGATCAAACGCAAAGCGAAAAACCGGCGGCTCGAACGCGGCAACGTGCTCGACGTGAAGCTGCGCGCTAAGGAAATCCGCGCAGCGCGGTTGCGGCTGGCCACGACCGCTGTCGGCCTGTCGCTCGGCACGGTCATGGGACTGTACCTGCTTTGGCGCGTCGGCGATTGGGCGCTCGACGAGTTCGTGTTCAACAACGACGCTTTCGCGATTCGCGAGTTGGACATCCGGACCGACGGCTCAATTCCAGTGGAGCAACTGCGGAAGTGGGCCGGTGTCAGACCCGGCGACAATCTGCTGGCGCTTGATTTGAATCGCGTAAAGGACGGCCTGGAACTGGCGCCGATGATTCAGTCGGTCGCAGTCGAGCGCGTGCTCCCACGCACGTTGAAGATCTCGGTGATCGAACGGGAGCCGATCGCCCGTATGAAAGTGCTGCAGCTTCAACCGGGCGGCGGCCTCGAGCTGGTCTCCTATTACCTCGACCAGAGCGGCCACGTCATTCAACCGCTGCCGGCCTGCGTGGACACGATTTCAGTGAACGGCGATGCGTTGCCGGTCTTGTCCGGCGGCGACGCGGCGGAGTTCCTTCCGGGCAGCGCAATCCATTCCCCCAAAGTCAGTGCCGCGCTGCGGTTGATCGCCGAATTCGAAAACTCGCCGATGGCCGGTCTGGTTGACTTGAAGAGCGTGGATCTCTCGGGGACAGAGGTGTTGCAGGTTACCACGGGGCAGGGAAGCCGGATCACTTTTGCGCCGGACCGCCTGGAGGACCAACTGCGCCACTGGCGGCTGGTGTATGATCTCGGCAAAAACATGGGCAAGGCCATTGGGACGCTCGACCTGTCGGTGACCAACAACGCCCCAGCGCTCTGGCTCGAAGCCGCTACGGCGCCGCCCTTGGTGCCCAAACCCAACTCAGCCTCACCCAACAGGAATAAACATGTTTGATCAATCCCACGTCATTGTTGGTCTGGAAGTGGGTACGTCGAAAATCTGCGTCGTCGTTGGCGAAGTCAACGACGCCGGCGCGCTCAGTATCATCGGCGTCGGCCAGTGCCGCTCGCGCGGCGTGCGCAAAGGCGAGATCGTTGATCCTGCGCTCGCGGGCGAGGACATTCGCAATGCCGTCGTCGAGGCGGAGCAGATGGCCGACGTGGAGGTTCGCAGCGTTTATCTTGGCGTCAGTGGCGGGCACCTGCGCGGCTTTAACAATCGCGGCGTGCATCCGGTTGTTTCAGCCGACCGCGAAATCACCGATGAGGACGTGCAGGACGCGATCAAAAACGCCAAGGCCATCAACCTGCCGGCCGAGAACCACGTGGTCCACGTCATTCGCCAGCACTTCCTCGTCGATGGCCAGGGCGGCATTCAAAATCCGGTCGGCATGCTCGGTGCGAAAGTGGATGTGGACGTGCATGTGGTCCACGGCAATTTCAACCGGCTGCAAAACCCGATTCGAGCGGTTAAAAGTTTGCAGTTGGAGGTCGAAGACATCGTTTTCAACGGACTGGCCTCGTCGCTGGCGCTGTTGAGCAACGAGCAGAAGGAACTGGGCGCTCTGGTCATTGACATCGGAGGCGGCACGACCGAATACGTCGTCTGCGCGGATGGCATCGTCAAGCACACCGGATTGTTGGCGGTCGGCGGCGACCACATCTCGAACGATCTGGCTTATGGATTGAAAGTTCCCTTGAGTCTCGCCGAACAACTCAAGATCGAACACGGCTCCGCACTGGTGGACGACAGCGTGAAGGGCCAGACCGTTGCGCTCGCGAACCAGCATGGTTTGGCGGAGCGCTCCATCAACCTCGAACACCTGCGGCGCATCATGTCCCTGCGCGTGGAGGAGATTTTTCGGCTGATCGCCAGGGAAATCGACCCGACCGGCCTGCTCGATTACTTGCGTGCCGGGGTTTTTCTGTGCGGCGGCGGCGCGCGCATCCCACAGATTCAAAAGCTGGCCGAACAGATTTTCGGAATGCCGGTGTCACTCGGCAAAACCAATTCAATCGGCGGACTGAAGTCGGCGCTGGACCAGCCGGAATTTGCTACCACCATTGGCTTGGTCAAATTCGGCTCGTTCCAGGTCAGTCGGAGGCCCGGTCGCGGCCGCCTCGGCGGCATTAAAAGCAAGGTCAGCGAATTGCTTCGCGCGGTGAAAAAATAAATGGAGCGCCCCATGAACCTCCCCCTCACCCCTTCCCTCTCCCCCAATGGGGGAGAGGGTGGCCGGAGGTCGGGTGACGGGGCGGTTCATGATCCCAGCGCACGCGGAAAAGCGACAGGAGCGTACCCATGACAAACCAAAATAAAATCGCTTCGAGCATGGATTCGAGGGAACTCACGCTGAAAGTCTTCGGCGTGGGCGGCGCGGGTTGCAACGCTGTCGAGCAGATCGCGCAACGCGAGTTTGTGGGCGTCGAATTCGTCGCGGTGAACACGGACGTCCAGGCGCTGCTCGATCTGTCGGTCGGACGGGTGGTGCCGTTGGGCGCCACGCTCACGCGCGGCCTCGGAGCAGGCGGCGATCCGGAAGTCGGCCGGGCCGCGGCGGAAGAGGACGCGGAACAGTTGTGCCAGCTGTGCGCGGACGCCAAAGTCGTAGTGATTGTGACCGGCCTGGGCGGAGGCACGGGCACCGGAGCGAGTCCGGTCCTGGCGCGCGCGGCAAAGGAAGCCGGTGCGCTGGTGCTGGCCATTGCCACGCTGCCGTTCGAGTGCGAGGGCGCGCGTCGCCGGAGTCAGGCGCAGGCCGGTCTGGAAGAGCTCAAGGAAACGGCCGATGCGGTGCTTTGCCTGCCGAACCAGCGCGTGATCAAATTGATTGATGAGAAGACAAGTCTCGTTGAGACGTTCAAAATCACGAACGATTTGCTGGCCCAGGGACTTCGCGGCATCTGGCGGTTGCTCGCCCGCACGGGGATCATCAACGTGGATTTCGCCGACCTCTGCGCCGTCGTGCGCGGTCAGCATGCGGAAAGTTCGTTCGCCTGCGCGGAAGCCCAGGGTGAACACCGCGCGCGCGAAGTCGTCGAGATGCTTCTGGCCAGTCCGTGGTTGGAAGGCGGGACGCTCTTGCGCGAAGCCGAATCGGTGCTCGTCAGCATCGTTGCCGGCAGCGATCTGACCATGGCGGAAGTGAACCGGGTCATGTCGCGGATCAATCACGCCTGCGAATACGCGCACATCATCATGGGTGCCGCGATCGAGGCCGAATTGGGCGACCGCCTCTCCGTCACCGTCATCGCTGCGCGGCAGCCCGAAGCTGGAGCCGCCGATGCTGTCACTGCGGCAGCGGTGTTACGCGAAGGAGACGAGACGAGGTCAAAGAGAACGGCCGGCGAAACAGTGGAAGCGTCCGCGTTTGACAGCCAGTTCATCGAGAAAAATCCGCCCATCCGTCCCCCCTCGCGTTTCGTGCCGCCACCGCCCGAACTGGGGCCGGAGAAGAAGCAGCAATTGCGGGCCCAGCAAAAACGCAAGCCGTATCGCAAGCCGGGGTCAAAAATGCGACAGGGCACGTTGCCGCTGGAAATCGTTTCCAGGGGCCGATTCGAGAAGAGCGAACCGACCATCTACCACGGCGAAGACCTCGACGTGCCCACCTACATCCGCCGCGGAGTGCCGTTGAATTGACTTTGGGGTTTTGAGTTTTGGATTTTCAATCGGCTACGTTCGCGGCCAGTGGGGTCAGTCCTCACTTTTGACACTTTTCTATCGCGTCGGTCTTTGCTTGGAAGAGGAGGCGGGTTCGTCGCGATTACTCTCGTCGTCATTATTGGTTGTTTGACCGCCTCAAGGCAGCCATGACTTTCCCATTTGCGTTCGACGCTCTTTATTCGATACTCGCTTCATGCTGACGCCGCTGTGGGCTGTGGTGGGTGTCCTCGTGTTTGCCGGCGCGAGCTTTTTCTTCGCGGTGGCGGAGTCGGCCCTCTTCTCCCTCGGCAAATGGCAGGCGCGCCAACTGGTGGAGCGCTCGCCGCAAACCGGTGGCGTGGTCGAGCGTTTGCTGGCCAAGCCGCAGGATTTGCTGGCGACGATCGTGTTGGGCAACACGTTTGCCAACTCGATCATCGTCGCCATCTCGCTGTGGCTCGCTTTGAGTGGCGGCTGGCCGGCGCCTGTCACCGGCGCGATGATGGTCGCTTTGCTGGCGTTGATTCTCATCGGTTGTGAAGTGGTCCCCAAAACCCTCGCAGTGCGCGCGCCGGAACGATGGTCGTTGTGGGTGGCGCGGCCGATGTTTTTTCTGCAGGGAGTAACGCGTCCGCTGCGCCGGGTCGCCCAGCACCTGGACACCGCCATCCTTCGCGCCGTCGTGCCCAAATCCATCAAACCGCCGGCCGCATTGTCGGACGAAGAGTACCAGGAACTGCTCGAACTGGCGTATCAACAGGGCACGCTCGCGCAGTCGGAAAAAGAAATTATTCTCCAGATCATCAGCCTGGATCGCCGGACGGCCCGCGACGTGTTGAGGCCGCGCTCGCAGATGGCCTGCATTTCGGATGATTTGTCGGTCGAACAAATGATCGTCGCGGCGCGCCAATACAAGCATCGCCGCCTGCCGATTTACGATGAGACACCCGACACCATCGTCGGCATCCTCAACACGCGGGCGCTGTTGCTGGATCCGCAAATCGATCTGGCTGATGCCATCGAATTCCCGTCGTTCGTGCCCGAGAGCATGAACCTGTTGCAGTTGCTCAAGAGTTTGCAGCGCCAGCAGCGCGGCCTGGCCATTGTGCTCGACGAATTCGGCGGCACAGCTGGCCTGGTGACGATGGAAGACATTTTGGAGGAGATGATCGGCGAAATCCGCGGCGAGGGCGAAGCGCAGGGGTTCGTGATGGAGAAGCTGGGCGAAGGCCGCTGGCGCGTGAACGCAACGATGCGGCTGGAGGATTTTTGCCGTGAATATCCCGAACTGGGTGACGTGCCGGACGTGGACACGATGGGGGGATTGCTGCTGGCGCAACTTGAGGTCGTGCCCAGCGTCGGACAATCCGTGGTCCTTCGCGGACTGAAACTCACGGCCACCGCGGCGGACGAAAGGCGTGTGCGCGAGGTGCTGGTTGAAGCGATCAACCGCAAAGGAGGCCATTGAGGTGGAAAACGGCCCGGTCATCGCCGCGGTGATGGCGCTGTCCTTTGCGCTTTCGTTTTTCATGTCGGGCATGGAGGCGGGCGTCTTTGCGTTGAGCCGGCTGCGCATCCGGCAGTGGATGCGCGCCGGCAAACTGCGGGCCAAGGTCCTGCATGGCTATCTGGAAAGGCCGGAAGATTTTCTCTGGACGATCCTGGTCGGCAACACGCTGGCAAACTTTGTGGCGGTGAGTCTGGCGGTGATCGCGCTGCACCAGCGCTTTGGCTCGCGTCCCGTCGTGTTCTGGGCGATTTTTTTAGTCGGCGGTTTTTTCTTCTACGCGATTTGCGAGCTGTTGCCCAAAATGCTTTTTCGCGCCTTTCCGAACCGCCTATGCATGGCGTTGGTTGGCCCGTTCCGGGTTGTGCACGCTACGTTTTCGCCGCTGGTAGCCTGGTTGAGCCGCCTTGCGCGCGGGCTGCTGCGCTGGACCGGGGGTCGGAGGTTCACCGGGCATTTATTTGGCACACGCGAAGAGTTTCGTCTGGTGATGCAGGAATCGGCGCAGGCGTTCACTTCGGAGGAACGGGCGATGATCAACCGCGTGCTCGACCTGCAACATTTGACTGTGGGCCAAATCGCCACGCCGCTGGAAAAAGCGGCGACGGTGACGACGCGGACCCAGATGAGCGAGGCGCTTCGGTTGTGCCGCGAGCGCAACCTGACGCGGCTGCCGGTCTGGCAGGACGAAGACGGTCGCCGGCGCGTGGCGGGTGTGGTGAGTTTGAAGACCCTGCTTTATCAAAGCGACCTGGACGTGAGCAGAACCGCCGGCGACTACGTGAAGCCCGCCCTTTATCTGAACGATGAGATGCGCGTGGAAGAAGCGTTGCGCCGGATGCAGCGAAGTGGCCAGCGACTCGCCATCGTGCTCGGCCGCGACCAGCGCGAAGTGGGCATCGTCAGCCTGCACGACATTCTGAAGTTCATTTTCGGAGAGGTGAGTCTATGATTTAGAACAACATGCCCGGTGAAACCGTCAGTTCCATCCTGCTCAAACTGCTCGCGGTTGGCGCGCTGGTCCTGCTGAACGGTTTCTTTGTCGCGGCGGAACTGGCGATGGTAAAAATCCGCGACACTCAGCTCGACACGCTGGTGCTCAAAGGGCATCGTCGCGCGAAGATCGCCCGGCAGTTGATTGGGAATCTCGACGCTGCCATCAGCGCCACGCAACTAGGCATCACTCTGGCGAGCCTGGGTCTGGGCGTGCTCGTGGAGCCGGTGTTCAACGCGTTGCTGGCGCCGATCTATTCCTGGTGGAAGGTGGAATCGGAAACCGTGCGGCACACCGTGGCGATTCTGGTCGGCTTTTTTACCAACACCTTTTTACTGATCGTGGTCGGCGAGCTGGCGCCCAAAGCCGTCGCTATTCGCAAGACCGTTTCTGTCGCGCTCTGGACGGCGCCGCCGCTGGTCTGGTTTGGCCGCGTGGCCTATCCGTTCATCTGGCTGTTGAATCACTCGGCGCAATGGTTGCTTGGCCAGCTCGGCGTCGAAACCGCCCGCGAGGCCGAACGCGCGCATTCCGAAGAGGAACTGCGCCTGTTGTTCATGGCCTCGCAGAAGCAATCCGCCGGAACACACTTCGGCCGGGACATCGTTTTGAACGCGCTTGATCTGCGCCGCCGCATCGCCCGCGAGGTCATGCGGCCGCGCCGGGAAATTGTCGCGCTGGACACGGAGGCGACGATAGCCGAATGCCTGGACCTTGCGGAGAAGACCCGCTATTCGCGTTTTCCCTTGAGCGAAGGCGGCGACCTCGACAAAACGCCCGGCGTCGTTCACATCAAGGATTTGTACGCCATGCGCATCAAGGCGCGCACCGGCGCGGACCTGCTGTCGGTGTGTCGCAAGTTGATTTATGTGCCGGAGACCGCGCGCTTGGAAAAACTGCTGCAACTTTTCCTCGAACGAAAACTGCATTTCGCCATCGTCGTGGATGAATACGGCGGCACGGTCGGCATGGCGACGCTGGAGAATATCCTGGAGGAATTGGTCGGCCAGATTCAGGACGAGTTCGACCAGGAGAAACCGCTGCTGGTGAAAACGGGCGAGCGAACGTGGGAAGTGGACGGTGCGTTGCCATTGCACGAACTGGCGGAGGTGGTCGGCGAGCCGCTCGCGGAAGAAGGCATCACCACGACGAGCGGTTGGGTGACGCAGAGGCTCGGTGGATTTCCGAAGCCGGGCGACACGCTCGCGCTCGGCGCTTATGAATTGCGCGTCGAGCAGACGGACGGAATGCGCGTGTCTCGACTGAGACTCAGGGGCCGTCCGGAACCGACGGACGCCGCTACTTCCAGGATGTCGGACGGCACCTGAACGGCTTCAAAGTTGAAAGCGGTTTCGAGAGTCCGGTGGTGCTCTCGATCATTCAGGGAATGAATTCGTTGAAATCGAAAAACGTGAAGAAAATCCCGAGCTGGCGTCATCGGGTGGCTCGGCTCTCTTCCCATGAACCAGGTGGGGCGAGACTCCGTCGAGCCCTAATTTTCTGTGCTTTGGAGATCAGGGCTCGACGGAGTCTCGCCCCACCGTTCATGGTCCCAATGCGCGATGCTGGAATCGTGGAAGCTCTCCATGAACCTGAAAGTGGTTTGCCTGCAATCCAACGACTTACACAAACCAGGTTCATGGCCCCAACTCACGTCCAAATTTTGGAGGTGCTCGCTCTCCATGAACCGCCCCCTCACCCCATCCCTCTCCCCCTCGGAGGGGGAGAGGGTGCCCGGAGGGCGGGTGAGGGGGTGGTTCATGGTCCCAATGCATGCGAAAAACGAAAGGGGGCTTTCCATGAACCGCCCCTCTCCCGGCCTTCGGCCACCCTCTCCCCGCCTTGCGGGGAGAGGGCAGGGAGAGGGGTGCCAATCTGGTTCATGGTCCCAATGCATGCGCAAAAGCGAATGAAGGCTCTCCATGAACCCCGGAGAGTGGCACAGGCATCTTGCCTGTTCGGAGCTGCCAGACGAAACGTGTTCGTGCTTTGCCTTGTTTCCTTCATCGGGATTTCCCGGACTCTCGCGCTCGACCTGAGCAAGGCAGTCGTCTGCGCTCCGCACACCTTGTCCGGTCCCGAAAGAAAAGCGGTGACGATGCTGGTCGAGGAAGTGGAAAAGCGGACACAGATTCGCTGGGAACGCGCTTCAACCTGGCCGTCCGGGTCAGCGGCGGTGGTTGCGGTGGGCGTGGAATCGGAGTTGAATTCTTTAGCGGGAGAATACGCAGAAGAACTTTCGAGAGATCGGAAACTCGAAGGGCGTGAAGGTTATCGGATTCGCGTCAAACAAGGCAAAGGCGCTTCGGTGGTTTTCGTCATCGGCAACGACGCGCGCGGCGTGTTGTTCGGCGTCGGACATTTGCTCCGCAGCCTGCGCCTGAAACCCGGCGCTGTCACGCTACCGGAGGATTTCAGCGTCTCGACCGCGCCAGGATACCGGTTGCGCGGACACCAGCTCGGCTACCGGCCCAAGACCAATTCCTACGACGCCTGGGATATCGCGCGATGGGAACAATATATTCGAGACCTCGTTGTCTTCGGTTGCAATGCCATCGAATTGATCCCGCCGCGCTCGGATGACGCCGCCGCCAGTCCGCACTTTCCGCTGCCGGCCATGGAGATGATGATCGCCATGTCGCGCCTTGCGGACGAGTACGGTTTGGATGTCTGGATCTGGTATCCGGCCATGGACCGCGACTATGCCGATCCGAAGACCGTGGAGTTTGCGCTCAACGAGTGGGGCGAAGTCTTCAAAAAATTGCCGCGCGTTGATGCTGTGTTTGTGCCGGGCGGCGATCCTGGCCACACACAACCGAAAGTTTTAATGGCACTGCTCGAAAAGCAAACCGAGAACCTGCATCGTTATCATGCCAAAGCGCAGATGTGGGTGTCGCCGCAGAGCTTCTATGAGGCGTGGCTGGACGAATTCATCGACATTCTCCGAAACCAACAACCCGATTGGCTCAGCGGGGTGGTTTATGGCCCACAGGTTCGCGTCAGCCTTCCGCAGTTGCGCGCAGCGATCCCGCCAAAATATCCGATCCGCCATTACCCCGACATCACGCACTGCTGGCGCTGTGAATATCCGGTGCCGGATTGGGATTCGGCTTTTGCCGCGACGGAAGGCCGCGAGCCGATCAATCCACGTCCGCTCGGCCAGGCGACGATTTTCCGGCTCACGCAGCCGGACACGATTGGGTTTCTGACGTACTCGGAAGGATGCAATGACGACGTGAACAAAACGGTCTGGAGCGCGTTCGGATGGAACGCGGACGCCAACGTGACGAACGTCCTGCGCGACTACAGCCGTTACTTCATCGGCGGGCGATACACGGAAGATTTCGCGCAAGGTTTGCTGGCGTTGGAAGGGAACTGGCGCGGCGCGTTGCTCACCAATGAAAGCGTTTTCTCGACGTTAGAGAAGTTTCAAGCGATGGAACAATCCGCCTCACACGAACTTCAGAACAACTGGCGGTTCCTGCAGGCGCTTTATCGCGCTTACTACGACGCCTACACGCGCAGTCGTTTGCTTTACGAGACCGGGTTGGAGGACGAGTCGATGACAAAGCTTCGGGCCGCGAAGAACTTGGGTTCGCTGGCGGCGATGTCGGAAGCGGAGGCGATTCTGGAGCGCGCGGTGACCAATCGCGTTTCAACCCAGTGGCGTGCTCGCGTCTTTGAGTTGGCGGACGCACTGTTTCGCAGCATTGGCATGCAGTTGAGCGTTCCGCTTTACAAGGCCGAGGCGGTGGACCGTGGCGCGAACCTGGACAACATCGACATGCCGTTGAACGATCGGGCTTGGTTGAAAGAACAGTTTGCCGAGATTCGCAAGCTGCCTGAGGAAGAGGAACGACTGAAACGCATCGATGAAATTGTCCACTGGACTGACCCAGGTCCCGGCGGTTTCTACGATGACCTGGGCAACCTGCTGCGCCAACCGCATCTGGTTCGAGGCCCTGGCTTTGACCAGGACCCGGCGTTTCTGCGCTCGACGCTGGTCGATTTTGGATACAAAGGCGGGCGCATTTCCTGGTGGAACAATGCCACATCGCTTTACGACGAGCCGTTGAAGCTACATTACACTGGTCTCGATTCCTCGGCCCGTTATAAACTTCGCGTCCTTTACGCGAGCGATGTTCCCAGTCGCAAGATTCGCCTTGTGGCGGGTGATTCCACCGAGCTTCACCCACTTATGCCGAAGACAATTCCGCCGAAGCCACTGGAATTCGAGCTTCCGCCCGAAACGACGAAAAGCGGTGAACTGACGTTGAATTGGTTCCGCGAGCCGGGCCTGGGTGACAACGGCCGCGGCTGTCACGTCGCGGAAGTTTGGTTGATCAAAAAATGAGCCGTCCCGGGAACTCAGTCACCACCGCGCACCGCGCACGGCGTAAACGGCCACGATCAGGTTGGCGACGAGGCTGAAGGCGACCGCGTGCCACAGTTGTTCAAGCGCGTTGCCGGTCGTGAAATAGGAATTCAGCAAAAGCCATAACACGAGCGGATGATAATCGGTCGGTTGTTTGACCGGCTGCTTGTTGATGAGCCACGGCGTCGTGAAACCGAGGATGCCGAGAGCGACGGCGAACCAGCCAAGGAAATTTACCCACGGCGCCGAATACCAACTAGGGATGTTCCCGTGCGTTTCCCAGAACCAGTAATGCTTCACGCGCGTGGCGAACGGTTCCAATCCTGAATCAAACAGCACCGCCAGCAGACAAGTCAGGCCAATGACCCAAAAGCCGTAGTACGTCGTCTTGCGCCAGGGCCGCATGATCAGCCGCGCCACGCCTCGACCGTTGACGGTGACCGCCAGCCAAAACAGCGGTATCGGCCACGGCACGCCGAGAATCTTCTCTCCCAACGCAGCCGTGTAAGTGCGCGGACCGGTCTTTTCAGCCATGATGGCGATTCCGAAGGAGACGGCGACGATGAGAGTCGCCGCTATGAAAACGTTTTGTTCCGGCAAGCGCCGCGCCAGACCTGTCAGCGACGTCGTCGCGGCCAGGAGCCAGAACAAGCCGTTCAGCCAGGGCCAATCCTCGGACGGCGAACCGCCGAGCAGGAGCGCGGTCCAGGCGATGGCAAAGCAAACCAGGAACGCGATGAAAACGGGCTTGTGCGCTGCGTGCGCCCAAGGCGACGGCAGTTGCGCGACGCCGCCGGCGAAGACTTCAGTCGCCGCCGGCTTGAACAGCGGTTTCATTCTTGACGCGTTTGGGTTGAACCGGTGCTATTGATTTATGCTTCGATTGATTACCCCATCGTCGGTTTTTCGTCTCCAAAAAATTGTTTCTGCCGCCGGTGCCATGATCTCGTTGCATTCGTTGTGTTGCGCGGTGGCCGTCGCCGGCGCGCTGGAGGAGTACGTCGATAAACCGGACCTGCACTACAACTGGAAGCGCACGGAGCAGAAAAGGGAAGGGTGGGGGACCGCCACTCGGCTGGAAATGGTTTCGCAGCATTGGCGCGATCAATTCTGGAGCCACCACATGATCGTGGTCCGCCCGAATGAAGCGAGAAACCCCGGGATCGGCTTTCTGTTCATCACTGGCGATGGCGACGGCGAGAAAAGGATCGAAATGTTGAAGACCCTTGCCGAGCGGGCCGGCGCGGTGGCGGCGGTCATCACCCAGATTCCCAACCAACCCCTTTACGAAGGGCGGAAGGAGGACGCGCTGATTGCCTACACGTTCGACCAATATCTCAAAACGGGCGACGAAACCTGGCCGCTGCTTTTCCCGATGGTCAAGGGCGCCGTGCGCGGCATGGACACCGTGCAGGCGTTCGCACGCGAGGAGTTCAACCAGAAAATCGAAAAGTTCGTCGTCGCCGGCGCCTCGAAGCGCGGCTGGACGACCTGGCTGACCGGCGCGGTGGACGCGCGCGTGAAGGCCATCGCGCCGATGGTCATCGACATGCTGAACATGAAAGCGCAGTTGCAGTGGTCGAAAAAGGTTTATGGCAAGCAAAGCGAGGAGATCAACGATTATACGGAGATGCGATTCGACCAGCGCCAGGACGAGCCGGGCATGGTGAAGTTGCGGAGTTGGGTTGACCCGTATGAATATCGCTCGCGCTACACGATGCCGAAGCTGTTGTTGCTCGGCACCAATGACCGGTATTGGACGGTGGACTCGCTGCGCAACTACTGGAACGATTTGCCGGAGCCGAAGCTGATTTACCAGACGCCGAACGCCGGACACGATTTGAACGGCGGCAAAGAGGCGATCCAAACGCTCGCCGCATTTTACGAGATGATTGCCGATGGCAAGGAGCTGCCGAAGATGGAGTGGAAAATCGGAGACGGCGCGAACGGCGAGGCGACCGTTGAAGTGAGCGTGAATCAAAAGGTCAAAGCGATCCGGCTCTGGACGGCGAACTCATCGAACCGCGATTTTCGTGACAGCCAATGGTCAAGCCGCGAACTGGATGCGGAACCGAGCAGCAGCCACACGGTCGCTGAGATTAAAACTCCGAACAAAAGTTATCGCTCGTATCTCGCGGAAGTGGAGTTGACCGCATCCGACGGGCACAGTTACAAGCTGTCCACCGAGGCGCGCGTCACGCCGGACACCATCAAGTGAGGGTAGTGTCCTAATTGGTGACGGCGGTGCTGCGGCACCGCCGTGCGCCGCGGCAGCGGCGCACCCACCCGAAGCAAATTAGGACACACCCCAAGTGAGAGGCCACTTGCGTAACCGGAAAGGAGGGCATAGTTTAAGAGCGGTTTCCGAGTTTATGAAGTTTTTGATGAGAACCAAATGGAGTGAAAAATGAAAAGGCGAACATTCTCTTTTCTGGTCACGCTGGCCGTGATAACGGAATCACTGCTCATCGGCGTGCGGTCTCAGGCGGCCGAAACCAGCGGGGATCCCAACCCTGACGCGGTCGTCAATGAAACGAAACAGTCAGATGCCGCCAAGCCTCCAGCCGCGCCGGTTCAACCGACAGCCGTGACGCAGGCGGCCCGACGAACGAAATTCTCCTTCGGCGTGGATGAGGTAGTGAAGATGTATCAGAGAGGTGTCGAGACGGACGTTATCCAGAACTACATCGAGAGTTCCAGCGTGCCTTATCACCCGAGCGCGGAAGAAATTGTCCGGCTTCATGACCTCGGCGTGCCGTCGCAGATTATCACCACGCTGATTCGTCACGGCGCGAAGGTCCAGCGAGAGGCCAATGCGGCCTATCAGCAATCTCAGCAGCAGCCAGTCGCGGCGGCGAACGCGGCCGCCAGCGCTTATCCTTCCGGCGTGGCTCAACCACCGCCGGTCGTGACCTACGCGTATCCCACCTACGTGGACAACCCTTATCCGGTTTATGTGTATCCGGGCTATTCCTATTCCTACTGCGCGCCGTTTAGCTTCTACTGGTCCTGGTATCCGCGCTACCACGGATTCTATGGCTACCGAGGCTATCATCCAGGCTTTTATCGCTACGGCTATGGCGGGCACTTCGGGTATGGCGGGCGCGTCGGTTATGGACGGGTCGGCTTCGGCGGCGGATTCCATGGCGGGTTCCATGGCGGCAGGCATCGTTAGCGGCTGCTCGCGGCCGACAGCGGATCGGTGACGTAGGACTTCTGGCAGGCGCGGCAGAGGTCAAAGTTAAACCTCACATATACGTCGCGCATCAATTCTTCTTCGCTCAATTCCTCGCACTGTTGCAGGAGCCGGTCCATTTCACGGCGGGTATCGCGCAAGAGATCTTCCAAAGTTATTTCCAATGGATCGGCGGCGGCGAACACTTCGATTTTGGCGACATAACGAAGTTGGCCTCGCTCAATCGGCCGCCCGCACCGATCGCAAATGTGGGTAATCATGCCGGCAATTTAGCTGTAGAAACAAAAAGTCGCACTCGCGAATCGCCGGATTTGGCCGGCTTAGGCAGGGGAGCGTCTCCAGCGCGACGAAGCCGCAACCCTGGCATAATGAGTGGGCGTGTCGCCCGTGTGTTGCAGTGAGAGTCCAGGCTGCCACCAATCAGTAACACACGGGCGAGACGCCCGTGCCACTACGCAGCGGGTTTGAACCTTCTCGACTGTGGAAGACAAATCCAGCGCCAGTGCGTCGGGGCGGCCGTCTTGCGTGAAATCCGCTCTGGTTGTGTTCGCTGTGAACATTCTTGCATCGGTGCGCGATGCCCTGTTCTATTTCCGCATGAAAATCCTCTGGCAACTCAGACCGGCGTTTGCCTGCGCCCTCGGACTGTCTCTCGGCTGCGTTTCACAACAACGTGGCGCATCGGCGGAGTCGTCGCGCAACTCGAAAGAGTTTCTCGTTTACGTCGGCACTTACACCGGCCCAAAGAGTAAAGGGATTTATGTCTCCCGCTTCGCTTCGGCGAGCGGCAAACTGGACGCGCCGGAACTGGCCGCCGAAACAATCAGTCCAAGTTTCCTCGCCCTTCATCCCAACCGGCGATTTCTTTATGCGGCGAATGAGATTGGCGATTTTGGCGGCAAAAAGAGCGGGGCAGTGAGCGCTTTTGTCATCGACTCGCGCACGGGCAAACTCGTTCCCTTGAATCAGCAACCTTCCGGTGGCGACGGCCCGTGCCATCTCTTTGTGGATAGGACCGGCAAGACTGTTCTCGTCGCCAATTACGGCGGTGGCAGTGTCGAAGCGCTGCCGATCAAGCCGGACGGCAGTCTGGACTCGCCAGCGATCTTCATCCAACACCACGGAACGAGCGCCGACCCTCAGCGCCAGGAAGGGCCGCACGCGCATTTCATCGCGACTGACGCCGCGAACCGGTTCGCGCTCGCATGCGACCTCGGACTGGACAAAGTGCTCGTTTACAAATTCGATCCGGCGAATGGTTCGCTTGTTGCCAACGACCCGGCTTCAGCTTCCGTCGCGCCCGGCTCCGGACCGCGCCATCTCGCGTTTCATCCGCGCGGGAGATACGCTTATGTCATCAACGAGATGAAATGCACCATGACCACGTTTTCCTATGAGCCGGAGCGCGGCGAAATGAAATTGCTGCAGACCCTCTCGACCTTGCCTGATGGCGAAACAGCGAAACCGAATTACAGCACCGCGGAAGTGGAGGCTCATCCGAACGGGAGGTTTCTCTACGGCTCAAACCGCGGGCACAACAGCATCGTGGTTTTCGCCATCGACGAGAACACCGGCAAGCTCGCTCGCGTCGAAAACGTTTCGACTCAAGGCAAGACGCCGCGCAGTTTCGGCATCGACCCGACCGGCAATTATCTTCTGGCAGCGAACCAGGATTCCGACAACGTCGTTGTCCTTCGAATTGATCAAAAAACCGGACGCTTGACTGCCACGGGAACCAGCGTTGAGGTCGGGGCGCCCGTTTGTGTGAAGTTTGTGCCCGTTGTCAACTAATCCGTACGATCACTTGAGAACACGCGACACTACAGGTTGGTTCGATGGATACCGGCGCGGGCTCCCGGTCCTGGGCTTGCCTCATTGCGCTCCCCACTTTGTGCCTTTCAGGAAAGCGACCAAGTCCGCCAATTCCTGACGGGATATTTGTTCGTCCAGTCCTTGCGGCATGATGGAAACGGTTCCGGGTCTCATTTCCGTGACGTCCGAGCGCGCGATTCGCATCTCGGTGTTGGGGCCGGTCGCCAGCACGATTTCATCAGGGGCATCCTTCTTGATCACGCCGCTGTATTCGTCGCCGGATTTGGTCGCCACGACCATCGGTTCGTAGCTGCGCACAAAACTGGCGCTCGGATAAACGACCGACTCCAGCAGGTCGCGTTCGGTTCGCGCCTGGCCGATGCTCGTGAGGTCGGGGCCAACCAGGCCGCCCACGTAGCCGATCTTATGGCAGGATGCGCACGCGGTTTTGGGGCTGTTGAAGATCGCCTGGCCGCGGCGGATGTCACCTTTCGGTAACGAGGCGAGCAGCTCTTCCAGGTGCGCCTTTTGTTTTACCAGGTCCACGTTCAGTTTCTCCAACAGCGCCTGGCCTTGTTCCTGGACCGTGGCGGGGAACTTTTCAAGCAAGGGTTTCAACAAATCCACACGCAGGCCCGAATGCCCCTGCGATTCCTTTAGGGCGGCGACGAGCTTGAGGCCGACGGGTTCGTTGGTCGCGTGGTCGAACGCGCCCAACAGTTTGGAAATTTCCAGTGGCCCGGCGGCCTTCACCGAATCGGTCAGCGCCAGCAGTTGCTCGGAATCGAGCTTGGCTTTCGCGAGCACGCCCGCGGCCGATCCGCGTGTCAGGACTGGTTGTGCCGGATCGAGGCTGGCGCGCAGGAAATCATACTCGGCCGCGCCCAACGCGACGCCACCGGGCAAAACCGCCAGCGCCTCGAGGCGGAGATCCGTCGGAAGCCCGGTCTCTCGGGCCAGCGTGAGCAGAGCGCATTGAATCGAGGCGTCGCCATTGAAACCGCGTGCGGCGCGAACAGCGGCCTTCAGCAGAGGTCCGATTTCTAAATCGGCGGGTTTGGTTCCAGCAGAAGAAGACGGATGGGAATCCGGCGTTGCGAGCACGGTGAGCACCGCCTGTTTCCAGATCGCTGGCGGCTGCTTCAAGCCGGCGTCGGCAATGGCGTTTAGGGCAGCGACATGTGTGTCACTCTGAAAGCCCAGTTGCGTGACGGCATCCGCAAGCAACTGCTGGCCGGCTTCGGCGCGGGTGAGGATGTGGAATTGAGAGTGGAGTTGCTCCCGACGCGCCGAGTCGGAACTCGGCGCCCCGAGCTGAACACGGAACCAGCCGGCGAGTTCTCCGCCCCATTCAAGGTGATGGCCGAGAATCCAGTTGGCCGCAGAGCGCAGATGTTGGTCGGAAGAGTTAAGGAATGCGATGACGTCGGATGACTTCAGGCCGCCGTTGTCCATTTGGTCGAGCGCGATTAGGGCGAGGGGACTGAGATAGGAACCGTGCTTCATGAAGAG
>QHNT01000413.1 GCA_003218515.1 Verrucomicrobiota bacterium | reverse complement strand
ATGCCCTGGCCAGCTCGGGATGCAATGGTAGGCATTGTTCCTTGCGGTTCTTGTTGACCGCAGCTCGCACCCGCAAAAGCCCGCCAGTTTCGTCGAAGACAAGATCTGACCAGCGCAAGGAATAGCTCAACCACCACATCCGCCGGAGGAAGGCGTCCGTAGCGAATCGGGCGTCTGAACCTCAGGCGTAGGTGGCAACTGCGAGGGCGGGCCGCTGTTGGGTGCAGCGATTTGTTCGCCTATCTGAATCTTGAGCAACGAGTACTCCTCAAAGATACAAGAACAGACCTGCCTGCCAGTCCGAAGTCATGGCAGTCAGAGACACCTCTTTCGAGAGAAGGGCCACAATGACTGCATCCAAACCGCAGGCACCAAGGACCCATGAAACCACCACGGGGTGAGCACAAACTTTATTGAGCGGCGACGGTGTCATGTGTTGCTGGCGAACGCAAATACCGATGACGAGGCGCGCGCCACCTCATGTCGGAATCGGAGCACGCGGCTGACCGCGTTCCTCGTCATTTGGTCATGCGCCTTGTTCGCCGTTGCCGCCACTCGCAGGCATCCCTTTCTCGATGGCTGCAATGTGGAGTCCAGCAATTGTCACGCTAGCATCATCATCGAACCATACGACCACGCGGGTGCCCCTTGGGTTAAGACCGGCGTGATCGGCGCTGGGAACGCCATATCGCGTGCCGCTGCTGGTAACGATCGTGAACGGTTCAAATGGAGCTGCTTCTAAATGTTGCCTGATATCGGCTATCATGCACTTCAGTATAACTTGTGCTCACTGCGACCAGCAAACCGTAATTCGACCGCATAACGGCACGACCTCACCCGGAGATCCGATGAACGACCAGTTGAGCCACCGGCTCGGACAAAAAACGATGAATAATCCCTTCGGAGTGAATCGGGAATCCAGCTCGACCGACTGTTCGGCCCTCTTTGTATCATCGCAGGATCCAAATCAGGAACACGACAACAATGACGGCGATTGAAAGCCAACCAATCAGACTCCACTTCCTCAACGCAGCTTGGCAAGATTGAGCTTGGGGTAGCATTTCTTTGCATTCCAAAAAATGTAACGATGTCAGCCACTGTCTTGACCTTGCTGTAAAGCGGATTTTGCTCGCCCCCGTCCATTGAACGCCGCGCACGAAAGGCAATGTCCGCTGCCAAATCATCTAGGTCCTCGGGATCGATCTTAAGGTCCTTCTCGCACCTATCTGCCGCTCGAACCGCAATAGGTCGGGCATCAATCGAAATGAACCGGCTCAACTCGTCATAAACCGCTCGGAGAATCCACATGTCACTCTTCCGTCGATCAAAAGAACGGGGAAAGTCGCAGATACTCTCATCCTGACGAGACGCCAACAAACGCCGCCTGTGACGGGTGTCGAACACGATCCCGATCCAGACGATGATGCCGAGAGCGGCAATGAAGAGGAGCACGTAAGGTTGTCTGTAGATCCAATAACCGAGCCAACTGAGTAACGCTGCCAACAGCGGCCATCTCCATAGCGGCAGCTTAAGCACAGGCGAGGCTGGCATTCTTCTCGATGGCGGTTTCATGATGGTTTCGTCGAACGACCAGCGATCCGGCCCGCGAGAGGGCACGGTTCCAACCGGAGCGCGATGGCCGGGTTCGTTGCAGCATGGTTACGCATCGTCGTCATCACTCCTCAAAAAGTTTGGTGGATCAACTATCGGAACACCCAGCATGGTCGCTATATCAGACACTGAAAGGTCCTGCTCCCGCTCCCGAACGGGCGGCTCAAATACCACTCGGTCAGCATCGTCCACAATACGAATCCTGAAACCCCGAAACGTGTCAGTCCGAGCAAAGCTCTTCAAATCCTCAAGGTCGTCCGATTCGTGATTCGTATTCATGAAAAGGCCAGCATCTGGATAGAAAGTCTGAATGCGGTATGTCATGCGATGTCTAACGTTCTGGCTCATCGACCCCGCGCCGATGATGTCCGACTTGCAAGAGAGGCGTTATCGCGGGGTTCGCTGCAGCCGGTTTGTTCGCCTCATGGGTTACTTCTGTTTGTCGAGTTCAGCGATACGCTTTTGGAGTTCGGCATCTGGTACATAGACCCCTTCTCGCTCATGACTTTCTTCCGTCGGCGAACAACCCGCGAGAAGAATGCAAACAAGGAGAGACGCGAAGTTTTTCATCGAACGCTCAGCTCACCGATGGCGACCTCTCTGTGAGTCCCGAATTGCCCACCGGCGTGGCGAGGCCGCCATTCGGTGAAGCGCCAGGTTCGACGGGCGCCACCAGGGAGGTCCAAAGGTGCGTGGCGGTTCGGAAATCTCTGCCGTACCTGTCCTGCCATTCACGCCTGAAGTGCGCGATTTGATACCGGCCCAGAAAATCAGGATCGGTGCTGCGGCCCAATAAACTCTCAAGCTCTTTCTCGTGCCTAAAATGAGTCAAAAGCAGAATCCCGCGCGTGGAATCGTTGTGCTTCCGGGTAGAGAGCTTGGGGACGAGGCGCTCCAATTCCCAATCGGGTTCGCTCGCTTCTTTGCTGTGGTGCTCGTCCAATCGGTATGCGGACCCGTAATGCCTGACTTTGGTTGTGGCGTAGTCCAGCACCTGAAGCACGAAGCATTCCCCGCTCCCGGTACTGAACCAGATGTCGCTAGCGCCAAACCGGGTTTGAATGCCACGGAGGCCATTGCAGCGCAGAATATCCGTTTTGCCAGGTGAACTGAACAGGTGCGCCAGTTTTGGCAGCCGTCCCTTGGAGGAATGCGCCTGGCGGATACCATAGAGCCCGTGCGGCTCCTCTCTTCGGTCGAGCGCCTCGATAGCATCAAGAATCAGAATTTGCCAGAACGTACTCATGCCTACGTCGAACTTTTATTCAACAACCGCCGGTTCGTTTATTGAAACCAGCCTTTCGACCGAATCGGAAAGTCTCAACTTGTTCATAATCAACCAAACTTGCCTCCAACATACGACGGCCGGTTCGTTGATTCAATCCAGTCTTCTATCGTGCGACGGCAATGCGCAAAGTCTGCTCCTTGCTCGACGTGAACGCGACAGACACGCAACCGAAGTAAGCGCCGAAATAAAGTGTCAAGAGAAACGTGGTCGCGCCCACATGGTTAGGCCTTTTTTTCATTCGAAGGGTGACAGGAGCGCGCTCATTGTAATTCCGCTCGCACGCGTTCTTTCATGTCGGTGTATGCAGTATCGATTAGCTTCCTTAGAGCCGTAGCATTTAAGTCACGGTTGGGTCGGAGCTTCACGTGACGCATAAACTTGCCTGTGCCTTCCAACAGACCCGCCGGATCGGCAATTTCGGCACCTCGAAAGAACCCGACATTCACGTGCGCTTTGAAGGCGTTGACGTACCCGAATGCTGCGTCAGCTATACACGCCGTCGGATGGCCATCATGCAACAGTTCTCGCACATCGTCTCCACACTTACGCATAACCTCAAACCAATGCTGCGCGATTACACCCAAGTCCCCCGTATGCGCCTTCATCCAGATCTCGATGGCTGGATCACGCTTAACCGAACCGGAGAACCGCAGGAGCTGATTCATGAGCGTTACAGAAAAAGCAGAGTGTGGACAGCAGTTTGGGGTCTTGGGCCTAACTTTTATTCAACAACCGCCGGTTCGTTTATTGAAACCAGCCTTTCGACCGAATCGGAAAGTCCCAACTTGTTCATAATCAACCAAACCTGCCCTCAGTATACGACGGCCGGTTCGTTGATTCAATCCAGTCTTCTAACCCCGATCCATTAAATGGCAACCAGTTCAACAAATCCCTCCCCTCGATAGCGTGCAAATGAAATTCTTCGTGCGCGAAATCCTAGACGCAACTCC
>QHNT01000412.1 GCA_003218515.1 Verrucomicrobiota bacterium | reverse complement strand
CCGGTCGGGTTCAACCCTGCTCGCGGTCATCGGCATGGTGTTGTTCACCGGGGCGGTTCAGGGAAGCGAACCGCCGTCGTCCGCCGCCGCGCAGGCTTTTGAGCCCGTCGGCTTCCTTATCCGCACGAACTATCACGGGTGGACGAATTCCATTCTGCTCAGCAATGGCCGCGTGGAGGCGGTGATTGTCCCGGCCATCGGGCGAGTGCTGCAATTCCGTTTCGCCGGAGAAGAAGGCGGGCCGTTCTGGGAGAACCGGGAAATGGATGGCAAAGCGCCCAACCCCGAATCGCAGGAATGGGGCAATTTCGGCGGCGACAAAACCTGGCCTGCCCCGCAGTCCGATTGGCCGAAGATGACTCCGCGCGCCTGGCCGCCTCCGACCGCGTTCGATTCGACGCCGGTCGAAGCGAAGGTGGACGGTTTCGTCGTGACGTTAACCTCTGCGGTTGACCCTCACTACGGCATTCGCACCCATCGCGAGCTGAAACTGGACCTCAACCGGGCGGTAATGACCATCACCACCACTTACGAAAAAGTCGCCGGCCGACCGCAAGTGGTCGGTGTCTGGGTGATCACGCAGGTGAAGGACCCGATCGCCGCTTATGCCAGCCTGCCTGACTTCGAGCGATTCCGCGAAGGCTATTACCGGCAGTCGGACGAACTGCCGGCGGGTTTGAAAATCGAAAACGGATTGCTTTCATTGACGCGTGATCCCAAAGCGTCGCATAAGATCGGCACCGACGCCGGCACGTTGTTTTGGGTGGGAAAAGAGGCGGTGCTGCGGATTGACTCGCCGCGCAAAGTCTTTGGAGAATATCCTGATGAAGGGTGCAGCGCTGAACTTTACACCAACCCCGATCCGCTCGCTTACGTCGAACTCGAAATACTCGGCCCGCTGAGAAAAATGATCGTGGGCGACACAATCACGCGCGCGAGCACGTACACCTTGCTGCGCCGGACGGAAGTCGATCCCGACCTTGAAGTTCGCAAACTGCTGAGTCACTGATGGTTTCTTTCGCCGTCGTAGCCGCCGACGTAAGGAGGCGGAAACCCCGTGACGTTAAAGGTTAGCGCGGCATGGAAACCAAACACATCGTGGTTCTGGGGGCGGGCTTCGGTGGATTGACCTTCTGCCAGGCCTTCAACCATCCACAGGCGCGCGTCACGCTGGTGGATCGGCAAAATCATCACCTCTTCCAACCGCTGCTGTATCAGGTGGCCACCGCCGGACTCTCGGCGCCGGAAATCGCGCAGCCCGTCCGCTCCATCCTCTCCGACCGGCCCAGCGTCACGGTGCTGCTCGACACCGTGGTGGATTTCAATCTCGCGGAGAAAAAAGTCTTCCTCGAAAAAAACACGCTGGCCTACGACTATCTCGTGCTGGCGCTCGGCGGCGTGACGAGCTATTTCGGACACCCGGAATGGGAACAGTTCGCGCCCGGGCTGAAATCCCTCGACGACGCACTGCGCATTCGCCGCCGCATCCTGCTGGCGTTTGAAAAGGCGGAGAACGAAACGGATGCAGCGGCGCGCGACCGACTCATGACGATTGTGGTTGTGGGCGGCGGGCCAACCGGCGTGGAACTGGCCGGCGCCTTCGCGGAACTCGTGCGAAGGGTGTTGCGCAAGGATTTCCGGCGCATCGATCCTGCCCAGGCCCGCGTGATATTGATCGAAGCCGGCCCGCGCGTGCTGGCTCATCTGCCACCGGGGCTTTCCGCCAGCGCGCAGCGGCAACTCGAAAAACTCGGCGTCGAAGTCCGCGTCGGCGTCAAAGTCAAAACCATCACCCAAGGACGCGTTGAGCCGGAGAACGGCCGGATCATCGAAGCGGAGAACATCATTTGGGCTGCGGGTGTGTCAGCCAGCGCGCTCACACAGAAGCTGCGGACCGAACTCGACCACGCCGGCCGCGTGAAAGTGAAGCCGGACCTCAGCCTGCCTGGTCACCCGGAGGTCTTCGCCATCGGCGACATGGCGCTCGTGCTCGACCAGGACGGCAAGCCCGTGCCCGGCGTTTCGCCCGCAGCGATGCAGATGGCCCGAAAAATCGCGCGCATCATCCGGGACGAGTTGGACCTTGGCGCTGGACACGCGGCTCGTCCGCCGTTCAAGTATTGGGACAAAGGGACGATGGCGACGATCGGACGCTCGGCCGCCGTGGCCAAAATTGGGAAACTGGAATTCACTGGGTTCCTGGCCTGGATTGCCTGGCTATTCGTCCACCTGATCTTCCTCATCGGCTTTCGCAACAAACTGGCCGTGCTGCTGCAATGGACTTACTCCTACCTTGCCTACAAACGCGGCGCGCGGATCGTGACGGGGTTGTCCGAAGCAGCCCGATCAAAGAATTGATTCATTGAATCAATCCGCGCCGGCGAGAAGCGCTCGCCGCTGTGCCAAGCCAGGCAAAATGGTCCTGCTTGAGGTGCCACAATGTCAGTTTGTCATCTTCAAAGGCATCCGCCTCCAGGTCGCCAACAATATGAAAATACCTGTGTCCTTGCTCATCGCTATAAGTTTGCTTCAAGCAGGTGAACTGGGCGCTATCCAGCAGTTGTCCCCAGGCAACAGGCATCGCAACCGCCCAATGCGCGGTGGTCGGATTCAATCTCGCTTCCCACGTATTCAAGCGTTTGACGAAATCAACAGAACGCTCGAGGTCGCGCAAATGTTGAATCAGGCAGTTATGACACTCGACATCCTCCCGGACAGATTCGGACACGGGGTTCGCGATCAGGCGCATGAGCTCAGCGACTTTTTTGAGCCGCATGCTGCGCAGCACTGTGGCTTGGGCGATGGGACCCGCTAACCACTGGAGTCGCGGCGGAAGCTGTTCCATAATAAAGGTCGTTCCCGTGGCCAGGATGATCTGGTCCCGTTGTTCCACCGGCAATGTCTCCCAGTCGGCCAGTTTATTCGCCACATATCCCTTCAGGAGATGCCACAGTTCGGAAAATAATATGCGCCTCTCTCTAAGTTGCGTTTCCAGGGCGGGAAATACCTCCTTTAAATGCGGATAGGAGCGCCAAAGATCCCGGATTTGCGAGTCCCGGAAAAGAAATATGGCCGGGTTTTTCAGGATTTCATCTGCCGTTCCGTCTTCAATCTCAAGCCGCGAGGCGTCTGTCGCCAGCTCAAAAAGGGCCACGCCGGCGGAAAAAATATCCGACGCTTCCGTTGGCGGCACGCCCACCTGAACGTTCGATGCGTCGATCAACAATTCTGCATAGTCGGGGGTTGCTGAATAAACGTATTTGTCCGTTTGCCCGTAATGGCGCGGTGTAAAGAAAGCTCCCAGGTCAACAAACTTGATTCCTCGCTCTCTGAGGCGAATGATATTATCCGGCTTGAAGTCGATCAGGATGATGCCGTGTCGATGAAACCGCGTCATGATGGTCAAGGCTTCATAGACGGCCTCTTTGAATTCTTCCACCCACTCGGTCTCGTAACCGCCGGAGGAAGCCTCCGCACACCACGATTTGAGGTCCTGGCCCTCAAGGTATTCCATCGCAATAAAGGCGTACTTCTTATCATAATTGATGTTCGCCCCGTAATAGGCGGGCACCAGCGGTCTCAAATCCTCAGCGCCCAAAATGTCTTCGAAGTTGGCCAATTCGAGGCTGAAGCTCATATACGGGCCATAGCTGATCTCGTCGGGTTTCCCGCAGCTTAAATCAAACATTTTGACGACAACGTGAGGTTGAGTCGTGTGGTAAATTCTCGTCTCGGTGTTGCTTTTCAGGACGTGAGTAAGCTGTACTTTGCCCAGCCCAACCAGATCAATGGTGAGTCCTGAATATTTATCGGCCGATGATTCAGTTGTGTCAGCTTTCACGGTGCCCTCACCCGAAGGCGTGCAAATTCGCAGTTTGCGAACAAACGCGGTCACGATTCTAACGGGGAGAACAGGTGAATCCACCTCCAAATGACGGCGGGTATTTGGTACCACCGTCGCGGAAGCACCCTGCCCATGAACCCCGGTTCAAGGGCGCAAGGCGCGATCAAAGTTTGGGGAGGTCTCTCCATGAACCGCCCCCTCACCCCATCCCTCTCCCCCTCGGAGGGGGAGAGGGTGCCCGGAGGGCGGGTGAGGGGGGTGGTTCATGGTCCCAATGCATGCGAAAAACGAAAGGGGGCTTTCCATGAACCGCCCCTCTCCCGGCCTGCGGCCACCCTCTCCCCGCCTTGCGTGGAGAGGGCAGGGAGAGGGGTGCCGATCTGGTTCATGGCCCCGATTCACGTCCGAATTTTGGAGGTGTTCCCTCCCCATGAACCTCGTAGCAGCCGACGTGAGGAGGCTCATTCTATTTCGGCTGAAGGAAGTTGGAGCCTCCTCACGTCGGCTGCTACGGTGAGGGCTGGAGGGCTGGGGAGAGGGGCACCCGGATGGCTTGAATCTGAAAACGACATGTGCTTTCGTGGTTGTGTTTGGGCGAACATTTCGGTTCCAGCAGCACAAGCCGGCCGGTCGCGAATTTGAAAGCAACCGGCGGAGTGCGAGCCTTGTTCCATTGTTGTATCGTGCGCGCATGAAACAGAACGCACCTTCTCGAAATAACGGCGCTCATCGAAACGGCGCCGCGGCACGGCACGCATACAGCACCAATGAGCAACGCTGGCTTGCCGTGCGACGGCGGGATCCCGCGGCCGACGGCCAGTTCGTCTATTCCGTGGCCACGACCGGCGTTTATTGCCGGCCAACATGTCCGTCGCGGCTGGCGCTTCGCGAAAACGTCGCGTTTCATTACACCTGCGCCGATGCCGAGCGCGCCGGATTTCGACCCTGCCAACGCTGCCGGCCGGCCGGCGCCTCGCAGCGGGAGCGACATGCGGAGGCTGCGGCAAAGGCGTGTCGCATCAT
>QHNT01000266.1 GCA_003218515.1 Verrucomicrobiota bacterium | reverse complement strand
GGTTTCACTTCTGTTGCGTCACGAATGACCTGGCCCGTCTCAGCATCGAAGGTGACCGAGTAGCCGCGTTCGAGAACATTTGTCGGCGACAGCAGCCGCAGTCGGGCTTCAAGCATGACAAAGCGGTTTTGAGAATCTTTGACTCCCTGATGTGTCCGCTCGCACAAGCGGCGGTCCAACTCGCGCCAACTCTCAAGCCGGCGCTCCAGCAATTGCGCCGGTCGAACACGCAGCATGCGTTGACCCACGTCGTGCCAAACGGTCCGGTACTCGCGCCAGCGGTACTTCACTCCGCGCAGCAGACTCGATTGCAAATCGTCGAGCAGTTGCAGCTTCTCGTTCAACCGACGACTCGGATGAGAGCGGGCGATGCGTTCCGTCAGTTGTTCAAGGTTTTCCCGTTCGCGTCCAAGCCGCTGATGGATGCGTTGACCCATCCAGCCGGGCGTTTCGGCCACAAACTGGCGGCTGGCGAACACGCCTTCGGTGATGATTTCCGCGGCGGCGCTGGGCGTGGCCGCGCGCACGTCGGCGACAAAATCGCAGATGGTGAAATCAATCTCGTGACCGATGGCGGAAACGACCGGCACCGCCGACTCAAAAACGGCGCGGGCGACGGCTTCTTCGTTGAACGCCCAGAGGTCTTCGAGGCTGCCGCCGCCGCGGGTGATCAAAATCAAATCGAGGTGCGTTGAATCGTTAAACCGCTGAACCGTTGAACCGTCTTCCGATTCAACGATTAAACGATTCAACGATTCAACGGATTGTGCAAACTCATTCAACCGCCGGATCGCCGCGGCAATTTCTTCCGCCGCGCCTTCCCCTTGCACGCGGCAGGGAACGAAAATGATTTCGAGATTCGGATTGCGCCTCTGAATCACGTGCAACACATCGCGAATCGCTGCGCCGGTGGGCGAGGTCACCAGTCCGATGCGTTGCGGATATTTCGGCAACGACCGCTTGCGTTCCGGCGCGAATAAACCTTCGGCCTGGAGTTTCCGTTTGAGTCGTTCAAACGCCAGTTGCAACGCGCCGACACCTTGCAATTCGACAGCGCGCACAATCAGTTGATATTGTCCGCGCGGTTCGTAAACCGTGAGGTCGCCCTGGACGAGGAGTTTCTGGCCATCCTGCAAGACCTCGCGGTTGGCGTTCGTTTCGCCACGAAACAGAACACAGTTCAGTTGAGCGTTCGGATCCTTGAGCGTGAAGTAAATGTGGCCGGAACTCTGGACGCGCAAGTTCGTCGCTTCGCCCGTCACCCAGACCAGGCCAAGCTCCTTTTCGAGCAGGCGCTTCACCTGCGTCGTCAGCTCGCTGACCGTCAGCACGCGCCGCGTCGTTTCGCTCGGAAACAACTCGCCGAAGTCCCATTGGGATTTGGATTGCTTGCTCATTTAATCCGAAATGAATTAAGCCACTGATTGAACACGGAGCAAACAAAGAAGCGCGCTCTTGTCAAAGCGGCATTGGTAAGCCAGACTTCCCTGATGAAGAAAGAGTTCGTCTTTCAGATCGAGCAGGACGACGACATGCTAGTGGCGACCTGTCGCGATCCGGAGATGGCGACCCAAGGGGAAAGCCTTGACGAGTTGATCGCCATGATCCGCGATTTGGTTCGCTGCCGGTTCGGCGAAAAAGACGAACGTTTGAGCTGGCCGATTCGCCTTCACTTCCTGGATGACCCGGTTCTGTCGCCGCAGGCGGCATGAAACTGCCTCGCGACCTCTCTGGCGAGGAAGTATGCCGCGCCTTGAAGCGGCTCGGTTTTGGGTTCGTCCGGCAGACCGGTTCGCATCGCCATTACGCAAAAGGCGCGCTTCATCCCTGTGTGCCGATGCACCGCGTCATCAAGCCGAAGACGCTGCAATCCATTTTGAAGCAAGCCAACATTTCGCTCGAAGAATTGCTGGACAATCTTTGACCTGCGTCCTCGGCCCGCCAACCGCCGGCACGCACCTTGTTGTTTCGAGCGGAAACAACTCGCCCAAATCCGATTGAGATTCAGTTGTTTTCGCCACAATAACCTTTCTTCAAGTTTTGGTGATTTTATCCAATGCGCACCTTAGCTCGATTGAACCATAAGTCTCCCTGTTTGACTCTATCAACTCCTCAAGCGCAGTTTTACCTTCGGAAACTCTCCCGAGTCGAGCCAACGTGAAGGCATACACCAATTTCGGATCGGGATGATGCCGAAACCCCTGCCAAAGGTGATTAACTTGGACCGCGGCCCTATTGAGAATTCCGTCGAGGTTCGACGTTGAATCAAACCAATGGAGGATGATTGGCTTAAGATTACCACAAGCTCTGGCTAGATCTTCGCGCATACAGGTTTCGCCACCACGATCGGCACGTGGCGGAAGATCCATGGGTACAACCGTCGACTCCACACGTTGTCGCCTCTGCCTAATGATTCGACGAGAAACGCGATGCCGTTGGTGCCCATCTGCCGAAACGCTTCAACAGCGCTAGTGTATCCGGACCTGTCATGATAGATGTTCAACCAAGCCTCAGCGGAGCGTCCAGCGTAACTCGGCATTGTCGGACCGACGGAAAGCAGGGCTAACGTCAATATCAAAGCCAGAGCGGCTGGCGTGACAATGGCAACCCCAACACGCCGTCTCAACAAATTCTTTTTATTCCATTCGGGATTCACGTTGAAAAAGGTTCGGAAACCCGCTCAATCCTCGTCGCTTTGCCTCCGGCCCCATCAATTTCCACCAACACACCCTGCAACAGCACTCGCTCCTTCGCCACTTCAAACCGCTGCGGCTGGCTGGTCAGAAAGCGTTTGATAACCGGCTCGATTTCACGGCCTAAAACGCTCTCGTGCGGGCCGGTGAAGCCGGCGTCGCTTAAATACGCCGTGCCGCCGGGGAAAATCTGCTCGTCCGCCGTCTGCACGTGCGTGTGCGTGCCCACCACCGCGCTCACCTGGCCGTCCAGCATCCGCGCGAACGCGATCTTCTCCGAGGTCGCCTCGGCATGGAAATCCACGAAGATGATTCTGGTCTGTTCGCGCAGCCGTTCGATTTCCTCGGCGGCGAGGAGAAACGGATTTTCCAATGGCGGCATGAAAGTGCGGCCTTGCAGATTCAAAACCGCGATTGAATTCCGAGTTCCGAATTCCGAATTCCGAATTTCAAAGACGCCGCTCCCCTGCCCCGGCGTGCCCGGAGGATAATTGAGTGGCCGAAGAAAACGCTTTTCGTTCTCCAGCAGCGTGGCGACTTCCTTCTGGTCCCAGAGATGGTCGCCGCTCGTGATGACGTCCACGCCCGCAGCGAAAATTTCCTCGGCGGTCTGCGGCGTGATGCCGGAGCCGCCCGCGGCGTTTTCGCCGTTGGCAATCACCACGTCCAATCCGTGCCGCTGGCGAAGCAATTTCGCACCGGGAGCAAGATAGCCGCAAAGAGGCACAAAAAGCACAAAACAAGTCGCGTTCAACAAATCAAACGCGGCGTGCTTCACTGCCGGACCAAATGAATCGGACCACCGCCGGGCCGCGAGATTGTCAGTTTCTTGCGCCTTTTGCGCCTTTTTGTGGCCGCCCGACAAGCCGCGCTAATTTTCGGTTTGCGTTTCTTCGCCGCTTGTCTTGACTTGGTGGCATGAACACCACCCGAAGCCTCCTGATCCTCGTTCTCTCTGCGCAACTGACCGGTCTTTCGGCCCGGGCGCATCCCGCTGATGATAATACCCGCGCCGTCGCGGAGGAAATGGCCGCGGCCGCAAACAATCTTCTGGCGACGCTGACGCCGGAACAGGCCGCCCGGGCCACGTATCCGCTGAACGACAACGAACGGTTCAACTGGCACTTCATTCCACGCGAGCGCAAGGGACTTCCCTTCAAGGAAATGACGCCGGAACAAAAGCACCTCGCGCACGCGCTCCTCAGCACGGCGTTGAGTCATCGCGGTTATTTGAAGGCTTCGACCATCATGAGTCTGGAGCAGGTGCTCCGCGACCTCGAACAGGGCAAAGGCCCGCCACGCGACCCGGAGCGTTATTTCGTGACGATTTTCGGCAAACCCGACGCGAAAGCCACATGGGGCTGGCGCGTGGAAGGCCATCACCTCTCGCTGAACTTCATGCTCGTCGAAGGCAAAGAGATTTCCGTCACGCCGTCCTTCCTCGGCTCGAATCCGGGCGAAGTCCGCGAAGGACCGCGCAAAGGGTTGCGCGTGCTCGGCGCCGAAGAGGATTTGGCGCGCCAACTGGTCAAGTCGTTGACTGACGAGCAGAAGAAGGCCGCCATTTACACGAACACCGCGCCGCGCGAGATCATCACCGGGAACGACCGCAAAGCCAGAGCGCTGTCACCGACGGGCATTTCCGCGGCGAAATTGAATGCGGCGCAAACCGAACTGGTTTGGCAGCTCATCAAGGAATACGTTTACCGGTATCGCCCGGAAATCGCGGACCATGACTTGAAGAAAATCGAGCAGGCCGGAACGAAGAACCTCTATTTCGCCTGGGCCGGAAGCATCGAGCCAAAGGAGGGTCATTACTACCGGGTGCAAGGTCCGACGTTCCTGATGGAATACGACAACACCCAGAACGACGCGAACCACATTCACGCCGTCTGGCGCGATTTTGAACACGATTTTGGCGAAGATTTGCTGCGGGAGCATTACGATCAAACGCCGCACCGGAAATAGCCTCGCTTTTCGCCACACAATCCGGATCGCCCATAGTTTTGGTTGGATCGCCAGTCGAACAGCCCGAACGCAACTCGATGGTTGATTTCGCCGTACGCTGCCTGCCAATAGATCGCACCATGGCGGATTCAGAAAACAATGCCTGCGCTTTAGCTGTCGGCCGCAAGCTCGTCGCCACGATTCATGACATCGCATTTGGAGGCGAAGGCGTCGCGCGAGTGGACGGGTTGGTTCTGTTTGTCCCATTCGTGCTGATGGGCGAGGAAGTGGAAGTCGAAATCACCGACGTGAAGAAGAAGTTTGCGCGGGCGCGGCTGTTGAGAGTTTTGCAGGCGTCGCCGGAGCGCGTCATGCCGCAGTGCCGGTACTTCGAAGAGTGCGGCGGCTGCCAGTATCAGCACATCGACTATGCGGCGCAGCTCCGACTCAAACACAAACAGATCACCGATTTACTTCAGCGCATCGGCGGTTTTGCGGGGAGCGCCATCGAGCCGGTGGTTCCCTGCCCGCAACAGTACGGCTATCGCAATCGCATCATGGTTCGCAGCCAATGGGACAAGTTCAAAAAGGGATTGAACATCGGTTTCATCCGTTACGACAGCCGTCTCGTGTTGGACGTCGAAGAATGTAAAATCGCCGAGCCGAGGCTCAACCAACAACTTGGACGGGTGCGCGGCAATCCGCCGGCCAAGGGCGGACTCAAAGTGGTGCTGCGCGTTGCGGTGGAAGGCTGGGACGTGCCGCGCGATTCGTTCTTTCAAAATAATCTTTTTCTCCTGCCGAAACTGGTCGAGGCGGTGCGCGAGCGCGTGCGTAACAGCGGCGTGCGGCATTTGGTGGACGCTTATTGCGGCGTGGGCTTCTTCGCCATTGAGCTGGGCGATCTCGTGGAATCGTTTGCAGGAATCGAAATGGATCAGATCGCCATCAAAGCCGCGCGACGCAACGCCGCGAACCGACAGCGTACCAACGGCGAATTTCGGGCCGGCGACGTTTCGGACATTCTGCCCGCGTTACTCGACCGTTTTTCAGCGAACACCACGGCTGTTGTGCTGGATCCGCCGCGAGTTGGCTGTTCGCCCGTGAGCCTCGGACTGCTTAGGCAGATGCGTCCGGCACAGATCATTTACATCTCCTGCCATCCGGCGACGCTGGCGCGGGACTTGAACGTTTTGTGCGACGAAGAAGTCTATGAGCTGGTGAACGTTATTCCGTTGGACATGTTTCCCCAGACGCAACACGTCGAATGCGTGGCGGATTTGCGGGCCAGACCGGCGTTGTGAGGCGCAAAGCAGCCTTGCCAACTGGCGTCGCTTGGTTTCAACTCTGGCCGGCTCAATTCTATGGAAAATCGGGACAAGTGCGGTTTTGTGCGATCGCGTCTGCCATGGTTGATGACTGCGGCGGCACTGGTGGTTTATCTGCTGACACTGAACCGGTGGGTCTCGCTGTCCAGCCTGTCGCTCGTTTTCACGATCGCCAGCAAGGATTTCACACCGCCGGTGAGCGCACCGTTGCATTTCCTGTTGACCTTCCCGGTTCGCTGGCTGCCGGTCGGCTGGCAGCCGGTCGCCTTGAACGCGTTCGCCGCGGCTTGCGCCTCGTTGACCCTCGGTTTGCTCGCACGGTCCGTTGCGCTCCTGCCCCACGACCGCACGCGTGAACAGCGGCAGCGTGAACGGAATGAGTTTGCCCTGTTGAGCATTCCGTCCGCGTGGGCCCCGCCATTATTCGCTGTGATCGCATGCGGACTGCAATTGACTTTTTGGGAACACGCCACCGCGGCAACCGGCGAAATGCTCGATCTGCTGCTCTTCGCGTATGTCATCCGGTGCCTGCTGGAGTATCGCATCTTCCAGCGTGAAAGCTGGCTGACGCGCTCGGCGCTGGTTTATGGCATCGCTGCCACCAACAACTACGCGATGCTTGGCTTCTTCCCGGCCTACCTTGTCGCGCTCATCTGGATCAAGGGATCGGACTTCTTCGAATTTCGGTTCGTGACCAGAATGTTTGGTTGCGGAACCGCCGGGCTGACGCTTTACCTGCTGCTGCCGCTGCTGAACGCACTGAATGATCCGTCCGGTTTCACCTTCGAGCAGGTGCTGCGGATGTTAAAGTGGGAGATATGGAATGGACAGATAAAGGCCCTGCTCGGTTTTCCGAGATACCTCGCGTTCATCGCCGGGTTGACGTCTTTGTTGCCTCTGTTGCTGATTGGCATCCGCTGGCCATCCACGTTCGGTGAAACCAGCCCGGCAGGCGCGGTGATTACGACGCTGTTGTTCCGAGTAGTGCACGCCGTGCTCCTTGTGGCCGGCGTCTGGGTCGCCTTTGACGCACCTTTCGGACCTCGCATGCTGGTGGACAAAGTGCTTCAACAAATGGACGAACCGTTTGCCGGCGTATCCTTCCTCTCATTTTACTACCTGGGCGCGGTATGCCTGGGTTACTTCGTCGGATATTTCCTGTTGATCTTCAGGCAGGAGACCGCGAAAACCTGGCAGAGAATATCGGCCGGCACTCGACTCCTGAACCGCGCCGTCACGGTCGCGATCTGGATCGCCGTGATCGGTTTGCCCGTTGGTCTCTGGTCCAGGAACGCTTCGGTAGTTCGGGCGAGCGACGGTTCATTGCTCCATGAATTTGCGCGCCTGATGACGCGCGCATTACCTGTGAGTCGTGCCATTGCGCTTTCCGATGATCCGCTTATCCTGTCACTCGCGGCAAAAGAACTGCAGAAAAGCGGGACGGAAGGCGATCCTATTCTGGCCGATACGCGTCTGTTGCCGTACGCTGTCTATCAAGAGTCGTTGCACAAACGTTTCCCCCAACGGTGGCCGGCGCTGCCAGCGCCCGAGGCGCCTGTGGCGGCCGTTGACCCTCTCTATTTAATGTATGAGGTAAGCGGGCTGGCTCACAGCAACGTGGTCTATTATCTGCATCCGAGCTTTGGCTACTATTTTGAGACGCTTTATCTGCAGCCGCACGGCCTGGTTTATCACCTCGCACCTTACGCGACAAACCAGATCACGCCTCCGGCACTGGCAGACGCGACCGTCCAGGAAAACCGGAAATTCTGGAGCGACGCGGGTCCCGCTCTCGACCGGTTGGCCATTCTAATCAGCAAGGGGATTAACGATGCCCGCATGGTTGGCCGGTGGTATTCGCGCGCCCTGGATTGGTGGGGCGTGGAATCGCAAAAGCTGGGACACCTTGACGATGCCGCGCAGGCTTTCGCGTTGGCCCTGAAGTTGAATCCAGGAAACGTGGCGGTCGAACTCAATTCGAGTTTCAATCAGGTGCTCCGCACCAAGGTGTCAAAACCGGCGGAAACGATAAAATCGCTTGAGGAAAAATTTGGCCGGTATCGGACCTGGAACGCATTGCTGGCCGTGAATGGACCGATCGACGAGCCGGACATTTGTTTTCGCCTCGGGCAGACGCTCGCGTCGCAAAGCCTTTTCCGCCAGGCGGCGTCACAGTTCACGCGCGTCCTTCAGCTCGAACCGGACAACCTCGACGCCCGCCTCTGGCTGGCCAATGTCTTTCTGGCTGGTCAGATCCCGGATAAAGCGCTCGAGGTCATCAATGAAATCCGCAGCCGCGCCGCCTCGCGTCCGCTCACCTCCACCAACCAGGTTGAACTGACGCACCTCGAGGCGATGGCGCAGCTCAGCAAGGGCGAAACCAACACCGCCGAGGCGCTGCTGCTCAAGGCGCGGCAACAGTATCCTCAAAACGAAACCCTCCTGAGCGCCCTGGCCCAATTTTATGTCCAGACCCAACGCCCAACCAACGCGCTTGCGGCTATTGAAGAGCAATTGAAGCTCAGGCCGAACGATGCCGCCGCGTTGCTCGACAAGGCGTATCTCTGCATGAAACTGGAGGCCTACCCGCAAGCCAAAGCCGCCATCGCAGCCGTGCTCAAAAAAGAACCGGACAACGCCCGGGCCCTGCTCGACCAGAGCGCCATTTGCATTCAAACTAAAGCCTACCAGGAGGCGATTGATCCGATCAACAAACTGCTCAAGCTGCAGCCCGCTAATCAGGCCGCGCTCATGAATCGGGCCATTGCCTATCTCCAGAGCGGTCAGCTCGACGCCGCCCGGAATGACTATGAGGCGATCCAGAAAGCGTTGCCGACCGCGCACGCAGTTTACTATGGGCTGGGCGAAATCGCCTTCCAGCGAAAGGATGTCCCCTCCGCCATCAAACATTACGAAGCGTATTTGAAATACGCGCCGCCTGACACGAAAGAGGCAAAGCAAATCGCGGAACGGCTTAAACAACTGAAAATGCCGACGGGCCGCTGACCCACAGGAATGCGCGTCACGCATGTCATCACGCGACTCATCGTCGGCGGCGCGCAGGAAAACACGGTGGGGTCGGTCCTGGGCCTGCGTCTCAATCCCGACGTCGAAGTCAACCTGATTTCCGGCCCGGCTACGGGACCCGAAGGATCGCTCGAACCACAGGTCGCCGGCGTGCCGAACCTGCTCGCTATCCTGCCTGAACTGGTCCGTCCGGTTCACCCCTGGAAAGACGTTCTGGCCTTCCGCCGGCTTACCGCCGTCTTCCACGAACAGCGGCCCGAAATCGTCCATTCCCACAGCGGCAAAGCCGGGATCCTGGGCCGGCTCGCGGCGCACCGCGCCGGCGTGCCGATCATCGTGCATACGATCCACGGCCCTTCTTTTGGCCGGTTCCAGAATGCCCTCGCCAACGCGTTGTTTGTCCGCGCGGAACGCTACGCCGCGAAGTTCACGACGCACTTCGTTACAGTGGCCCGCGCGATGACCGACCGTTATCTGGCCGCCGGGATCGGTCGGCCGGTACAATACACGCGCATATTCAGCGGTTTTCCATTGGAACCATTCTTGTCCGCCACGGACGACCCCGAGTTTCGTCAACGCCTTGGCATTTGCCCCGGCGATTTTGTGGTCGGCAAAATCGCCCGGCTGTTCAAGCTCAAAGGGCACGATGATTTGTTTGCGGTCGCGCCGCAACTGGTGAAACGTTGTTCGCAAATAAAATTCCTGCTAGTCGGCGACGGTCCCTGGCGCGAGCGTTTTGAAAACAGGGCCCGCGCGATCGGGTTGGCCAAGCATTTTATCTTCGCCGGACTCGTTCTCCCCGCCGAAGTGCCGCGCTACGTCGGCATTATGAACGTCCTCGTTCATTTGTCGCGGCGCGAAGGCCTGCCGCGCGCCCTGGCACAGGCGCTGGCTGCGGCGCGTCCGATCGTTGCCTATGACTGCGATGGCGCCGGAGAGATTTGCCTGGAAGACGAAACTGGTTTTCTGCTCCAGCCTGGAGATTTGAGTGGACTGACCGAGCGGCTCGTGCAACTGGTGCGCGCCGGCGCGCTGCGGGAGCGGCTCGGTCGCCGCGGCCAGCAACTCGTCAAGCAATGGTTTCCCATTGAACGAATGGTGGACGAGTTGTATGCGCTTTATTTAAGATTGATGAAGAAGAAACAGTGAACAAAGCCGGCACAAGGGGTAAAGGAATGATGGATTGAGGAACCGCTTCAGTGTTCCCCATCTCTCCAATACTCCTCCCTATTCACCATGCCTTTTCCCTTCAACGCCTACCTGCCGGCCTTCCTCGGTTCGTTCTGCGCCACGTTGATCACGCTGCCGCTGTGGCGAAAATGGTGTTTGCGCGTCGGCCTGGTGGATGACCCTGGGCACCGGAAAATTCACGATGCGCCAGTGCCGCTGGCGGGCGGCCTGGCCGTGTTAACCGGTCTGGTGGCCCCAGTGGTGGCCGGAGCGGTCGCCGTGAAATTTGGTTTCCTGGGCATCAACACGGCCGCTTTTTTGGGTTACGGCCTGAGCCGGCGCGCAGTGGAGTTGATCGCCATCCTGTTTGGAGCTCTGGGCATGGTGACGCTCGGCTGTTGGGACGACCGACACGAACTCCGGCCCGCGGCGAAATTCAGCGGTCAATGTCTCATCGCCCTGCTGGTTGCCGCGGCGGGCGTGCGGATTACGTTGTTTGTTCACAGCACCCTTTTCAGCTACGCCATCACAGTCCTCTGGATCCTCGCCGTGACGAATGCGTTCAATTTCATGGATAACATGAACGGTCTGTGCGCGGGGCTCGGAGCCATTGCCGCATCCTGTTTCGCCTTGATTGCCGCCGCGGCAGGACAGTATCTTGTGGCTCTGATTGCGCTGTTGGGCGTCGGCGCACTGCTCGGTTTTCTTCCTTATAATTTTCCTGGAGCCTGTGCTTTCCTCGGCGACGCCGGCAGTCATTTGATCGGCTACCTGCTCGCCATACTGGCGATTCTCCCGCACTTTTACTCGCGCCGAAACCCGGAGGTTCTGTCCGTTTTGAAACCGTTACTCGTCCTGATGGTGCCGCTCGTTGATTTGGTCTGGGTCGTGATGCTTCGTTGGAAATTGGGCCGGCCATTTTACATCGGCGACAACAACCATCTTTCGCACCGTCTGGTTCGCCGCGGCTGGAGCCGCACCAGCGCCGTGCTGTTGATCTGGCTGTTGGCGGCGGTGACAGGCGGTTTGGCGCTCCTGTGAAAGTCGGCGTTTCTGCGACTGACAGGAGTACTGCTCGATCTCTGGCTCGAACCATTCTGTACGCCAGGCAGGATGCCCGGCGCCACGGCAGGCCGGAGGCCCGCCACCACAGGAACGCTGCCGGGCTCAACCCGGTGTGCCGATTCGTCACCGCAGTTGCCAAGCGGCCCTTCGTCCGCCAAAGTAAGCCCGCGAATGCGCAAACGCTTCTACCTGACGACCGCGATTGATTACGTGAACGGCGAGCCGCACCTCGGCCACGCCTACGAGAAAATCGTCGCAGACGTGATCGCCCGCGCTCGCCGCAGCCTGGGCGAGGAGGTTTTTTTTCTGACCGGCCTCGATGAACACGGCCAGAAAGTCCAGCAGGCCGCCCTGGACAGCGGGAAAAAGCCGCAGGCTTACTGCGACGACCTGGCGGCTGTCTGGAAGGGATTCGCCAAAAAACTGAATCTTTCCAACGACGACTTTGTCCGCACTTCGGAACCGCGCCACCAGACAGCCGTGCAGGCCATTCTCTCAAAGCTCAATGCCGCCGGCCACTTTTACAAAGCGCAATACCGCGGTTTTTATTCACTCAAAGAGGAAACCTTCCTGACCGAAAAGGACCGGCGCGCCGACAGGACTTTCGATGCAAACTACGGCCAGGTCGTGGAGCTGGTTGAGGACAATTATTACTTTCACCTGCGAGAACATCAGCAGTGGCTGATCGAGCACATCGAGTCCCACCCCGAAATCGATCCCCAGGGCAGGGAGTTTATCGAACCGTTTTACCGCCGCAACGAAGTGCTCGCCTTCCTGAAGAACAACGCACTCGAAGACCTTTGCATCAGCCGCCCGTTGGCCCGGTTGAACTGGGGCATCCCGCTGCCTTTCGACGAGAAATTTGTTACTTACGTCTGGTTCGACGCGCTGGTGAACTATATCAGCGTCCCCGCTGCTCAGGGTGATCCCGCCGTGCTCGCGGCTCTTAAATCCGAAATCCGAAATCCGAAATCCGAAATCGAACTCTGGCCCGCCGACGTGCATGTCATCGGCAAGGACATTCTGAAATTTCACGCGGTTTACTGGCCGATCACTCTCAGAGCGATAGGGCTGCCGTTGCCGAAACAAATCCTCGTGCACGGCTGGTGGCAAAAGGACGGACAAAAGATGAGCAAAAGCACGGGTAACGTCGTGGATCCGGTCGCCATCGTTGACGAATGGGGAGTGGACGCGTTCCGCTATTATGTCGTCCGCGAATTGGACATCGGCCCGGACGGCAATTGGACCGACGCCGGGTTCGCCGCGCGCTACAAGGCTGAACTTGCGGATGGCATAGGCAATCTGCTCAATCGTTCGTTGAAGATGCTTCAGAGTTATCGCGCCGGCGTCGTGCCGCCGCGCCACGATGAACTCGCGCCCGAAGCGGATCAGGTCGTCAACGATACCATCGCGCATCTGCGCGGCAACCAACTGCAAGCCGCGCTTCAGCGCATCGGGTCGCTGGTGACTCGCGGCAATCGATACGTCGAACAGTCCCTCCCTTTCAAGCTTGCTAAAGACCCGTCGAAAGCGGCGCGTCTGGATCAGGTCCTTTATAACCTCACCGAGACCTGCCGTCTTCTCGCGGTATTGCTCTGGCCATTCATTCCAACGACCGCGGAGAAAATCTACGCGCAGCTTGGCCTCGACGTTTCGCCGGACAAAATGAGCGAAGCGGTCTGGGGCCGCTTGAATGGCGGCCACACCATTGGCGAACCCGCTCCGTTGTTCCCGCGCAAGGACCAACTTGCGAAGTGACGACGATTCAAGAACACTGGTTGGCCAGAATCGGTTCGACAATAAACGCTCGGCACGATAAATTGTCAGCGAGGCTGGCGCGATGGTTATGAACAAGCTTGTATTAACGGGTCTGACTCATCCGGGAGCATTCGAGCTGGAGCCGGGATTCAACACCTTGGGGCGAAACCCAACCAATGATTTTCGCGTCCATGATGTGACCGTATCCAGTTTCCATTGCGAGATTGTTGTGTCCGAAGATTCAGTTTTGGTTCGAGACCTTGGTTCAACCAACGGCACTTACATCGACGGGCAACCGGTTCAGGAAGCTCAGCTCACCTCCGGACAGATACTGCGATTGGGCAGCGCGGAACTGCGACTCGAATCGACGCCGGCCACCGAACCCGCTCATATCGCCATTCCCGAACTGAAGTTCGAACGACCGCCGTCGTCCGAGACTTTGGCGGACGGCTCCCTGTCTTGTCTCAACCATCGCGAAGTCCGGGCCATTGTGAGGTGCGTCAAATGTCAGAAGGTCTTTTGCGAGGACTGCGTTCATGTGCTGCGACTGGCTGGAGGAAAGACCAGGACCTTTTGTCCGTCCTGCTCCGGACCGTGTGAACCGCTGCCGGGGGCTTCCCTGCCCACGGCCCCTCTGAAGCCGAAAAAGCAATCGTTATTCGGCCGACTCACCCAAACCATTCGGATCCGCTTGAAGTAGTCACACATCCCGCGTGCCGGTGCCCGTCCGGAAGGACTCGGCGCACGCTGACCGAGATTTGATCCTGAACGAATGGGGTTGGCGCCGACTATTGCGCCCACGATGGCCGCCGCTCGTCCGGTGTTGTCAGGTAGAACCAGTCGATCTTTCCGTTTGCGCCGTTTGACATGACGTTCCACGAAGTCTTGGAGACATGGCCATCCACCCATGAGTAGTTGCCACCTTTGCCATGCCGGACGTAGGGCAGGACTTTAGTGGTGCCCCAAGGTGGGAGAGATGGTGGATAGAGATAGCCGTAATTCCACCAGTTCAACCCGGTAACGGGGTCGAGTCCATCGCCGTTCATGCAGGTTTCAGTGGGCTTGGTGACTTTCGTTGTTTTCACCCGGTCCGCTTCCTCAAGGTAGCCAAGGTAAACGTAGTTTTGTCCGTAGCCGCCATAAGCCTGGGAAGCAGGGGTGGAGGACGGGAACACTTTCTCAAGTTTGGCCGAGGGACATGCAACCACGTTGGCCTTGGCGACCAGGTTGCTGTAGCTCGCGGTTTGTTTTGCGATGTAGGGTGAAATTTCAAAGAACCATTGGCACGGCGCAGCGTCCCCCAGGTGCGCTGCCAACGGCAAAAGGTCAGAATTATCAGAGGCGTACAAGAGATATCCCAGTCCGATTTGCTTTTCGTTGCTCAAGCATTTTATCGCTTTGGCTTTCGCCTTTGCTCTCGCCAGGGCGGGGAGCAGCAACGAGGCCAAAATGGCTATGATGGCAATCACCACCAGCAACTCGATCAGCGTGAAGGCGCGCTGACTCAAATTTGTTCCCGCAAATCTTTGGCTGGAAGTTGTCCGATCGATCCCGCCTCCGTCCGGATCACTCACATCCCCGGCGATCTTTCCATTCCGCGGTGGACGAGGAGGAGGCGAGAGCGGCGCGGTTTTCATGGGGCAGAGGCTACGCCTTCGCCTTCGCGAAATCAAATTGCTTCGGGCGGCATTCATTTGAAGAATTCTCGCGAAAATATTTGACGTAACTTTCTTGGTGGTAAACGTCTCCTGCATTCGATGAAAACTTGCACGAACATATCAGTCATGATTTGGCCAATGATGTCAGTCGCGTTAGCGGCACGTCATAGCCGGTCGAATCGTATGTTCGGCCTTAGCCTATCCAGGGCGTATCAGGGTCAAGAACCCACATTGGATAGACCGGAGGTAAGCAGGTAATCGAAGGCGATAGAATTTCCAAACCCTGCTTACCGCGTGTGAGCAGGGTTTTTTGTTTGTCTATGAGCGATTAAATCAATGAAACGAAAGGATCGACGCTGTGAGTAGAGAAAAGCGGACATCGGAATGACGCCAAGAGGCAACAGCGCGGGCGGAGGCAAAAGCTTCTGCCCGCGCTTTTCGAAAGCAGATCTCGACCCGAACTTGGTGTTTCACGGTTTGTCCGAGTTTTCCCGAAAAGGCTGTGACTGTTTATAGAGCCTGACCCGTTCTTGCATGGCCTTTTGTTCCGACCTGATCGGGGCGCCGGTGCGTAGTGCTTGTTCCTGCAATTCAACGGCGCGCTTGAAAGCGCCCGCTTCGGCGCACGCGGCGGCGAGTGTGTCAACGAACTGCCAATTGCTCCAGCCCGTAAGCTCACACGCTTTCGTGGCGGCAGCGACGGCTTCCTTGCCATTTCGAACCGACGCGTCTGAACAGGTCGCTTGCACCCAGGCAAGTTGGTTGTAACACCAGGCATCCTTTCCATCCAAAAGGATTGCTTGACGAAGTGTCTCTACGTAATTGGCGTGCTGGCCGAGGTGGTCGTAGCGAGCCATGCAGGCTCGAAGCAAAATCTTGGGACCCGCATTTTGTACCCGGTCCAAAGGATCCGCCTGAAGTCGATTGATCATTTCACGTACTTTCGCGGAGTCTTCGAGCAGTTCATCTCCGGCGAGACAATCCACGCGCAGCTCCTGGTTGGGCATTTCAGCGTGGATGGCCGCGGCGAAGTGCTGGCAGTCCTGTTCGGTCAACTCTTTAAAGACCAGCGTTACGCGATCCGGCAAGCTTAAGACATGGTAGCCAGCCTCCGAACGGTCCAGGACAGGGCCGACGAAGCGTAGATTCGACCGTGGTGATTGCCGGGAATGCTGTGACAGTTCCGCCGTGCATTCCGGGCAAAGCTGCTTTTGCGTCTTGCCGATGAGCCAACGATACGGGCGAAGGTGCGCGTTCATCAGGCACGCTGGGTTCGGACAATGAAGATCGTGCGGGTCGGACCGCCTGCTCACCAGGCCCAGCAGGTGTCCTGTTTCGTGAAGGAGGGTTTGATTCTTAGCCATTCCTAGGAAATAGCGCGGATTGAAATAAATCGTCGGATATGGCAGAACCTCGGCATACGGATTCCCGACCTCCGGGCGCCGAGCGGGCGGCGTGCTCGCACCTGGGTGCCCGGCCTTGGCAACGGCAGAGTCTCCGCACAGCGCGTAGTTGTAAAAGAGCACGTACATAAACGCCGGTGTTGAGGCAGTAATCTTGTCCGGGCCATTTATATATTTGCGAGCAAGTGCCCTCGGTGAAATTCCCCGCGCTGCTTTGATGGGGATCACATCGCTGCGCACGATCTCAATTCCGTCGGGCTTATCGCAGTGCGCGGACAGAAACTCCTTGAGCTTTTGAAGCGCGATGTCTTTCGGCTCACATCCTTCCACCGCGTCCACCTCCACGTAGAGCCGGGAATGTGGCGAAGGGAGAAGATAGAGCAAATGGGTTTTCTGGGGTGTCTGTGCGAAACCAGAGTTTGCCTGGGACTTGCGCGCAACGGGAGTGGAACAGCCTGCGAGGACCAGGCAATACAGCATCAGAATCGCGCTTTCGAAGAATCGTGATCGCTAGGGCACAAGCATCCTCATGTGAGTCGTTGCTTCGCTCGCATTATTCAACTCCCGAATGTGGCTGCAAGGTCGAAATGGGAGACGAGCAGTGATGATCGCGGACTTATCCGCAGTTGAAAGACGATTCAAGGACGCCACGGAGTTGGCAAACAACGCGGGCGGAGGCGAAAACCTCCGCCCGTGCTTTCAATTTCACATCCCGTTGGCCGAGCAGCGCAGGCGGCGGTTTGCAAAACCGCAGAGGCTGGTGCTTATGCTGATCTGAAAATTATGCGGACAGGGTGCTGTACATCGCTGATTTCATTCGGCCTCTGGGCTTTCGATGTCCGCATAATATTGAGCGTCTGATTCAGGGAGCCAGAATTGGGGCGATGAAAAATATCGCTTCAATCCCTCCAATCGACAGTCTTCTCGCAGACTATCAAACACATCTCCTCAACAATGCGGGCATGGATCTCAAGCCATCGATTTTTACCTGAGTACTCGCCGCTCGTTGGGATACAGGTTGAAGGTCGATGAACTCCTCTTGCGATCAGTGGCGCGTTATGCGCGAAAAGCCCACCTCCGCGGGCCGCTGACCGAAAAACTGGTTTACGACTGGGCCTGCTCGCCGGTCGATGCCGATCCGGTGTGGTGGGCCAGACGCGTGGTTGTCGTGCGACGGTTTGCCCGGTTCTGGAATGCCTTTGATCCTCGGGTTCAAGTGCCGCAATCGGGGGTATTCGGTTCTGCTTACCGCCGAAATCCTGTTCACATCTATACGGCTCAGGAAATCTCCGATTTGTTGGCAGCGGCCGCAGACCTTGGGCCTGCCTGGAGTTTGCGCCCCGCCACCTATCGGTCGTTGTTCGTGCCCATCCACGCGAGTGTCGTGCAAGCGTTGAATGACTACAAACGATTGCGTCACAAACATCATCCTCAATCCCAAAGCAGCGCACTTTTCCTTTCCAAAAAGGGCCGCCCGGTCTCCTACGGAGCGGCAATCGACGCTTTCCATTCCCTGAAGAAGCAGTTGGGCTGGAAGCAGTCTCCCACACCGCGACCGTATGATCTGCGGCACACATTTGCGGTGAAACGACTCATCACCTGGCAACGACGAAAGGACGATGCGCTGGGACGGAAGATCCTGGCCTTGGCAACCTATCTGGGTCACAGCAATATCCGGCATACTTACTGGTACTTGTCCGCGGTGCCTGAGTTGCTTGCCGTCGCCAGCCGGCGGTTGACAGCCACAGAGAGGAGGCGTCCATGAGCAAGAACCCGATCAAATCGTTCTCGGATTTGCTGCAGAGCTTTTTCTGCCAGCGTCTTCAAACCCAACAACGCGTCAGCAGCCACACGCTGGCAAGCTATCGCGATACGTTCCGGCTCGGCTTCGAGTTCATTCGACAAAAAACCGGCCGAACCGCCAGCCAGCAACTACTGACGGATTGGAATGCCCCGAACGTCATCGCTTTTTGGATCACCTGGAAAGAGTGCGAGGCTGTCAGCCACGCACGCGCAACCTGCGACTGGCGGCCGTTCGCGCTTTCATGAGTTACGTCGGCAGTCAGGAACCCACGGCGCTGGCCTTGAGCAGCCGGGTCCTGGCCGTTCCCCTGAAGCGGTTTAATCGACCTTTGCTTGGCTTTCTCTCCAAATCGGAACTGGACGCCATTTTGGCGGCAGTGCCGACCAACACTCCGAGCGGACGGCGGGATCGTCTACTCTTGGGGTTGCTCTATCACACCGGCGCGCGTGTATCAGAAATACTGGCACTGCAACGCCAGGACATCCAATGGGGACCACTGACGACCATTCAAATAAAAGGCAAAGGCCGCAAGCAGCGTGCGGTGCCACTGTTAAAACCGGTTGCCACCGATTTGAAACGTTATCTGGCGGACTTGCCCGGCGAGACTTTTGCCCCGCTGTTCACAAACTGCTTTGGCCAGAACTTGACTCGTTCCGGCGTCGAGAAACGTTTGCGTCTCGTTGTTGAACTCGCCGCTGAAAAATGCGGTTCGTTAAAAGGGCGGTCCATATCGCCGCACACTTTCCGGCATAGCACGGCGATGCATTTGCTCCAGGCCGGTGTGGACGTCTGCGTGATCGCTTTAATGCTGGGCCACGAATCTCCTTCCACGACGCATCAGTATGTTGAGTTGGACCTGCGAATGAAGGAGCGCTGTTTGCACAAGCTCCAATCACCCAAGACAAAGGCGACACGTTTCAAGGCCAACGATCGTCTCCTGGCGTTCTTGGAAAACCTCTGATGATTATGCGGAGATCGCTGGGCGGCAGAGTCAGGAAAACCAAAGCCATCCAGCACCTCTGTCCGCATAATTTTCAGATCAGCATAAGCACCAGCCTCTGCGGTTTTGCAAAACCGCCGCCTACGCTGCTCGGCCAACGGGATGGAAGACTTTGAAGGCGGTATGTTCGGTCGCAGAGCCGTTAACCTCCGGCGGATGACTCGGGAACCCACGCGCCGAAACCGCCGCTGCCTGACCGTCGCAGACCGATACTGGAAAGCGCACGCTGGAACATCGCGCCATACCATGACGGTCGAGCGACTTCAAGAGATTCGGGTCGTGAAGGAGGATCAAGTCGTAGTCGTTCGAGTTTAAGCCCGCCGTCCCGCCAGCGGCGGAGCGAATGCGCGAGGTCCGATTGGGGATCGAGACTGTTCTTTTGTACCAGCATCACTCGTTGGATTCCGTGCGCGCCGAGGAAGTTCGCCGAAGGAAAATCCGTGGTGAACGAAATCGAACGATTGTCAAATTCGTCTGGTTCCATCTTCCGACCGTCACCACGCCGGTTGGCGTCGAGCAGGAAAGCGGGTGGCGCATCGAATGGCAGATTCAGTTGAACAAGTTGTTCCGCACCCTGCCTCAAGGCGCTGATGATTGGCAACACATTCACTGCCGCTACCGCTCTGTTAGTGAGTGGATCGAGGAGGGGTTCGCCAACCGGCAGTGGCACGGCATTGTAGAGCGGGACGGGACGATATCCTCGCGCCGCGAGGGCGACACCGGCCAGAACTCCTTCGGCGCCTGGCAAGTCGAGCACAAGTGCAATTTTCTCATTTGGCGGCGGCGACCAACTCACGTCACTTGCCGCCTCCGTGATTGGAATTCGCGATAGCGCAGACTCGAGATAGGCGAACAAGACCGGCTTGGCCCACCGCGACCAAGGCGATCCTTCCGGCGCCCAAGTTGAAAAGATTTCTTCCTTATTCATCCTCTTCGAGGAGTAACGCGACATCTGCTGCCGCAAAATCAATCACCGGTTTTTCGGACAATCGCGCGTAGGCGCCTGCAGCGCGTCCATTGACGGTATAAACGCCGACGAACGCGTGCCGAAGGCCGATCGGTGTGGACACTGGCACGGACTCGAAGCGCCGCTGCGCCACCCACCCGCCGGGAGCCAG
>QHNT01000411.1 GCA_003218515.1 Verrucomicrobiota bacterium | reverse complement strand
GACGTGTTGAACGCGGCGCGCGAGGCGAGTGGCGTTCGCGGCGCGGGCTTCATTGAAACCGCGGCGCAGCGGATTTTAATTCAGACGGAAGGCCAGTCGCTTACCGCCGCGCAACTCGGCGAAGTCGTCGTGGCGCAGCATGACGGTCGCAGCGTCCGATTGAAAGACGTGGCGAACGTCGTCGAAGCGCCGGAACCGAAATTTGGCGACGCGCTCATCATGGGCAAGCCGGGCGTTTTGCTGACAATGTCCGGCCAATACCGCGCCAACACGCTGGAAGTGACGGAGGCGGTCGAGCGCGCGCTGGACGAGTTGAAGCCGGCCTTCGAGGCCGAAGGCATTCAATACGTCCCCCGATTGCACCGGCCCGCGACGTTCATCGAGAACGCGATTCACAACATGAAGTCATCGGTGCTGCTGGGCGCGATTTTGGTGGCGATCGTGTTGTTCCTGTTCCTGCTCGATTTGCGGACGGCTTTTATTTCGTTTACCGCCATTCCATTGTCGTTGTTCGCGGCGGTCATTGTGCTCGATCACTTCGGCGTCACGCTCAATACGATGACGCTCGGCGGCCTGGCGGCGGTCATCGGCGTGGTGGTGGACGACGCCATCATCACCGTGGAAAACATTTTGCGCCGGATGCGGGAACATCGCGCGAAAATCAAAGGTCTCCCTCTCCATGAACCGGAGCACCCCCTCACCCCTTCCCTCTCCCCCGCTCAGAGCGGGGGAGAGGGTGTCCGCCGGACGGGAGAGGGCGGGGGTGAGGGGCAATCAGAGGAAAGACATCCCTCTTCACCCCAACCCTCTCCTCCCTCCGCGGGAGAGGGAGAAAAAGCGAATGCGCAGTCGCTGTTTCAAGTCGTGCTCGACGCAGCGCTGGAGGTACGGAGCGCCGTCGTTTACGCCACGTTCATCGTGGCGCTCGTGTTTCTGCCGGTGCTGACGATGACCGGTTTGCAGGGCCATTTCTTTGCGCCCCTTGGCGTCGCCTTCATTCTCGCCAACCTGGCATCGCTCGTCGTGGCGCTCACGGTCACACCGGTGTTGTGCTTTTTGATTCTCTCACGCGTCAAGCCGCATGCCGAGCCGGGTTACATCGCCCAATTGAAAATACTTCACCGGCGCGCCCTCGAACGCGCCAGCCGCGCGCCGCGGACGATCATCGGAGTGGCGCTGGTCTTGTTCGTTGCCACGGCAGCGACGCTGCCGTTTTTCGGCGGTGAGTTTTTGCCTTCATTCCGCGAAGGGCATTTCGTGCTTCAGATCTCCGCGACTCCAGGGACGTCGCTGCCGGAGATGCAGCGACTGGGCGAGCGCATTGCACAGGAGTTGCTGAAAAATCCTCATATCAAAACGGTCGAGCAACAGATCGGACGGGCTGAGATGGGCGAAGATACCTGGGGACCACATCGCAGCGAATTTCACGTCGAACTCAACCCGATGCCAGCCAGGGAGGAAGCCAAAGTGCAGGACGAAATCCGCGCCACGCTGAAGGAATTTCCAGGCATCCAATCCGAGGTGCTCACCTTCCTCGGCGATCGCATCGGCGAAACTATCTCCGGCGAAACGGCACAGGTGGTCATCAGCGTTTTTGGCGACGACCTCGACCTGCTCGACCAAAAGGCGGAGGAAATTGCCCAGCTCCTTCCATCAATTCATGGCGCCGCCGACGTGCAGATCAAATCGCCTCCCGGCTCGCCGCGCATGGCAGTACGGCTGCGGTCCGAACGTTTGACGCAGTTCGGCTTTCGTCCGGTCGAAGTGCTCGAAGCCATTCAAACGGCGTATCAGGGCGCCATCGTTGCGCAGACTTATGAAGGCAACAAAGTGTTCGACGTTGCGGCAATTCTGGAACCGGCGGACCGGCAGGAGCCGGAAAGCGTCGGCGCGCTGCTGGTGCGCAACACGCAAGGCTTGCGACTGCCCTTGCGCGAACTGGCGGACGTTTATCTGACCACGGGCCGCTACTCGATTCTGCACGACGGCGCGCGCCGTCGGCAGACCGTCACGTGCAACCCCGGCGGACGTGATGTGGCGTCGTTTGTGGTCGAAGCCCAAAAGCAAATCGCCGCGAAGATGCAACTGCCCGCCGGGGTTTATCTGGAATTCAGCGGCGCGGCGGAGGAACAAACCAAATCTCAGCGGGAATTGTTGATTCACTCGCTGATTGCCGGCGTCGGGATCGTACTCCTGCTGGCCGTAGTTTTCCGGCAGGGCCGAAACCTCCTGCTGGTGCTGGCGAATGTGCCGTTCGCGCTGGTGGGTGGTGTGCTGGCAATTTTCCTCAGCGCATGGCTTGGCGCAGGCAAAGCCACCTTATCGCTCGGAACGATGGTGGGTTTCGTGACGTTGTTCGGCATTACCATGCGCAACTCGATCATGATGATTTCGCACTTCGAACATCTCGTGCGCGAGGAAGGCATGAATTGGGGACTCGAAGCCGCCTTGCGCGGCGCGACCGAGCGACTGGTGCCGATCCTGATGACGGCGCTGGTGACGGCGCTCGGTTTGTTGCCGCTGGCCATCGGTTCGGGCTCGGCAGGACGCGAAATTGAAGGCCCGATGGCGATTGTGATTCTTGGCGGCCTGCTGACTTCGACGCTGCTCAATCTGCTCGCGCTGCCGACGCTCGCACTGCGCTACGGACGATTTACCAGGGAAGCTTAGGGCCTGACGGCGACTTCCTGAAACGCACGAAGATCACGGTTCACGCAGCGGAGTTTGTCGTGGTCGGACAACAGTCTTTCTCGTGAACACAGCGGCAGGCGAAAACCGCGAGCACCGCGCCCAGCAGGGGCGCCACGATATAAATCCACAACTGCTCCAAGTGGCCTGACACCAAGGAGGGGGCGAGCGAACGGGCCGAGTTCATGGACGCGCCGCTGATGGGTCCCGCGAACAACGCCTCCAGCCCCAATCACCCCGCCGGCAGCCATGCCCGCCGTGATGCCCTTTTCCTGCGCGCCGGTGGAGACGTTGAGAATCACGAGCATCAGCACGGGCGGGACACCCGTGCCACTATATTCTAACATTGCCAGAAACTGAGAAGCGCCCGTCATGCGATTGTCATAAACGGAGGCTTTACAATTGCTCCAAGTCGACATTTGCTGTGGCTATTGCGATTGCCAAAAGCAATTTCCCCTATTGAACGTGGGCCACGCTCTGCGGGTCGCAGACAGCCGCAGACCCGCGCTCCGGAGAGCGCCTCTGTGAGGCGCAGCAGTCTCGCCACCTCAACGATCCGGAAATTTGTTTTGGCAATCACTCTAACTGGCATGAATCCAATCAAAGTTTTGTTTGTTTGTGTGCACAACAGCGCGCGCAGTCAGATGGCGGAAGCGTTTTTGAATCATTTTGGAAACGGGAGATTGGCCGGAGAAAGCGCCGGTTTGGAACCGGGCAAATTGAACCCACGGGTGGTTCAGGTGATGCAGGAAATCGGCTTTGACATTTCTGGAAATCAGACCAGGAGCGTGTCGGACATCCTTGATGGCGGAAAGCAGTTCGACTATGTCGTCACCGTTTGCGACGAGGGGAGCGCGGAAAAATGCCCGGTGTTTCCCGGCGCCGGCAAACGCCTGCACTGGGGATTCACCGACCCGTCATCGTTGACCGGGACGGAAGAACAGAAACTTCAACGGACGCGTGAAATCCGTGATCAAATCGAAGCGCGGGTTAGGCGGTGGATTGCCGAAAGGGACGGCTGATCCGCGTTACAGAATCCAGCCGGCGAACTGCATCAGGCGGGTGAGCGCGTAGCCCACCCCGGCCGTGGCCGGCAAGGTCAAAAGCCATGCCCACAGAATTCGCTCGACGATGCTCCACTTCAGCGCGTTCAACCGTTTGGCGGCGCCGACGCCCATGACGGACG
>QHNT01000410.1 GCA_003218515.1 Verrucomicrobiota bacterium | reverse complement strand
AAATTCAAAGTGATCTGCGAAAGGCCGAACTTCGTCAACGAACGCATATCTTCCATTCCAGGCAGGCCAGCCATCTCGATTTCGATGGGCCGAGTCACAAGCTTTTCCGATTCCTCGGCGGCCAGCGCGGGAACTTCGGTATTGATTTGCACCTGCACACCGGTGATGTCTGGCACAGCGTCAATCGGGAGATGCAACGCCGACCAGAGGCCAGCGCCAAGCAGCGCGACAGCGCCGAGCAGCACCAATGCGCGCTGCCGGAGGGAAAATTCGAGAATGCGGTCAATCATGGCGTCAAGGGTTCGAGGATTTGTCTGGGATCAGAGTTTGAACCGCTTTGAATTCCAGGCCCGTCAGGCGCTGCAATTCCTGTTCTGCTTCCAATGCCTCACGCTTTGTGTCGAGCAGAGCGTCAACTGCTTCGAGATATTGCTTCTGCAACTCGACGTACGTGGCAATCGGCACGGCGCCGACCCGGTAATGCCGGTCAGCCAACGCCGCCGCTTCCTTGAATTGCGGCACCGAATCCGGCCGCCATTTGGCCATCTCGGCGATCTTGGTCTGATACGCACGCGCCCTCTCGACCACCTGCCGTTCGATGCTCCGTTGCGTGACTAGCAACGATGTGGCGGCTTGCTGCTGTCGCGCCTCTTCCGTGGCGATCTTGCCGGTGTTGCGGTTCCACAGCGGCAGCGGGAGCGAGAGGCCGATGCCGACCTGCGTCTCCCGGTCGCCCGCGCGCTCTTGCGCAAGATAAGGGCCAACCGTGACGGCCGGGTTCTTTTCATTTTTCGCCAGCGAAACCCTGAAGCCCTGCTGTTCAAGTTCAGCTTGTCGCATCTGCAACTCGAAGTTGTTCGTCTGCGTCGCAGAGAGCAGAACGTCAACATCCGGCACAGACGGGAATGACAGTTGCGCCGACTCCACTTTGAGCGCGTTCGTCCACGGCTGGCCGCGCAGTTGATTCAGTTCCAGCATCGCGGCTTGGGCTTCCAGAGCCGCCTCGCTTGCCTTGCGTTGGAGCGTCAACTCCGTGGCTTCGATGATGCGCCGCTCCAGCAATGGTGTCAGCCCCGCTGCGTCGCGTTGTACCAGCACTTCGCGCAAGGCCTGGAACCGCTCGGCCACTTCCTGCGCCGCCGCCGCCTTTTCGTGTGCCGCGAAAAGATTGAAGGCCAGCGTGCGCGCCCGGGCGACCAGCGCAGAGCGGAACTGGTCGAAGCCGAGCCCGGCTAGTTTGATCTGATGGTTCGCGATCGCCTTCCGCAACGGGATTCGCCCCGGCCATTCAAAGGTCTGCCACACCGAGACCGACCATGCAACGCCTTCATCCAACAGCCCACCACCACGCACCTGTTTTTGGCCAACCGTTGTGGAGACTTCAGGATTGGCCCATTTCTCAGCGGTGCGACGTTCGCCTTTCGCGGCGGCGATTTCGGCGCGGTAGAAATTGAGTTCGGGATTGTGCTCCAACACATCTGCCACAAGCGTATCGAGCGCGACAGACGGCGCGTTTGTATTCGCAGGTGGAGACTCCGCTGCGTTGGCAAAGTGAAGCGCGCCGACCCCCGCCGCCACGACGGCGGCCAGCCAGCGCGCGCTGGAAGGCAGAAAAGAAAGCTGATTCATAAACGCAAATCGGATTCTCGCCCCGAAAGGGAATACGCCGGGAAATGGTTTCCGCCTGTGAGGCGTTCAGGCAGATGAAGGCGTCACACGCCGAACGACTCGGCGCGTAGATGCGAAGACGGAGTTAAGCGATGGGTGGAGCGCGAGGCTGCGAAGGCCCGGGTGGCGATTCTCCCGGCGGCCAGATGCGTTCAACAAACGCAGCCGTGAAGAGCGAGGCTGGCGCGTCGAGGACGATGGTGGTAACCGCAGGGACAAAAGCGATGAACAGCGCGATGGACTCGGACTTCAGGAGAATTTGAACGGTGTGCTCAGACGACGGATGCGGCTTGTGATGGCCGTCGTGGCTATCGTGATCGGCATCGTCGTGATCGTCCGAATGAACCGTAGCTAATTGTGCGGACGAAAAGGCGGCGGCGTCCAAATGCCGCTCTTTGAGAAGATGGAACGGGACGTAGCTGACGTACGATATGAACAACAGGACCATCAGTCCCCGCGCGACCAAAGCTATGGCTGCGCGAGGTTGCTTGCTCGCTAGTCTCAGTTTACGGAACGTCATCGGCCACAGATGGTGCCCGTTGGAGGAGAATCGTTCAAGCACTCATCTTCATGCTTCTACACTGATGGCAAAACGATACGGAAAACGCTGCCCTTCCCAAGTTCGCTCTCCATTTCGAGCCGTCCGTTCTGCTGTTCGACGGAGCGCTTGGCGATGGCCAGGCCAAGGCCGTGACCGCCTTCGGCGCGGGAGCGGGATTTGTCCACGCGATAGAATCGCTCGAAAAGCTTCATGTGATGTTCGGAGGCAACGCCCGGCCCTTGGGCGGCAATTTCAATACACACGTCTCCGTCGCGCCGGGTGGTGCGAATAGAGATCCGCGTGTGCGGAGGGGCGTAGCGCACGGCGTTATGGACGATATTCATCAATGCCTGTCGTAACAAGAGTCGGTCGGCAGAGCCGGTCAGGCCATCGTCGCCGGATAGTTCGATAGTTTGCTGCTTCTCCGCCGCGAGTACATTCAAGTTCTCGCGCACTTCCTTCGCGAGCTCGGCGAGCTTCACCGGCTCAAGTCTAATGGAAACCTTGCCGCTCTCCATCCGCGCCAGCGTCAGCAGCGATTCGATGAGGTCGTTGAGTCGCTGGGCTTCCTCCAACATGCTGCCGATGGTTTCGCGGAGCGCCGTGGGGTTGTCGCCTTGGCGCAAGGCGACCTCCCCCACGGTACGGAGCGCGGTTAACGGAGTGCGGAGTTCATGAGAAGCGTCCGCCGTAAATCGTTTCAGTTCCGTGAATGAATTCTCCAGACGGTGCAATGTCTGGTTGAACACTGCGGCAAGTTGGCCGAGTTCGTCGTGCGGATTCGGATTGAGCAGGCGTTCGGTCAAAGACTCGGAGGTGATTTGCTTCGCTTGCTCGGCCATCGCAGCCACGGGCGCGAGCGAACGCCGCGCGACGAAATATCCGCCAAGCGACGCCAGAAAAACGGCCAGAGGAGCGGCGAGCACAAAGACTTCAACAATTTGCGCCAGCGTGCGGCGTGTGTCGGTTTCATCGCGGAACACCCGCACGATAACGCCTAATTCATGCACACGGGCTGGACGCTCCATGATGCGCACGTGAAGGTCGTGCTCCAACTCGACAGTATAGAACCGCAGTATAGACTCGACAGGCGCGGGCAGCGGGTTCTTGATCTCTGCTTCGCGCACGGGCCAGTGGCGAAGGAGTAGTTGCTTGCCCTCAGACCAAACCTCGAACCACGCAGAGAGCCGGGCGTAGCCTTCGTCGCCGTGTGCGCCGCGCACCAACCATCGAATCTGGCCGGTGGCGTCTTTGTCGAGTTGCGCTTCAATAACATCGAAATCGATTCGGAGCTGGCGATCCAGTTCCGCGCCCAGCCTATGCTCGACGATTTACGGTGTGAATAAGCTTGGCGCGTTGACCTTCATCAACTTTGCGGCGCAGATGGGCGATGTGAACATCAATCACGTTGTCGAGCGGCGTCGCGCGGCGCGGCTCGCGCCAAACGTCTTTGGCGAGCATGTGGCGTGTCACAGTTTGTCCGTGGTGCCGCACAAAGTAAGCGAGCAGGTCGAACTCGCGCGGAGTTACAGAGATTTCCTGAGAGCCACGCTTCACGCGACGATTTTCGAGATCGAGGACCAGGTCGCTGATTTGCTTTCGGAAAATGTCGGTGTCACCCACGCGACGCAACAACGCACGAACCCGAGCGAGCAGTTCGGCGAAAGCAAATGGCTTCACCAGGTAATCATCCGCGCCGCTGTCGAGTCCGAGCACGCGGTCCTCGATAGCGTCACGGGCGGTGAGCAGCAACACTGGCGTCTTCGCTCCGCGAGCGCGGAGCGCTTTTAGAATCTCAATGCCGTCGCGGCCCGGCAGCATCCAGTCGAGAACCACAAGGTCGAATGGCTCAGCGTTGAGTTGAAAAAAGCCGTCTTCGCCGGTCTTGGCCACGGTGGCATCGTAGCCTTCGCCACGCAGGCCGCTGCGGATAGCGTTGGCTGTTTTCGGTTCATCTTCGATGACTAGAATCTTCGCCACTTCCGAGGATTATCCCCATTTTCTTCCGTCCCGGCGAGCGCCCAATTCTGAACAAAAGTTAAGCCGACAGTCGCGAGACATGTGGTTAAGGTCATGTCTCATGAAGTGGATTACCCGCGAGAAAGTGAAAGTGGACCGGGTTGCATGCCCGTGGCTCATCAAGAACTTCGTTGACCCGCAGGCCGAGTTCATCTTCGTCCCCGCAAATCAGGTCGAGACGAAGGCCCGCGAATTGGGCGCGACTCCATTCGACATTGACGGCTGCGAGCTTGGACACCACGGCGAAGACGTCTCCTTCAACTCCATTCTCAAGAAATACAACCTGACTGACCCGGCGCTCGTGCTGCTAGGCGAAATCGTCCGTGCCGCCGACTCGCATCCGTCGAAACCTCATCCGGCTGGCGAGGGTCTGCGCTGGATTGCGCACGGATTCAACGCGCTTGGTTTCAGTGACCACGAAATTCTGAATTCAGCGACGTGGCGACATTCAACCGAAAACACTTCGATCTGGTGAATGGGTTGAATGTCATTGAGCCAACTTGAGCAACGTAATTGGGTTCGCGGCGGCAGTTACGTTCGCGACCTCGCAACGCGCATACACGCGCAGATCAGAAATTCAGATTGTATATCGCTTTTGTATATGGTTTGCGTTTTTTGGGGCAAAAACAGGCCAAGCGCGGCAAACGCCGAATTGAGGAAAACGTTGCAACCACAAGGGGAATCAAAACGAGCACCGCCGGGCAAAACTCCTTTTCTGAATTACAAAACCGCAGCCGCAACATTGACTTCATCTGTCCAGCAACTTTGTCCGCAGGTGGTCGCGCTAAATCGACACGTTTACGGTCTTGGACTGTTCATGGCCTGCCGTCCGGTGAAGATGTTGGCGAACTGACAATGGCGAGGATTGCGGCCTTGAGTGGCGCGGGCAGTTTCGCCCAGGCAGTGACCACGCGGGCCAGATCAGGACATGACACGACTTTAATTCGGGAGTCCAATCGGGAGTCTGCGCGTGAATCCCTAATGTTTTCGCCGGAAATCGTGGGGTTCGAATCCCCCCCTCTCCGCCATTTTGCCGAAGTCCAGATTCGAAAGCTTACTTCCCATCGCCAGCGGCGTATTCAGACAGAACACGTACCAGGTTCCCAAGCTGTTCCAGGCTGTGCTCGCTCGAAATCGCAAATCGGAAATAACCGCTGACAGCACTGACCGGATAACGAATGAAACTGGGGTAGATTTGCCGCGCGAGCAATGACTTCGACAGTCGCAGGACATCTCTGGCCCGCCGCGGAACCACGGAAATAATCGGACTCGGCGTGTCGGCAATGGCGAATCCTGTTCGGCACAGTTCGCCTTTGACATAGCGAACGTTGCGTTCCAAACGCAGGCGCAGAGACTTGTCTGATTTCACAATCCGGACGGCTCGCAAGGCCGCGTTCACCAGCGGCAACGGCAGCGGGGTGTTGCCCCCGAACAAATGGCTCCTCTCTCGAATGCGATTACAAAGAAAGCGCTGACCGAGCACCGCTCCGCCATAGACGCCGAACGCTTTGCTCAGTGAGATCGTCTGAATGATGCGGTTCGACCGCACCCCCGGTTGTTCGACGGTTCCTTTGCCTGTTTTGCCCAGAGTCCCTGCACCATGCGCATCATCCAGCAGAATCGCGGCGTCACGCGGCAACCCCCTAAGATAAGCGTTGAGCGGCGCAAGCTCGCCGTCGTGCGAAAACATGCCGTCGGTCAAGAGCACAGGCCGTGATTGTTGGCCGATTCTTTGGACGATCCGAGTGACTGCGGCTGCATCGCGATACGGAAAGCGAATGATCGGACAGTCAAAGAAAACCGCGGCGTCCACCAGGCTCCCGTGGGCCCGTTCATCAATCAAGGCGTGTGAGAATTTCCCGGCGAGCGCCTGCGCCAGGACAAGATTGGTCGCGTATCCGTTTGAGAGCAAAACAGCGTCAGGCGCGCCAAAAAAACCGGCCAGGCGTTCCTCCAGTTTTTCGTGCAGCGAATGATTGCCGGTCGTCTTGCGCGAAGCGGCGACGCTCAGTCCGTACTTTTTCAAGCCGGAGTGGATCGCCTTGACGACAGCCGGATGGCTTGACAACCGAAAATAATCACAGCCGCCGAAATAAATCAGCTTCCGATCCCGATACAACACATAAGTGCGGTCAACCTGTTGAAGCAGTGGCGCCGATGATTTCATCGCTGCAGTTCATGTTTAAAGCAAACGGCCGGAAGGACTTTTATGAACACGACAACGAAATCGAGGCACTGGTTATCGGCCGCAACAGTTACGCTCTCTCTTTTGATCTGCCCAACCGGCGCGTCCGCAACTGACTCAAAGGGCAAAGACATGATGTCGCTCGACGAAAAAATCTTCGGTCAGATGCCGGACGGAACGCCAGTGAAGATTTATACACTCAGGAATCCGCGCGGCATGATCGCCAGGATCACCGAGTTTGGCGCGATCATCACCGAGTTGCACGTGCCTGACCGAAACGGAAAAGATGGCAACGTCGTGCTCGGCTTCGACGACCTCGACCGTTACCTGAGGGGGCATCCGTTCTTCGGCGCCATCGCCGGTCGCGTCGCCAACCGCATCGGCAACGGCAAGTTCGTTCTCGACGGCCAGGAATACGCGTTGGCAAAGAACAATGGCCCGAACCATCTCCACGGCGGTCTGAAAGGCTTTGATAAGAAGGTGTGGAAATCGAAGCCACTTCCCGCGGGCGGTCATTCAGTCGCTGTCGAAATGAGCTGCTTCAGTCTTGATGGTGAGGAAGGCTATCCCGGCAATCTGACGCTGACGGTCCTTTACACGCTCACGGACAGGAATGAATTGCGGATCGACTATAAAGCGACTACCGACAAAGCCACTCCAGTCAACTTCACGAATCACAGCTATTTCAACCTGGCCGGCTCCGGCGACATCCTCGCTCACGAACTGTGGCTCAACGCCGACAAGTACACGCCGGTGGACGACGGCCTGATTCCGACCGGCGAGATCAAGAGCGTGAAAGGCACGGCGCTCGACTTCACGAAGCAGACTGCGGTGGGCGCGCGATACAAGGAAACCGGCCTCAAGACGCCCGGCTACGACCACAACTTCGTCCTGAACCATGGCGGCAAGCGGCTTGACCTCGCGGCTCGGGTTGAGGAGCCGAAGTCGGGTCGCGTGCTGGAAGTGCTGACCACCGAGCCCGGAGTGCAGTTCTACACGGCCAACGGCCTGGACGGCTCGATCACCGGCGTGGGCGGCGTCCAGTACCCGCGTTTCGGTGGCTTCTGCCTCGAGACACAACACTTCCCCGACTCGATCAACAAACCGAACTTCCCGTCCGTGGTGCTTCATCCCCGCGAGACTTTCGAGAGCACAACCGTTTTCAAATTCTCAGTCAAGTAATGCGCCGGCGGCTTGATTCGGCGGATTGCTTCGGTCCTTAAAAAATCGTTTTCTAGCCTGGTGAGCGGAGCAAAGCCGAGGATCTGGGTGATGACGATTGAGAGCGCAGTTGTCGGCTGGAATTCTGTTGGGGTGAAGTCAAAACCTTTGGCGGCCTTATAAGAATCTCGACTTCCGCTGCCCGGGAATCCATGCCCAGAGCACCAGGGTCGATGCAATAACCGATAAAGAAACCCAACACACTTGCAATACTCTTTCGGCTATGATCCAACCGATGATCTTAAACCCGACAAAAGAGTAGAGCACCGTAAGGGCATTCCCGATCAGGAAAATGTTGAAGACTGACCGTCCATCGGGCTTTTGGGTCTTTTCGTCGCCATCGTCCATCCACCTTTTCCATTGCCCGGCCACCTTCAGGAGCAGCCACAGACCGATCAATTGGCCGAGTCCGAGTTGTAAAAAGGCGATGTACAAGACACCTTCGATTCGCGCGAGTGCATCGCCTTGCCAAGGAGGTTGCCGGATCTGCGGATTGTCCGAGCTCTTTGGAGCAATGCAATCCCACAACGTCTCGACCAGGCTCTTTACCAGAATCGCCTCGGCAAAAACGGAGAAACCGTACCCGATGACGTGCGCGTACCACATGTTGTGTACCTGTCTCACCACGACGACTGCTGCCTTTGACCGCGTGCTGCGTCGAAAAAGACAAATGGGAATGAACCAAATCCTCACAGAAGATTTAAGGGATGTAAATCAAATTGTGCCGGTCAACGCCTGCAGGCCTTGCTTTTGGCTTGCCAGTTATTTAATGGGCGTTAATATTTCGAAAATACCAGCGTTAAATCGACGGAGAACCGCTTGTCGATGTTTCAGGTTCGTCAGCGGACAATACGGCGGCAACAATTCAGGAACGGCCTC
>QHNT01000265.1 GCA_003218515.1 Verrucomicrobiota bacterium | reverse complement strand
GTGGCTTGAGGCATAGAGCGCAATAGCGCCGGTGACATGCGGGGTCGCCATGGAGGTGCCACTATAGGAAGCGTAGCTGCCATTTGGCACCGTGGACCAAACGGCCACACCTGGGGCGCCTAAGTCCACCGTATTAGCGCCATAGTTCGAAAAACCGGCTTTCGCCCCGTTTTTGTCGATGGCAGCTACGGAAATAACTGAATCGTAACCAGCCGCGGTGGTGGTATTGTAGCAAGCCGGATAAAAAGGGGAATTATCCGTGTTATAACCGATCCCAAAAAAATTACCGTTGCCGGCGGCCGCGACGAACAGAATCTGTTGTTGCGCCGCGCGGGCAATGGCGCCGAGCAAGGCAGGATCGTAGCCGCCTCCGCCCCAGGAATTGTTGAGCGCGACGATATTCACGCCCTTCTTAATTTTCAGGTCAGTCATATAATCGATGGCTTGAATTGCGTCGGCGGTGGTCCCTCCATTGGGCCCAAGAAATTTTCCGGAGATGATGGTCACGTTCCAGTTGACGCCGGCCACTCCCAGCCCATTTTGGCCTGCGGCGCCGATCGTACCGGCGACATGAGTGCCATGATCGTCATTTGCAGGATCGTAGATGTTCCCGTTGTCATTGAGAGCATTCCAGCCATGTACATCATCCACGTAACCGTTGCCGTCGTCATCAATCCCGTTCCCGGGAATTTCACCTGGATTGGTCCAGATATTCGCTTCCAGATCGGGGTGATCAAATTGGATACCCTCGTCAATGACACCAATGTAAACGTCCCGCGAACCTGTGTATCCAGCGGCCCACGGTTCGCCCGCTTGACTGCCATATTGATTAGCGGGAGAGGTGGCATCCCCATACATGCCCCAGAGAGAACCATCGGTGTAGAAGGGATCATCCGATACGGCCTGATGCGTGTAAATCCAGTTGGGCTGCACAAACTCGATCGCCGGATGATTCCGAAGCATTTGGATGGTTTCTTCCACAGGCAAAGGTGTGGCCGTGAGCGTGATCCCCAGTTGGCCATTCCATTTCATGGCGGCGGTTTGAATGTGTTTGCGCAAGCGCAGCCCTCCTCTTTGAAAAAGATCTGCCAATTGAGCGTCCGTGATGTCCTTCTTAAACTGGATCAACAGCTCGCCCGGCCGGTAGCGAGGGCCGTCCGACTTGTCCTGCCCTGGCGGCAGGGCCTGGGCGTGGCTTGACATAGTCGTCGAAGCCAAGAAGACGCCGACGAGCGCGGAGAGAGTGGTTAACTTTTGATAAAGGAATCTGCTAAATTTCATTTGTGATTGCCTATTTTGGTTTGGTTTGATTCAGGTGCTTTCTTTCGGAACTGCGGCTAGACTTTAGCTGTGTCCAGCCCTGATGCTCGCTGCCGTCCGACTCTGTGGCGACCAGTTGCCCGATGCCGACGCCCATACTGGTAGCATTGGTGTCGGATAAGGACGGTAACCGGGGCGAGGACCGGACACTATTACATCTTTGGGGGGGGCCAGAGGAAGTTGAGGTTTGAGAGTTGATGGGGCACGCGGCCGTCGTGGTCACGTCCATCGGCGTCCCGCCGATGGCTCGGTGGAATTGATCGAAACAACTGTTGACGCTGCGGAATGAAGAAACGAGCTGGACGGCGAGCGGCCGGCCCGGTGCCCGCGAGGCGCGCGCGCTCCCTACCGGAGTGAATCATTAGGCATTAGTACATTCATGGTTTCAGGCGCAGATATTTCACGACTGCTTCCGTGCGCGAACTGACTTGAAGTTTGCGGTAAATATTGCACAAATGTTTGCGGGCGGTGTCGAGACTGATGCCTAGCCGATGGGCGATTTCTTTGTAAAGCCAGCCTTCGACGAGGCATGCCAGCACCTGTTTCTCGCGGCTGGTAAGTCTCTCCAAACCGGGAGGGTTGCCCAATTGCTGAAAATAATTCACTACTTTGCGCGCAATGTAGGAAGTCATCGGCGAACCGCCGGCCATGACCTCAGCCAGAGCTTGCTCAATCTGGGTGGGCGTGGTGTGTTTGCGCAGCAGGTACCCATTGGCCCCGGCTTTGAGCGCTTCAAAAATCAGATCACTATCTCCGTGCTCGGTGAGCATGACGACGTTGAGGTTTGGAAACGCTTTGCGCAATCGGCGCGTGCATTCGATGCCGTCCATGCCCGGCAATTTGATGTCCATCAGAACAATGGCCGGTTTGCGCCGGGGAATTTCGCGGAGCGCCTCTTCGGCATCGGCGTAGGCTCCACAGCAGGTGAGCGCGTGGCAGCGTTGGAGCTGTCTGGTTAACAGTTCCCGCAAATGGGCGTTATCCTCAACTATCGCGACCGTGTGCATGGGCGCCTCCTCAGAAGCCCGATCGGCCTCGTGGCGGCCTGACCTGCGCGCCCGCTGTTCCACGCGTGTCCAACGCTTTCACTGCGCAGTTGAGTTGGCAGTCTTGTTCTGGTTCCACGGGAAATTGGTTCGGATTCCATTATGGCTTCTTTAGTCCGGTCACTTCAAACACAGAATTTATCCCCAAACCTGAGATTGAGATGGGCCGCAAATCAGAAGGCGGACGCGATGTGCATTTCGCAGACGCCGGCTGAGGCGCTGAAGCGCGAGTGGGCCGAACATGGCATCGACCGATACGTGAAGATCATTGCCGGCCAGGAGATGGGCACGAAGACGGAGCCGACCGTTTCTTTGCGGATTTTTCATCGTCGCTCATCCCGCGGACGCGCTTCAGCCGCGCCAGCATTTTTCGCGGCGCGCTGCGGCAAAGGCGGCAGGGCTTTTGAGTTCCGTTTCACGTCGCGAACATATCAGACGACTCCGGCCAGTTCACGTTCTGCGGCTACACCGCGCAGCTCGGGCGGATAAATGGCGACGTCAAGATCGCCACGTCAGCGATTTTGTCTTTCCGTCGCCTTCGCGATTCCCGCCGAACGCGTTCAGTTTCAAATCGACTCGCTGTGACGTGAAGACGGCGTCCACCCAGCCGACAGGTTCCTCGTCGCTGAAGTTGTAGCCTACCGCGGGAATATTGATCAGGTGAATCCCGTCGTCCTGGCTGAAGGCGTATTTGTGCGAGTGTCCGTAAAAGATTGCTTTCACTTTCCTCTGCGGCCGGACCAGCTCGAAAAGACGTTGGACGTCGAGGAGTTCTCCGTCCCCGTCGCCGAGCGTATGATGAACAAAAAGCACCGTCGGTCGCCTGTCGGAACTTTCCAGGTAGCGTCCGAGCCATTCCCTCTGCGATTTGCCCAGCAGTCCGGCGACTTTGTTGGTGTAAAGCAGCGAGTCGAGGATGATGAAGCGAAGCGCTGAACGCTCAATGACGAGCACGTGTTTGCCGGCAATCTTTTGACGCGTGCCCGAGGGGTCGTCGAAAACCTTGAAGAAATGCTCGCGGTCGTCGTGGTTGCCCAACCCAATGTAAACGGGTGTCTGCTCGCCCAATGGCGCGAGCAACTGCTTGAACGCCTCATAGTCCACCACTTCACCCGTCAGCCTGGCGGCATCACCATCGATAATCACACCCTCCGGGCGGGTTTCGACCACTTGCGGAACAATGCTCTTGAGATTCTGCCACGGAAAGAAGCCGCGATACTCGTTTTTCGTTTCCGCTGGAACGTGGGTGTCCGAGAGCAGCGCGAAGTGGACGGGCTTTCCATCGGCTGAAGCGTCGTCACCAACCAGGCCCGCTTCTCGAATCAACGCGACGCCCGCCAGCGCTCTGGCGGTCGTGAACAGAAACCGTCTCCGGTTTATGGGTTGATAAAAGACGCCGGGCATATCGGTTCAGCGGTCAGCCATTGACGGACACTTAAGGCGTTCAAACGACTCGAAGCAAGAGTGATTTTCGCCCGGCCCAACCGACGCAGGCAGGAGTGCAGCGACCCGATTTTGCTGCAGCGGCTGTCACAGACCAATACTGTTTGGCAAGTAGTTTGGAGCGCAGCAGCGCTTCCCTTCTCCCTCTCCTCCCCAAAAAAGGAGGAGAGGGCCGTTTTTCGTCAGTTTCCCCTCTCTCCAGCTCTCTCCCCGCTCGTTCCTCGCGGGGAGAGAGGGAAAAACGCCCTCAGAGTTTTTCAGGCCGAACACAACTGGTCGGAGACTCGCCGCTGCAATTCAAAGTTTGAGACCCGGACACGACCGGCGGGAAATTCGGCTGGAGTCGTTCTGTCCTTTCCCGCTACGCTCGCCTGGTCCGTATGAACGACTCGATCCTGCAGCAAGCTGCTTCATCACTCGGATTGGAGAGGTATCGCCGCCACATTTTTTTGTGCGCCGATCAGACGGAGCCGAAGTGCGCGCCGAAGGAGAAAGGACTTGAATCGTGGGAATTCTTGAAACGGCGGCTCAAGGAATTGAATCTCCTCGGACCGCACCCGTTGGTTTACCGGAGCAAGGTGAATTGCCTGCGGATCTGCACGCACGGGCCAGTCGCGGTCGTCTATCCCGAAGGCGTCTGGTATCACTCGTGCACACCAGCGGTGTTGGAGCGCGTCATTCAGGAACATTTGATCAACGGCACGGTCGTCGAGGAATACTGTTTCGCCCGAAATCCGTGCGGACAATGCGAATGACGGAATCTCAACGATGCTGCACCAACACCTTGAATCGGCGTCCCAAATGTTCAGGGTGCGTGAGGGTTTGAAACTGGCGCGTGCGACCTGCCGTCCATCCACCGAAGGCTGATTGAGCGTGCCAGGCCGACTCGGCAACCCGCGTCAGGAATTCCGCCTGCGAGAACAGGCCCTCGGTTTTCAGCCCGGCTGATTCGCCCGCCGATTGCAGCGCGGTGAAATTGACGTGCGCCGTCAGGTCCTGCTCGCCGACGTTGGCCAGTAAATCGTCGTTCGGCCGGTGACCGTGGTACGCGCGCAATGTTCCTTTGGCGCGGTGAGGCACAAAGAATTCTTCGGCGGTCAGGCCGTAGTCGAAAGTCAACAGTGTGCCCTCGTTCAAAACGGTTGCTGCCTGTCGCCACCATTCAACCGCCGCGGGAGAAGCCTCGGTCGTAAAACCGTCGGGCAGCACAGCGAGCAGTTCGGCCGGCAGGGTCGGCAAATGCCGGCTGCGGAGCGCGGAGCGCGGAGTGTCGAACGCCACCGGTCCTTGGTGTTTCGCATCCGACAGCCGTCTGATCCAGACAAAATTTTCGGCTTCGAATCCCACGCCCCATTCAAACCAGTTCCGGATTTGCGCGTTCCAGCCGATTCGATGCGCCGGCATAGCATCGAGCAGTTCGTTGGAAAAAATGACTCCGCGAACGCCGCCCGTCGGCAGTTTATCCCAGGAATCGAACCAGCGAACTGGCGCGGCGAGCGGCTCCAGGTTTTTCTTCTGCCACTCGCTTCGTGCCAGCGAGGGTTCGAGAATCCAGTATTCCATTCTTTCCAGCAGGTGGGGCTGGCGCGATTTAAACCAGTTAAGAATGTCCGCGGCCAGTCGGCCATCGGCCGAGCCGGCTTCGAGCAGTTGGAATCTGTCCAGGCCTGTTTTTTCAACCCACCCGGCGAATTGAAACGCCAGCAGTTCGCCGAACAGGCTGCCGACGCTTACACTGGTATAGAAGTCGCCGCCTTTGCCCGGCGTGTTCGCTAATCGTTCATAATATCCAAATTCTAGACAATAAAGTGACAGCTCCATGAACCGCGCGAACGGAATGGCGCCGCAGTCTTCAATCTCCCGGCGGATGATTTCACGCAGTTTGCTCATGGTGGCAGTAACATTGCTTGCAGTGGTGAGTCGAATCAGTTAAAAAACCGCTGATTGAGTAACTCAGCACTCATTTATGGCCAAAATTGACGCCTTCTTCAATTTGATGTTCGAGCAAAAAGCCTCGGACCTACACCTCTCCGCGGCCAATTCGCCCATGTTGCGCATCAATGGGGAACTTCACCGGGTCGATTACCCGCCGCTCGACAATGACACCCTCAAGGCGATGCTCTATGAAATCGCCCCTGACTACAAAATCAAACAGTACGAGGAAACGGGCGACGTGGACTTCGGCTATGAAATCCCGAACGTGTCGCGCTTCCGCGCCAATTTCTTCAACCAGAAATACGGCTGCGCCGCGGTCTTCCGCCAGATTCCGTCCAAGGTGCTTTCGTTTGAAGATTTTGAAAAATTCGACGCGCCGCTCCCGGCGGTGTTGAAGAAATTCTCGATGCTGCACAAAGGCCTCGTCGTGGTCACGGGTCCGACCGGGTCCGGCAAATCCACGACCCTGGCTGCCATCGTCGATTATTGCAATAAGAACCGCCGCGATCACATCATCACGGTTGAAGACCCGATTGAGTTCGTGCACGAGAGCAAGAACTGCCTGGTGAACCATCGTGAAGTGGGCGTCCACACAAAGTCCTTTTCGGCCGCGTTGCGCGGCGCGTTGCGCGAAGACCCGGACATCATCCTGGTGGGGGAAATGCGCGACCTCGAGACGATCGAACTGGCGCTGACGGCCGCCAGCACGGGGCACCTCGTTTTCGGCACGTTACACACCCAGAGCGCCGCCAAAACGGTGGACCGCATAATCGACGTTTTCCCGGCGGATCAGCAGAACAAAATCCGCGCGACGCTGGCCGAATCACTCAAAGGCATTGTGGCTCAAAGCCTGTTCAAGCGCATTGACAAAAAGGGCCGTGTCGCGGCGATGGAAATTCTTGTGTTCACGACGGCCATTTCCAACCTGGTACGCGAGGGCAAGACGCACCAGATTCCGGGCATGATCCAGGTCGGCAAGAAACTGGGCAATTCACCGCTCGACGATTCCATCATGGAGCACTTGCGAATGAAGCGGATAGCCGCGGAGGAAGCGTACGACAAGTGTCTTGATAAAAAGAAATTCCGGCAGTTCCTGGCGACGCCGCCGGATGACGACGATGCCTGAGCGAAAGGAATTCCCATGCGCCGATCCGAACTGGATTTCATACTGAGCAAGATGCTGGAGTCCCAGCAGGAAGTGTCCGACCTCAATTTCACGGTGGACAAACCGCTGCAGGTGGAGTCGTTCGGCGAACTGGTGCCGGTGCCGCTTGACCCGCCCCTCGAAAGGCTGACTCCATTTCAAACGGAGATGATTGCGCTCAATTTGATTGGCGGCAACCGCAGGCTCACCGAAGACCTGCTCCGCACAGGTTCCTGCGACGCCTCCTACACCCTCAGCAACAAAGCGCGGTTCCGCGTCAACGTCTTCTCGCAACGCGCCAACTACTCCATTGTCCTGCGAAAGCTGAACACGCAAATCCCGACCATGGAGGACCTGTGCATGCCGGACATATTCCAGGAGGTGTCGAAGGAAAAAACCGGACTGATCCTCGTGACCGGCGCGACGGGCTCCGGCAAGACGACGACCCTGGCCGCCTTGCTCAACGAAATCAACGAAGACAAATCCATCCACATCATCACGCTTGAGGATCCGGTCGAGTATGTGCACCCGCAAAAGAAGGCCACGTTCAACCAGCGGGAGTTAGGAATCGACTTCAACTCGTTTGCCAGCGGCCTTCGCGCCGCGCTGCGCCAGGCGCCTAAAGTGATTCTGGTCGGCGAAATGCGCGACCGCGAAACCGTGGAGATCGGCATGACGGCGGCCGAAACCGGCCACCTGGTTCTGGCCACGCTGCACACAATCGACGCCGGCCAGACCATCAACCGTATCGTGGGCATGTTTGAAACCGAGGAACAGGAACAAGTCCGCGTCCGCCTGGCCGACACGCTGCGCTGGATCGTCAGCCAGCGGCTGGCCCCGAGGATGGGCGGCGGACGCACGGCGCTGCTGGAGATCATGGGTTCCAATCTCCGCACCAAAGAGAGCGTTCAGCTTGGAGAAAGCGAAGGCAAAACGTTTTACGAAATCATTGAGGCGAGTTACACGTTCGGCTGGCGCACGTTCGATCATGCGGCGCTCGAGGCCTTCGAACAAGGATTGATCACAGAGGAAACGGCGATGCTCTACTGCACGAAACGCAGCGTCGTTGCGCGCGGCATTGACAACGTCAAGAAGAAGCGGGGCGACTCCACCTCCGACGTGTCCAACCTGCGCATGAAAAGCATTCAGGAGAGCAAGAAAGCCGGAGCGCCACCGATTCCCACCACCTTGAAATTGAAATAGGCCATGGCCTACGAACTCGAATTCATCGGGCCGAACGATAAACCCGCCCTGCTCGCCCTCAGCACGCCGGAATGGCTGGACGCGGCCAGAAATGTTTTGGCCGAGATCGGCTACAAGGTCCATGCGGCCAGCAATCACGATGATTTCACGCTCCGCTTCGGACGCATCCAATATCAGGTTGTGATCATCGAGGAACTGTTTGCCAGCAGCACACCCGAAGAGAACCTGACGCTGCAATACATCCAGCAAATGCCCATGCCCCAGCGCCGGCACACCATCTTTATTCTGCTGGGCAGCTCATTCAGCACGTTGAGCGCGATGCAGGCTTTCCAGCAAAGCGTCCATGCCGTGGTCAACCGCGAAGAACTGGGCCTGCTGGGGGCGAACATCCTGGGTCCGATTGTTCAGCGCATCGTCGGCGATAATGACCTCTTTTTCAATGTCTATCGCGACACTCAACTCCGCATTGTCCAAGGCAAGGTCTAGCCCAAATGGGGAATGCGGAACGCGGAACCCGGAATGAACTCCAGACGCGCTTTAATGCCGCTCAGTCCGTATTCCGCGCTCGGCATTCTCCCTTCCTCATTCAACATGTCCCGTCTCGACCAGGCTCTCGTGGAACGCGGTCTGTGCGAAAGCCGGGAAAAGGCCAGGCGCGCTGTCATGGCCGGTCTGGTTACCATCAACCGGCAGCCGGCGCGTAAACCGAGCGATCAGGTCCGGCCGCACGACCAGGTCGAACTTGAAGCCGGAGAAAAATATGTCAGCCGCGGCGGCCATAAGCTCGAACATGCCCTGAAATATTTTAAGCTGAATGTCGAAGGGCTGACCGTCGTTGACCTGGGCGCTTCTACCGGCGGTTTCACCGATTGTCTGTTGCAACACGGCGCGAAAAAAGTCTTCGCCGTCGATGTCGGTCACGGCCAACTGGCGTGGAAACTGCGCCGGCATCCGCGCGTCGTGGTCATGGACAAAACCAACGCGCGCGATCTGGCGCCGGCAAGGTTTCCGCAGCCGTTTCACGCGGCGGACCTGGTCGTCATTGATTGCTCTTTCATCTCGCTGAAGAGACTCCTTCCCGCCGCGGCCGCCCTGCTGCGAAACGCCGGCAAGCTTGCAGCTCTGATCAAGCCCCAGTTTGAAGCCGGCCGGACCGAAGCGGACAAAGGCGCCGGGGTCATCACCGACCCGCGGATTCACGAACGCGTGCTGCGCGAGCTGGAGGAATTTGTCGCCACGGGCGGACAACTGCGCTGGCGGGGCGTCACAGAATCGCCGCTGCTCGGTCCGGCCGGCAACAAGGAATTTCTGGCACTGCTTGAAAAAATTGGCTGACAAAATCAAACGCGTTGGTCTCATCGCCAACTCGGAAAAGTTCAACTGCCACCCGGCGGTCCGAATGGCCGCGTCATTGATTGTCGAGGCCGGTCGGCTCGTCCTGTGCGACCAGGCCACTGCCGATCTGGCCGGAGCGAAAGCGACCTTGAGCGCGGACCTCCGCGAACTGTCTCAGCAAGCCGATTTGATTCTGGTGTTCGGTGGGGATGGCACGATGTTGCGCGTGGCCCGCGAAGTGGCCGGTTCCAACACGCCGATCCTCGGCGTCAACGTGGGCGGCCTTGGGTTTTTGACGGCCGTTTCTTCGGAGCAACTGCCCAGGGCACTGGCTTGCGTCTGGTCCGGTGATTTCGTCTTCGAACAGCGTTCGCTGATTGAGGCCGGTGTGCAAACGCACGAGAAAATCGTTCAACAGACCGCGTTGAACGACTTCGTCGTCAGCCGCGGCACGGTTCCGCGCCTGGTCGAACTGGAAGTCGGCGTGGACGACGCGGTGCTGACCCGCTATCGGTGCGACGGCCTGATTGTGAGTTCTCCCACCGGTTCGACGGCCTATTCGCTGGCGGCGGGCGGAGCGATCGTCAGCCCGAACGCGGAGGTCTTCACGCTGACGCCGATCTGTCCGCACACGCTTTCAAACCGCTCCGTCATCGTGAGCCTCAACTCCGTCGTGCGAGTCAAAGTGCTGAGCCGGAGAGTGGAGACCGTTTTGTCTGCCGACGGTCAGGTGCAGACACAATTATCGGCCGGCGACACGGTCGAAATCCGACGCAGTCAACGGGCCGTGAGTCTGCTGCGGCTGGTCGGGAGCTCGTTCTTCGAAACGCTCCGTCAAAAACTGCATTGGAGCGGATCAAACCTTTAGCGGGTCGGCAGTCCAAAGCGCAAAGTGAGAACGAAAGGAAATATGGCAACGATTGAGAAGGGCGAAGACATCGTGAGTTGGCAGAAACGCCGGGATTTGACGCGGATGAATCTGTGGTTCGGCTGAAAGACATTGCTGAACGGGCGGGCGTTTCGGTCATGACCGTCTCGAAAGTCCTGCGCGACGCGCCGGACATCTCCGTGGCCACAAAAGCGCGGGTCCGTGCCCTGGCGCAACAGATGGGCTACGTGCCGGACTCGCTGGCGCAGGGATTGCGCACGCGGACGACGAAGCTTTTTGGTCTGGTCGTTTCGGCGATGACAGACCCCATTTTTGCGCGTGTGGTGATGGCGATTGAAGAACGCGCTCACGAACTCGGCTACGAAGTGATTCTCGGCCACACCTTGAACTTGCCGGAGCGCGAGGACGCTGCCATTCGACGGCTTATCTCGCGGCGTATTGACGGCCTGTTTATTTCACCGGTTTACCGCCTGGGACCGGAAGCGCCGGTCTATCAGGAACTGCAGCGTTGCGGCATTCCGACCATTGTCCTCGGCCACTCGGCGCCATTTTGCAGTCAGTTTGTTAACGTGCAAACCGACGACCTTCAGGCCGGTTACAGCGCCGCGCAGCATTTGCTGGAACTGGGTCACAAACGCATCGCCTTTTTCGCCGGACCACAGGTTTCCCCCTGGGCGCAGGAACGGTTGGATGGCTTTCGCCGCGCCCTCCGTGAAGCCAACATCGAACTGGACGATAAACTGGTGTTCAATGCGGGCAGCACCATTGAAGAAGGCGAAAAGGCCGCGCTGCAGATGTTGAACGAAGGGACTGATGCCACCGCCTTGCAGGCCGTCAACGACCTCGTGGCCATCGGCGCGGCCAACATTTTCTTGAATCAGGGAATCAAAATTCCCGGAGAGCTTTCCGTCGTCGGTTTCGGGAACGTCCTCATCAGCGAATATTTTCGCGTGCCGCTGACGACCATTCGCCAGCCGAAATTCCGCCTCGGCGTGGCAGCCATGAACTCCATGCTCAAGCTCATGCATGGGGAGCGCCCGGAGTCCCGGCGCCTTTCGGCGGAAATCGTCATTCGCGCAAGCACGGCGGCCCCTTCGACCGCCCGCCGTGTTAACAAGAACCCGGTCGAGAAAACAGAAACCAAAACCCTATGAAACAAGCCATGTCAGTAATCCTGGTAGTGTTGGCCGTATTCGGAGGAGGCTACCTCTACCTGAAGCACAAGTCGCTCGTCCCAATCGACCCGAAGGTCGCCGAGTTCCAGGCGGACGCGGACAGGCTGATCCAGGGGCTTCAGCAATACAAGGCGTTCTTCAAACACTATCCGACCGGCACAGCCGCCGAGATCTCTGCGGCCCTGTCCGGCCAGGCGGAAGGCAAGGTGGTCATCTTCGCGACCGCCAACGCCAAGAAGAACGACAAAGGCGAGATTGTGGACACCTGGGGAACGCCGCTCCAGTTCTACTTCTCCCACGACGCGGTGATGATCCGTTCGGCCGGGCCGAACAAGGTTTGGGAGGACAGCCGGCACCCCGGATCGGACGACCTGTACCGAACCGACACCAAGTAGTCGGGCGATGCTTCCTTAAATGGGCTGTCGTGCCGACGGGTGTCAGGACCTCGACAATGTGGTGTTCACAACCGCGCGCGCCGAACTTTACTGCCTCGGTCACCAATGCACGAATTCCACGAAGCGAAATTCGAAGCCGTCACGCCCGAACAAGTCAACGCCGCCGCGCAAAATATGTCTCAAGCTGGCTGTGTTGTTGGTTGAAGTATTAAGCCCGAAGAAAATGAAAGGTTGGGGGTTTTATTCGCAAAATCGGCGCAAAACGGCGTTCACGAAGCCAAATTTGGAAATGGAAACGTCCCGGTCGAGTTCTTTCTGTTCTTCCGTCTCAACTTTTTGAAGAATTGGGCCATATTTCGCCGAGTCTTGATTGAGATCCGCCTTCCAGCCATCGACCAACTCTTCCACTTTTTTCAACTGGTCTTTGTCAGTCCAAATCCCTCCGCATTCGGGACATTTGTGCAAAATAATCCCGCTGGTATCTCCGTAATTAAAATGCTCCATCTGCGCGTTTTCACAATGAGGACAACTCAATTCATCAAAATTCTCTTTTTCCGCAGTAAAAATCTCTTTGTTGACCGCTTCCAATGAAGCAATTTCTTCCTGAGTAAAAACTTCGTCGTGATGCTCAACGATTTTTTGCAATTCGCCCGCGTGTAACCATTCGCCTTTGCAATCTGGACAGACCTCGATCATCACGCCGTCATATTCCACCGTGCAAAGTATTGAACCGCATCTTGGACATTTCATAGTCGTTATGATTCTACGCAGCCGCAACCAACTGCCGCAGCACATAAGGCAAAATGCCGCCGTGCCGGTAATAGTCGATCTCAATCGGCGTGTCGATGCGGCAGCGGACGTGAAGGTTTTCCACCGAGCCGCCCGCGCGAGTGATGCTTAGCGCGAGGTCTTGTTGCGGCTTCAGGTCCGGGCCGAGGCCAGGCAGGTCATACGTTTCGGTCCCGTCCAGCTTCAATGTCAGTGCGGAGGCACCTTCCCTGAACTGGAGCGGCAACACGCCCATGCCGACCAGGTTCGAGCGATGGATGCGCTCGAAACTTTGCGCTACGACGGCCTTCACTCCGAGCAACGCCGTGCCTTTCGCCGCCCAATCGCGCGAGCTGCCGGCGCCATATTCCTGCCCGGCAATCACCACCAGCGGCACGCGGTCGCGCTGGTATTTCATCGCCGCGTCGTAGATGGACATTTGCGTGCCTTCGGGCATGTGCTTCGTGACGCCGCCTTCGATGCCGGGCATCATCAGGTTTCTGATCCGGACGTTGGCGAACGTGCCGCGCGTCATCACGCGGTCGTTGCCACGCCGCGAGCCGTAGCTGTTGAAGTCCAGCACGTTCACCCCGTGGTCCATGAGGTATTTGCCGGCCGGCGAAGTCTTCTTGATGGAGCCGGCTGGAGAAATGTGGTCCGTGGTCACGCTGTCGCCGAAGATGCCGAGCGCGCGGGCGCCTTTGATTTCGCGAATTTCGCACGGCTGCATCGAGAAATTTTTGAAGAACGGCGGCTCCTGGATGTAGGTGCTGTCGGGGTCCCACTCGTAGGTGTTGCCGATGCTGGACGGGATTTCGTTCCACTTCGGATTCTGCCCGGCGAAATCACGGTAAAGTTTCCGGAAAACTTCCGGTTTCAACGCCGACTGCATCAGGCCACGGACTTCTTTCATTATCGGCCAGATGTCGCGCAGGTAAACGGCCTGGCCATCTTTCCCTTTGCCGAGCGGCTCGCTGGTCAGGTCGATATCGACCCGGCCTGCGAGCGCGAAGGCGACGACAAGCGGCGGCGACATGAGAAAGTTGGCCTTGATACTCTGGTGGACGCGCGCCTCGAAGTTGCGGTTCCCGGAAAGCACCGACGCGGCGATGAGATCATACTTGTTAATGGCGTCCTCAATGGGCGCGGCGAGCGGGCCGGAGTTGCCGATGCACGTGGTGCACCCGTAGCCAACCAGGTTGAAGCCGAGCTGGTCGAGGAATGGTTGCAGCCCGGTCTGATTCAAATAATCACTGACGACGCGCGATCCCGGCGCGAGCGAAGCCTTCACCACCGGATTGACACGGAGACCGCGTTCGACGGCTTTTTTTGCCAACAAGCCCGCGGCGAGCATGACGCTGGGGTTAGACGTGTTCGTGCAACTGGTGATGGCGGCAATCAAGACGCTGCCATGATGAATCTCGGATTCGGCCTTCGGAAATGCGGTGAGCGGCACCTGCTCCGGCGTGTCGGGCGCAGGGTGCTGGTCGCGCATCTCAGATTCGCTCGGCTCCACGCCCAGCCGGCGATGGCCGTAAGTGTGATCGATGAACGGGTGAACCTCTTTCGCCGTGTTCACACGCGCCATGGTTCTAAGGTCCTCCGGCTTCTTGCCGAATCCGTTCTCCGTCAGCGGCCGGGTGAACGCCGCGAGAAATTCCTGCTTAAGCTTCGGCAGTTCGATGCGGTCCTGCGGACGCTTCGGACCGGCGACGCTCGAAACGACATTGCCCAAATCCAGTTCGAGGTCCGTCGAGTAAGGGATGTCGCCCTTCTTCGGGATGCCGAACAGGCCCTGGGCGCGGTAATAATTCTCGTAAAGCCGGCAATGCTCTTCGCTGCGGCCTGTCGCGCCCAGGTAATTCACACATTCCGCATCGATCGGGAAGAAGCCCATCGTCGCGCCGTATTCGGGCGCCATGTTCGCGATCGTCGCGCGATCCACGACCGGCAGCGCCGCGGCGCCCGGTCCATAAAATTCGACAAACTTGCCGACCACCTTCGCCTGGCGAAGCAGCTGAGTGATGGTGAGCGCGAGGTCCGTTGCCGTGACGCCTTCCCGCAGTTCACCCTTCAGGTGCACGCCGACAACCTCGGGCGTGAGAAAATAGACCGGCTGTCCGAGCATTCCCGCCTCAGCTTCGATGCCGCCGACCCCCCACCCGACGATGCCGAGACCGTTGATCATCGTCGTGTGCGAGTCGGTGCCGACAAGCGTGTCGGGGTAATAGATGGTGGAAGGTTGATCGTTGGCGGTTGATGGCGAAGAAAGGACGCCTTTGGCCAGATACTCCAGGTTCACTTGATGCACGATGCCGATTCCCGGCGGCACCACCTTGAACGTGTCGAACGCCTGCATGCCCCATTTCAAAAACTGGTAGCGCTCGCGGTTGCGCCGAAACTCCATTTCCAGGTTGCGCTGCAAAGCGTCCGGCACGCCCGCAAAGTCCACTTGCACGGAATGGTCCACCACCAGATCCACCGGTACGAGCGGCTCAACGAGCCTGGGATCCCTGCCCATGCGCGCCACCGCCGAACGCATCGCCGCCAAATCCACGAGCAGCGGCACCCCGGTGAAGTCCTGCAACACGATGCGCGCGACGACGAAAGGGATTTCCCCGGTGCGCTCGGCCCTCGGCTGCCAGTTCGCCAGTTCCTTTACGTTGCTTTCGGGTATTTTGTTCCCGTCGCAATTACGGAGGACGGATTCCAGCACCAGCCGAATTGAAACGGGCAGTCTGGAAATCGGGCCGACACCCGCTTTTTCCAGCGCGCGCAGCGAGTAAAAGGAGCCTTGGTGGCCGTTGCCGAGGTCAAATTCCTGAAGCGAGTCAAAGAGGTTGTGCAAATTGTTCATAGAAATCCCATCGCCGAATTTCGGGCGCACGGTTCATTGAAAATGAAGTTTGGACAGAGCTGTGTCAAGGTGCTTGCGCGCCTTGGCGCGCGAAAGCCAGCAAATTCCGGGGAGAGGGAACCAGCGAGGTCGGACAGCCGCGGATCAGGGCAAAGGCGCAGTGTGAAAAGCGCCTCCCGTCCCGCTCCCTGCCTCATTTCGCAAAACACGTGGGCGCTGTGGGCCACAAATACAATCACTTAATTCTTGCTGTGGCCAGAACTCGCGGCTTAACTTCCACACACGATTTTGCCAGGGCCCATGGAATGCGGACTTACGAACCCCGCCAGGGCCGGAAGGCAGCAACGGCAGTTTGTTTCGCATCCGCCGTGGTCACCCTGGCTTTCCATTTACGATTTATGATTTACGATCTACGATTGATGGCAAAGAACCAATCGGCGCGTAAATCGTCAATCGTCAATCGTCAATCATAAATGTCTTATCAGGTCATCGCGCGAAAGTATCGGCCGCAGCGGTTCAGCGACGTCGTCGGACAGGAGCACGTCACGCAGACGCTTGCCAATGCCATCAAACAAAGCCGTATCGCCCATGCCTACCTCTTTTGCGGGCCGCGCGGCACGGGCAAGACCACCATCGCCCGCATTTTCGCCAAGTGCCTCAATTGCACCGGCGGACCGAAGGTTGACTTCGACGACGATGACCCGCGTTGCCTTGAAATTGCCGACGGCCGGTCGCTGGACGTGATTGAAATCGACGGCGCCAGCAACCGCGGCATCGAAGAAATCCGCGAGCTGCGCGACACGGTCAAATACGCCCCGGCGACGTCGAAGTTCAAGCTCTACATCATCGATGAGGTCCACATGTTAACCAAGGAGGCGTTCAACGCGCTTCTCAAGACGCTTGAAGAGCCGCCTGGGCACGTGAAGTTCATGTTTGCGACGACCGAGCCGGAGAAAGTCCTGCCGACGATCCTCTCGCGTTGCCAGCGATTCGACCTGCGCCGGATTCCCGCGGCGCTCATCGTCAGACACCTGGCTCAGATCGCGAAGCAGGAAAAAGTGAAGATCGACGACGCGGCGCTGCACGCCATCGCCCGCGGCGCCGACGGCGGAATGCGCGACGCGGAATCCACGCTCGACCAACTCATCAGCTTTTGCGGCGAAAAGATTCAGGAGAGCGATGTGCTTTCGATGTTCGGCCTCACGGCGCGGAGCCAGATTCTCGATTTGTCCCGGGCCATTCTGGCCGGCGAAGTGGAGACCTCGTTGCGACAATTGAACGAATTGGCCAAACACGGCAAGGACCTGGGCCGGCTGTTGTCCGATCTGCTGAACCATTTCCGCAATCTTCTGATTTTCCAGGTTTCAAACGGCGATCTGCGTCTGCTGGAGGTTTCAGAAACCGAGGCCGCGTCGCTGGGCGAACAAGCCAGCGGCGTCGGTTCCGAGGCTTTGACGCGCATCATGGAGGTCTTGACCGATTGCGAAACTCGTCTGCGCGACGCCGTGTCGAAGAAAATTTTGATTGAAGTCGCGCTGCTTAAAGCCATCGAATCGCGCAACGCGGCGAGCATCGACACCGTGCTCAAACGGCTTGAGGAATCGCGCCGGGACAACAATGCCCGCGAAATTGTTTCCATCCCAATGCCCGCGCCGACGCCGGCACCTCCGCCCAACGCGCCGCCGCCGGTTCGCGCGGCCGGTCGCGCCGCTGCCTCGACCGAACCTGCCAGCCTCGAATCCACGCGCACGACCGCCTCGCTGGCCGCCACAAACATGAGTGCCGGTAGCGATGGCGAGCTGGAGCGGCTCTGGCACCAGGTCGTCGATGCCGTCGGGCGCGCGAGTCCGTTCACGCGCAGTTATTTGCTCGAAGCGCATCCGGTTTTGTTCGACCAGAACCTTTTGACCATCGGTTTTGACCCGGAATTTGCCGACCATCTCCAACTGGTGGACAACGCGAAGAACCGGACGCTCATTCAAACGAAATTGAGCGAGTTCGGTTTTTCCGACGCGCAGGTCAAATTTGTCAGGGCCGAAGCGCGCGCGAATCGCCCTCGCCCTGCCGAGCCCCCGGTTGAACCCGCTTCTCCGTCGGCAACGGCTGCCGCGGCTCCCGCCGCGCCCAAAGGGGCCGAAGAAAGAGCAGTTCCGTCACAGGACAAGCCCAAGCCTGGTCCGGGTCCTTTCAACCAGGAGGATTTCAAGAACGATCCGTTGATTCAAAAGGCGCTCGAAATTTTCAAAGGACAGATTATTGAAGTCCGCGCCTGACCCTCAACCCTCAACCAACCAATTTCAGCATGTCTGGTGTCGGCAAATTGATGAAGCAAGCCGCGCGCATTCAGCGGCAGATGGAAGCGGTGCAGGCGCAACTTGCCGCGCGCACGGTCGAAGCCACCAGCGGCGGTGGCGCGGTCAAGGTCGTGGCCAGGTGCGATGGCACGATTGCCTCGATCAAAATTGATCCGCAAGCGATCAATGCGAACGACGCCCAGTTGCTCGAAGACATGATTCTCACCGCCGCCAACAATGCCCTAAGCCAGGCCAAGGAGATTTCCACCGCGGAAATGGGCAAAGTAACGTCCGGTTTCAGCCTGCCCGGTCTGATGTGACACGCCGGGTCAATGCGTTAAAGCGCTGAAGCGTTGAAGCGTTGAACGGTCATGAATGGCCCCGGCTCACCGCGCTCGGCCGAGCGAATCGCGCTTCATCTGGTGCAGACCGAGGCCGAGTCGGTCCGGCAACTGGCGCAGGCGATCCTTGTCGCTCGAGAACGGATTCAAACCTGCCGGACGTGCGGCGCGCTCACAGAAGTGCAGCCCTGCAACATCTGTTCCGATCCGCGTCGGGACGCCTCGCTGATCTGCCTGGTGGAACAGCCGGTGGACATCATCAGCATCGAAAAATCCGGAACCTATCACGGCAAATACCACGTGCTCGCCGGTAAGATTTCCCCGTTGAACGGCGTCGGCCCGGAAGATTTGCGGATTGCCGACCTCGAAACCCGGCTGAGAAAGGAGACCATCAAAGAAATCATCATTGCCCTGGGAACAGACGTGGAAGGCGATGCCACGAGTTTTTATCTGGCCAAGCGATTTGCCGGAACGGGAGTCAAGACCACCCGCATCGCGCACGGTCTGCCGGCTGGAAGCGGGCTGGAATTTGCGGACGAATTGACGCTGAGCCGGGCGCTCGAAGGCCGGCGTGAAATTCACTGACCATGACGAAACCCAAAGCAGTCATTTTCGATCTCGGCAAAGTCCTCGTGGATTTCGATTACAGCATCGCCGGCCGGAGAATCGCGGCCCGCGGCCGGGTGTCTGCGAAAGCAGTGCAGGAATTCATCGACCATTCCCCCCTGCTCTTTCGGTTCGAGACCGGACAAGTCAGCCAGGAGCAGTTTTTCGCCGAAGTGCGAGCGGCCACCGGATTTCGCGGAACCATCGAAGAGTTCAGCGAATTCTTTGCCGACATTTTCACCACGATCGAGCCGATGGTAAAACTGAACGCCGAGCTGCGCCAGCGTGGCGTCCCAACCTACATCTTCTCGAACACCAACGAACTGGCGATCAGCCACCTTCGCGGCCGCTTTCCGTTCTTCAGCCAATTCAACGATTACATTTTGTCCTACAAGCACGGCGCGATGAAGCCGGACGGGCGGCTATACGAAGTCGTCGAGCGACAAACCGGCCTCCGCGGGACCGATCTTCTTTATTTCGACGACCGCGCGGAAAACGTGGCTGCGGGAACAGCGCGAGGGTGGCGTGCGTTCGTTCACCACACGCCGGAACAAACGCGTGAAATCATCGCATCGACCGACAGGCTCGAGTCCCCCAATGAAAGCAGCCGGTCGGTGAGTTCGTTCAGCGCCAATCGCGTTGCTTTGAAGCGCTCGGCGAGCGTGTTGAAGACGGTCGCCAAATCGTATTTGCGAGCGAGCCGATGATCACCGGCCACGCGGTAGTTGGCACGGCCCAGTTCTTCGTAATATTTCAGGTCCGGCGCGCCCTTGTGTTCCGCCCGGTAACGTATGCGTTCCGGAAAAACGCCGGAAAGAAAGAGCGAATGGTTTCCGACGTGGGTTCGAATGTAGAAGCTGGCGTGGTCGTCCGCCGTCTGCAGCGCCGTCAACATTTCAAAAAAGCTGTCCAGCGGTTCGGGTCTGGCCCGCACGACGCAGCGCGTGTTTTCAATCCGCGAATATTCCGCCAGCACTTCGGCCACGTAGTCCGCCACGACGCGGTCTTCGATGCCGGAACGTTTGAACACGTGGCGAACGAGCACGTAAAAATAAAAGTGAGTTGAAATCCGCAGGCAGGCGCGCTGCTCCAGAACCGCCCGGAACAACGCTTCGTCGTCCAGAATCAGGTCGCGCGTCTCCTCGTCCCCCAGCAGCCGCGTCAAAGTCTCCGTCGCCCCGGCTTTGGAACCGAGCACCGACACGATGAACTCAACGTCTTCAGCCGTGAACTGGATCCGGCAGTTGGGTTGAATCACATTCATACTCGCATCTTCGCCATTCTTAATTAAGACACTATAACGCGGCCAACCACGCGTTTCTGGCAAAAGCTTCGACGCGTTTCCACGTCGCAATAATTCAAAGCATAATCGGTTCCAGCCGGTGGAATGAGAAGGGCGGGCGGTTCGAGGATCGACGGGAGAAAATACCGGGGCGTTGCCAATCGGACATTGCCAATTGCGCGCCAAGACCTATTTTCAATCCAAAACAGCAGATGTTGTTGCAGACCAATAGCAGATTCGGCTTCGCATGACAAGCGCGGAATCCACCCACCTGGTCTTCCGGGCGCGCCATCGACAGCAGGCCATGGACTGGAGTCTGGTGCTGCTCAGCCAGGGAATCGAGTCCGTCGTCGCGCAATCCGAAAGCGGTTGGACGCTTTTGGTCGAACCCCAGGACCACGCCCGCGCGCTGGCAGCCTTACGCCAGTACCAACTCGAAAACCGTGGCTGGCACTGGCGGCAAAAGATGTCCTGGCCGCAAGTTACTTTCCACTGGGGCGCAGTCGCGTGGTGCCTGCTGCTCGCGCTCTTTCATTGGTTGAACCACGTTTCGGGATCGCACTTGAAGTCCGTCGGCGTTATGGAAGGAAGCGCTGTGGCAAGCGGGGCATGGTGGCGACTTTTTACCGCGACGATGCTCCATTTCGACCTGGCCCACCTCATGGCGAACGTGGCCATTGGATTTCCGGTGTTCGGGTTGGCGATGGGCCGTTACGGTCCCGCCTGCGCGTTGTTGGCGGCCTATCTGGCCGGCGTCGGAGGAAATGTTGCCGGTCTGTTTTTCCACGCGCACCTGGGTACTGGTCTTGGCGCTTCCGGCATGGTCATGGGTGGACTCGGCCTTCTGACCATGCAATCGCTTTCTCTCCAGCTCAACAACCCCATGTCCTGGAGATATATCACCGGCGGCATTTTCGGTGGAGTCATGCTGTTCACACTGCTTGGGCTCGATCCGGCCAGCGACGTCGTCGCTCATCTTGGCGGTTTTGGTTGCGGGCTGATTCTCGGCGCTGCGATGACATTGATCCCGCAGAAAAAACTGTTGGGCCCGGCTGCCAACGCCGTTTGTGGAGCGCTTTTGGCAGCTCTGGTGGCTTTGACCTGGATGCTCGCCTTGCTGCACGTTCCGCCGCCACGCTGAGATTCGGCGGCCGTTCCTTTGTTGTGAATATGACATTCAACTTCTCCTCCTCTTTATTCATCTTCTTTTTCCTTTGGTCACGGCTGACCTTGGCCGACTCGCCGCACTATGGACGGCAATTCATCGGCTTGACCAACTTCTCCGAATTCACAAAAGGAAGAGGCGAGTCGCCGGACGAAAGCGAGTTTGTTTCAGCGGAAATGGCTACCCAAATCAAGTGGGATGAATTGGTCGTCTCTTGGAACGCGGACCTGCCCAAAGGCGTCGTCCTCAAAATTGAGACACGCGCGATTTATCCCGCGCATTCGACCAGATTCTACACGATGGGAATCTGGTCGGGCGCCGCGGACGATCGTCGCCGCATGAGCGTTAAAGATCAAAAAGACAACGACGCTGAAGTTTTGACCGACACGCTGGCGCTGAAAGCGCCGTGCGACCGCGTCCGGATAAGACTGATTTTGAGCGGCGCCGGGAACGTCCAGCCGCCGCCTTTAAAATTCCTGGGGCTCTCCTTTGCGGACAAGAAGTATGAGGCGCCGGTGCTGCCGCCAAACCGCGCGGCGTGGGGAAAGTCCATTGCCGTGCCGGAACGATCGCAACTGGACTTTCCCGAAGGCGAACAATCGTGGTGCAGTCCCACGAGCACATCGATGATGCTGGCGTACTGGGCGAACAAATCAAATCGCCCGGAACTGAATCAGGCCGTGCCCGAAGTGGCCAAAGAGGTCTTTGACCCGAACTGGCCCGGCACAGGCAACTGGCCGTTCAACATGGCTTACGCCGGCTCCTTTTCGCGGATGCGCGCTTACGTCAGTCGCTTCAGCGATGTGTCGGAGTTGGAGGATTGGATTGCCAGCGGCATCCCGGTCGCAGTGTCGGTCGCCAACACCGTGTTGAAGGGCGCGCCGCCGCGCGAAGGCCCGGACGGCCACCTCGTGGTCTGTGTTGGTTTCACCGAAAAAGGCGATGTCATCGTCAACGATCCTGGAACGCGGCAGCAAATCCGGCGTGTCTATCCGCGGGAAAATCTTGTGAAAGCCTGGGCCCGCTCGCAGAACACCGTTTATTTGATCTACCCGCAAGGCGCGAACATTCCTGACGACCGGTTTGGGCATTGGGATTCATGCAAGGCAGAATTTGAAACGGACCACTAAGGCTCATCCCAACCCTGCCGGCTGTGGTTGAAGTACCAATCGTATTCCTTTGGATCGAGCGCATTAAAACCGGAATGCGCATCGGCGAAAAGGAGGTTGATGCCCTTGGGATGCGCAGAGTGTTCGCGCCGCCAGTACGGCATGTCCCAGACGAGAACAGCGCGCGAGGGATTCACTACCTGGCCCGTTGGCCTGCCGCTTACCGGCTTGTTGAGTTCATGGGTCCCATTTGTCCGCCAGTAAACGTGCATCCAAACGTAACTGACATGATCATTCATTATGGCGAACTGCCCGGTCCAGCCCGCGTCGGGCTCCCAAGTCCGAATTCCTGAAGGACAAGTAAACGTGCTTCGAGGAGGTTCCCTGACCGTTTTGGCGGTGTAGTTCGTCGGTCGGGCGTAATTTTTGATAAGGTACGGCTCGAGCAGCTCTGGCATCCACTTATCGTCTTTCCTGATCGCCACAGCATTTCCCCAGGCCCGCCCCCAGTTTTTGCATAGCGGAAAGCGGTCACTGTAATCGGAGGCATACATTGCAATAGCCAGACCGATCTGCCGTTCATTATTGAGACAATAAGCCTGATAGGACTTTGATTTCGCCCCGGCCAGTGCCGGGAGCAGCATTCCTGCGAGAATAGCGATGATCGCACTCACCACCAATAGCTCGATTAAGGTGAAAGCGCTGCCGCGACCGCACCCTGCTGCGGCGCGCGCTTGAGACGACGAAGCCGGTTTCATGTTGCTTCCGATCCTACTCGTGTATGCGGAAAAAGGCGGAGCCGCCTGAACTGATGGCGAGCTCGACCCCGGACGCCGCGCCGGCAACGTTTTGCCACGTTCCACCCAAAATTCCCACCGTCTCCAGGACTCCCCCGCCGTTCCAGGTCAACTTCAGTTTGTCCCCGTTCCGGACAAATTGGATTACGGGGCGTTCGACCACCGTGACAGGCTCGAACGCGAACGTTGCACCCGCGTAGCGGTTGACTGGACCACTGTCGACCGTGCCTGGGAACTGCCCGGCGGAGCCGTAACGGCCGGCGCCGACGAAGAGGAGCGAGCCGCCATCGAAGACTCGCAGGTCGGCGACGGTTGGGTCTGGAGTACCAAACGTGTTAAAGAGCCGCTCCGTGGTGCCATTGGAATACCAGATCACAATGCTCCCCTGGAAACCATCGTCGAGTACCAGCGGTTCCCCGAGCGGCAGGAAGCGGCTGCCATCGACCGGCTCACCTTGATTGACGGTCGTGAAGTCGAGGGTCGCCAACGGTTTCCGCGTCGCCCGATCGTAGAGCACCGCGCTGAGCGTCATGGTGAGACCGTCGCTGCCATCATCAAAAACGCCAAGCTTGGTGACCTTGATCGGGTGCGCCACATCGAAGTCCATGCCGACCGCGCCACCGGCGAGGGCCTGATTACCCGCCAGGCCAGCCGGAACGATATACGCGACACCTGCCATTCGCGGATTGGGCGTGGCGCACACTTGGGACGAATACTGACTAAGCTGACCGCCAGCGGCCACGGCGCGGACCCGGTAACAATAATTGCTCCCATTCTTCACCGCGGTGTCCAGATACGTTGAATCGGTTGTCTCACCGATTTTTGCAGCCTGGCCGTCAGGCCCGGTCCGCTCCACTTCGTATTTGGCGGCCGGCAACGGATTCGTGATAGCCGGCCAATTCAGCGTAACTTTGCCATCCTCAAACGGCTGAACGATCGAAACCTGAGGCCTGCCTGGAACCTCAGGCGGCAGCGTTTCAAACTCGAATGTGCCCGCCGCATAGCGCGCTGCCGGACCCGCATCAAGCATATCGGGGAAAGTGCCGGGAAAAGCCGCGTTGCGACTGCTTCCCACAAATTGGAGGGAGCCATTGCCGTCGTTCAGAGTCCAGACGATGGCCCGCGGATCACCGCCCGAATTGAGTTCAGGCTCCTCGGTGCCATAACCGTCGGCCTCCATCACTCCGTGGAAACCGATATCAAGATGTACAGCCGGCGAAACATCCCGAAAGCGCATCCCTTCAGTCAACACGCCCGGATCGTCCGGAGTGAACGATGCCGCGGCAAGTTCCTCCTGGGTATCGCGATTGTAAATGCGCGCAGTCAGCGGCAGTTTGAGTCCGTCGGATTTGCTGTCGAACACACCAAGGCGAGTCACATTGATCGGGTTCTGGACATCGAAATCAAGCCCAAGCGAGCCGCCAAATGCCTGGTTGCCGACAGTATTGCCCGGTGTGAAGTAGGCGATGACATGATTGGCGGCCAGTACATAAGGTGTCCCGGCCTTTGCATCTGAGGGAGGCCCAATTTTATCGCCTGCGGTAATGCCTTCGACAGTGTAAAAGTAAGTTGTTCCATTTATCACATTCGTGTCGGTATAGGTGGTCTCCGTAATTTCGGCGACTTGCGTGAATGGTCCCGCCGCCGCGGCGCCGCGATTGACGCGGTATTTGGCGGCAGGAGCGGGAACGGTAACTGCCGGCCAGTACAAAACGACCTGCTTATCTCCGTTACGGACCGAAACATTCGGTTTTCCCGGCAAAACAGGCGGTGTGGTCTGATACTCGAAGGTGGCCGAGGCGAAGCGTGCGGCCGGTCCGCTATCTGCCGTCCCCGGATAATCACCCGGTGCCCCTCCATATCGACTCGAGCCCACGAACAGGATTGATCCGTTGCCATCATTCAAGGTCCAAACGACGTTCGCGACGTTCCCGAATGAATTGTTGATGGTATCGGCATCAGTCCAACCGTCTGCCGAAATGGTTCCCTGAAATCCGGCAACCAGGTGGATCGGCGTTCCCAACGGCTTGAATCGACTGCCGCCAACAAGCTCGCCGGGGTTGGTCGCGGGGAAATCGATCGACACGAGTTGGACGGGTGGGCTCTGGGACCGGTCCCACAACCGCGCTGTTAGAACGGTCCCCTCGGCGAAACCGTCCGAACCGGCGTCGAACACGCCCAGCCGCGTCACGACGATCTCGTTGGCCACGTCGAAGTCCATCCCGATGGGCTCGGCATTGAGACCAGTTTGGTTGCCGGGCGTGTTTGTCGCGACGGCGTAGGCGATAAAGGTGCTCTGGGCAATGGCAGCGCCGCGACCCAGAGTTAACAGGCACGCGGACAACAGCAGGTGCCGGAAGGCAAGCAGCGCGAGGCGTCGGAAGAATCGGCGGCGTTGAGAAAATGCATGGTTCGTTTGCATAGGCATAGCGCTTGGCAAAGTCGAAAAGCTGATTTCCAAGTTGTAACCAGCTTGCAGATCGGGGCAAACCTTTTCTTTGCGATTACTCCACCCGTAGTTTCCAAGCCATGCCGGCCAGTGTAACGGACTGCTTTTGTGTCAATACTCAGGACCGACCCCTTCACGCAGATACTCTTCTCATCTCGAAAGTAATCTCATCGGCTGCGGCTCAGCCAAACGCTTACGAACCGCCGCCAAATCCTTCTCACTCTGCTCGTTTGGGAAAAGCTCGTAAGCACGCAAGTAATGTGTCTGTGCGTTTGTAACTTCACCCATCGCCAAATAAATCGCGCCGAGATATGCGTGCCCGTAATAATAATTCGGCTGCTGCGTGACGAGCGCCTGCGCCTCCGCCAGAGCCTTCGGAAAATCCTGCTGTCTCATCGCGGTGTTGACTGACTCCCACGAGGCTACTGAGGAAGCAGACCTCGAACGACGAGAACTAGGGACAGCCAGGAACGACACGATGACAAGCAGTAATAGCAGCGAGAATAGACGGCGACCGATAGACCTCACTCCTCGCAACTCCGCTAGAATCTCTTGATTGATGTCCTCAGTCATAACGTGATGTCGTGCTGCCTAGAGTGGTCGGGGCGGTGAGATTTGAACTCACGACCTTCTGAACCCCATTCAGACGCGCTACCAAGCTACGCTACGCCCCGAACCCTCACGCTGCACTCCAAGCGCAGCGTGTGGTTGGATAACTTATTGCGGCTGGCATCATATTCAACAACTTTCCGGGAGGTTCAAACAGTCTTGATCACCACCGCAGTCACATCATCGAGTTGAGGGGTGTTCTGCGCAAACTGACGAACCGCGGCGTAAAGCGCATCCACGATTTCTCGCGCGCTCTTCCCGCGATTCGCTCGCGCAATTTCCAGGATGCGCTCGGTTCCAAAAATCGTTTCGTCAGGCGACATCGCTTCCTCAATTCCGTCCGTCAACAACAGCAGAATGTCTCCCGGTGACAGGCCGGTTGCGATCGCCGGCGGGTACGCCACGTCCGGCTTGATTCCCAACGGCAGTCCGGTGCGTTTGAGTTGCGCTTTGATCTCGCCTGCGGCGCCCAGGACATAACCCGCCGGATGTCCGGCATTGGCGTAGGTAAAAGTCCGCTTTTGCGGATCGAGGCTTACCAGCAGCATCGTAATGAAACGCTCGTAGCCGATGTCCTCGGCCAGGACCCGGTTGGCGCGCGTGAGAATTTCGCCCACGTCTTCGCGGTTCCGCGCCAGGATACGCAGGTACGCACGCGTTTCCGCCATCAAGAGAGCCGGGCCGATGCCGTGCCCGGTCACGTCCCCGACCACCACGCCGAGCCGATCACGCAGCATCGGCAGATAGTCAAAATAATCGCCACCGGTCGCCTCGGCGGCATGGGAGAGGCCGGCGATGTCAAAGCCGGGAACCTGCGGCGCCGCTTTCGGAAACAACCGCTGTTGGATCTCCCGGGCGACGTGAAATTGCGCTTCGTTTTCGCGCAACTCCTGCTCGGCCCGCTTGCGCTGGATCACGCCGCCGAGCTGGGCGGCAATGGCGGAAATGAGTTTCCTTTGCCGCTCATCCTCCTCACGCGTCTCCAGCAGGAAAAACTCGATCACCGCCACGACCTCGTCGTCCGCCAGCACGGGAATACCGACGCCGGCTTTGACGCCCATTTGGCTGGCCGCGGCCATGCGAGGGAAATTCGTTTCGCGAGTGGCGTCGCGAACCCAGACCGGTTGCTTTGAAGTCCACACGCGTCCCGGCAAACCTTCGCCCGGTTTGAATTTAAATTCCTCGCTCACCGCGCGAAACTGGTCCGCGGCATTGAGGGTGGTGTACCAGGCCGGGCTGCACTCCAGATGGGTGGCATCGCTGCTCGGCAGCCACGCCTGCCCCAGCGCCCAGCCGGTCGCCTCGCAGATTGTGCGCAACACCAGCGCCAGCGCCGAGTCGAGGTCCTGCGCCTCGTTGACCGCCAACGAAATACTCTGCAACAGGCGGCTCTCCTCCTCCGCCCGCTTGCGTTCAGTGATGTCCCGGATGAAAGCAACCAGGTATTTGCTTCCCTGCAATTCGATGTTGGTGAAGCCGATTTCAGTAAAAATCTCCCCGCCTTCCTTCCGGCGGCCCATGGTCTCGGCCGGCTGCTGCCGCGTTCGTCCACTATCCGACTGCAGATATCGCCGCAACCACTCGCGATAGTCCCCCCGGACACCTTCGGCCAGCAGCAACGAAAAATTTTGCCCGACCAGTTCGCTGGATTTGTATCCGAAAATCTCCTCCACCGCAGGATTGGCAAACTGGATAACGCTCTCCGCGTCCACCAGGACAACCGCGTCCGTGGAGTTCTCCCAGAGCAAGCGGTAACGCTGCTCGCTCTCGCGCAAAGCCTCCTCGGCCCGCCGTCGGGCGGCGCGAATTTCGGCTTCGCGCAGTTCGCGTTCCACCGCCGGAGCCAGGCGCGCGAGGTTGCCTTTCATCAGGTAATCATTCGCGCCGGCCTTCATGGCCGCCACGGCCACATCTTCGCCAATGCCACCCGAAATGATTATGAACGGCAAATCAAACCCGCTCTCCAGCGCAATTTTGAGCGCCGCCGGCGCGCTGAAGTTGGGCATGTTGTAATCGGAGAGAATGATGTCCCATTGCGCGTTGTTCAACGCCGCGCGCAACGCCTCGGCCGTGTCCACGCGTTGGAAGGCCGGCTGATATCCTCCCTGCCGCAGTGTGTTGACGAGGATGCGCGCGTCAAACTCCGAGTCCTCAATGATCAACACTCGCAACGGCGTTTTCTGTTGGGTTGTGCCCACAAACAATGGTTGAACCGTAACCTTTGACGCCGTTTCTTTGCCAGCTAATTTGCCGATAAATCAGGCAACAACACGAGAGCCATGAAGGCTGCGGGCGCAGTCAGACTTTGGCAACACGTGCGCAAGTCGTCAGCCACGGTGTGGCGGAACAGGGTAAGCCCACGGCGCGAGCCGTCGGGAAAATGCGCCATCACCAAAACCCCGTTAGGAGCGACAGAATTAGGATCAGAGAGAATTTCCTTTCGCCGCTTCGCGGCTCCGATTGCCAATACCGCAACCCACGGCTCACGCCGTGGGCTACTACCGCTGCTCCGCAGCTATTTGCCACCCGTTCGCAAAACTGACCTGTGTCCGAAAGCTGCCAGGCCCCCCAGATTCCTGTTTGACTCATGCGGGACCCGCGGGTGTATAGTATGCGCGCAATTCAACCCACGACAAAATTATGAAACCAAAAATTTCCCGACGCTCCGCGCTTGGCAAAATGGCCGCCGGCGCCGCGGCTGCCTCGGTCGCCGCCAGTCTCACAAAACGCATGACCGCCGCCGAAACCGCAGCCGGCGCCGCGCTCAAAGGCCGCATCAACCACTCCGTTTGCAAATGGTGCTACCCAAAAGTCAGCCTCGAAGACCTCTGCACTGCCGGCAAGGAAATGGGACTGCAGTCGGTCGAACTCCTCACGGTGGATGATTTCCCGACGCTGAGGAAGCACGGCTTGATTTGCGCCATGGTCAGCGGCGTCCCGGGTGGCATCACCGACGGCCTGAACCGTCCGGAAAACCAGGAGCGGATCGTCTCCTACTTCGAGGAAGTCGCTCCTCGGGTCGCGAACGCAGGCTTCAAAAACATCATCTGTTTTTCCGGCAATCGGAAAGGCATGTCAGACGAAGAAGGACTGGAAAACTGCGCCAACGCGCTCAAACGCATCGTCCCCATCTGCGAAAAACACCGTGTCGTGGCGGCGATGGAACTGCTCAACAGCAAGGTGGACCACAAGGACTACATGTGCGACCACACGAAGTGGGGCGTTGAACTGGTTAAACGCGTCGGTTCAGAGTATTTCAAACTGCTGTACGACATCTATCACATGCAGATCATGGAAGGCGACGTGATCCGCACCATCCGCGAGAACCGCGAATACATCGCGCACTATCACACCGGCGGCGTGCCCGGCCGGCACGAGATCGACGACACTCAGGAGCTGAATTATGCCACGGTGATGAAGGCTATTGTGGAAACCGGTTTCAAAGGGCATGTGGCGCAGGAATTCGTTCCCGCGCGTTCCGATGTACTCGCCTCGTTGAAGCAAGGCGTGCAGATTTGCGACGTGTAGTCGTGCTCGGGATTGCCTCCGCCACATTGCTACAAGTCAAGCGGATCGGTTCTTTCGCGTGTTTCGCGGTTTGAACTGCTTCGTTGCTGCGTCTCGTCGGCGCGCGTGTTACGCGTTCAATCCCAACTTGAGAACATCCTTGCAATACCTGATGCTGCGTTCCAGTTCGGCTTTCTGAAGCCCCTGCTCCGCGTTTTTTGCGTTCTTTCCCGCCGGAACAACAAACGGCCGGCGCGGCGAACCACAGCGGGCAAGCGCCGCGAATTTCATGAATTCCCGAATCCGCGCCTTCGGGTAAGCGTCCCAGAAGCCGTTCTCCAGATACGGGATCGGTATCGGCCGGCCGGAAATGATTTCCAACTGGACGGGAGTGTTCGGGCACAGCTCCGCGAAGCGTTTGAAGTAGCGCTTCCAATCCACGACGCCCTCGCCCATCGCCGTCCATTGCAACATCGCGCCGTCGGGCGTGTCCCAGAGCGCGGAGTCGCGAATACCCGTGGTCAATGCGTATGGCCCGAGCACTTCAAGATTGTGCAACGGGTCTTCGAGCGCCCAGGTCGCGTTCCCGGAGTCCATCGTCGCGCCCACAAAATCGCGCCCGGCTTCCTCGATGAGTGTAACCAGTTCCCACGATTGCAGGTCGCCCGCGTGGTTCTCGACGGCGATTTTCACTCCTGACTCCAGCGCGTAACTGCGGACCTGCTTCAGGACTTTAACGGTCTCAGCCATGCGCGCCTCGATGCGGCCTTTGCTTTTCCGGTCATCGACGTGTCCCAACACACAACGCGCGACTGGCGAGCCAAGAGTTTTGGCGATGCGAATCGTGAGTTTTAACTGCTCCTGCGCTGTTCCGCGTCGAGGATCGAAAAGCCTTGAGCCAGGACAAATGCTCAACATGCCCACTTGAATCTCGATGCCCAGGTCAACCGCCCTCGTTTTGAGCTCCTTCAAGTGCGTGTCGCCGTGACTTTCGAAGACGTCGGGATCGGACAGAAGGATCGAGTCCAATCCAAGTGACGCGGCGTATTCAATGAGTCGGTGCGCTTTCCAGCCCAGCGCCCGAATGGCGTAGTTGTCGAAACCGAGTTTGAGTTTGCCGCCCATCTTCAACGGATTAGTGGCCCCAACCCTGTCGCGTCTGGTCATGCTCCCAAACGCGAATTGCCGCCCGCGGAACGAGACTCCGCGCGTTTGCCCCTTATTCCCACCCGAATTGTCGTTGGACCACGGTGTTGCCTGCGGAAAGATCAGTCAGGTAGAAGGCGGTTCCTTTTTTTGTTGGTTCATGAGATCAATCCCAGTCCCAGCATTTCTTTACAATAACGAATACTCCGTTCGATCTGGTCTTTCTGAAACTCCTGCTCGGCCAGTTTGCGGTCCTTGCCGGCGGGCGGCTGCCACGGTTCTCGCGGTTTGCCGCGCTTGGCCAGGGCGATGAATTTCGCCAAATCCTCCGCCCGCGCCTTCGGCCAGGCTTTCCAGAAATCCGTTTTGAAATAGGCCAACTCGCGGTTGAAGCCGGAAATCGTTTCGATGTGCACCGGCACACCAGGGCAGAGCGCCGCGAATTTCTCAAAGTAACCTTTCTGGTCCACGGTCCCCTCGCCCATCGCGGTCCATTGAACGGTCGCGCCGTTGGCCGATTCCCAAACCGCCGAGTCGCGCAAACTGCTCGTGACGACATACGGCCCGAGGATTTCGAGATTCGAAAGCGGGTCCTCGAAGGTCCAACACGCGTTGCCGGAGTCGATATTCGCCCCGACGTAATCCCTGCCCGCCGCCTCGATGAGCGTGACCAGCTCCCAGGCCTGCATGTCGCCCGCGTGATTCTCCACGGCGATTTTCACACCGGCATCCATGGCCTGGCTGCGACAGGCCCGGCAGACGTGGACGGTGTCGGCAATGCGCGCTTCGATGCCGCCGTCCGTCAGGCGATCTTCGCCCGTCCCAAGGACGACTCGAAACACCGGCGACCCCAGCGCCTTCGCCATCCGAATGCCCAGCCGGAGATGTTCTTCGGCTGTGCCCCAATCTTTTTTGAACGCTTTCGAGCTCGGGCAAATGCTCCAGGAACCGAGATGGATCTGGAGCCCTTGATCCGCCGCCCTTTTCCGCAAGTCCCCCAGATATTCCTCGTCGAACTTTTCGAACGCGTAGATGTCGGTAATAAAGAGCGAATCCGTCTTGAGTTCCGCGGCGTAATCAATCAGTCGCGGCGCCTTCCAACCCAGGGCGCGCACGGAGAAGTTGTCGAGGCCGAGTTTGATGTTCCGCCGGTTCGGCGCCGGAGCTGAGTTCCGGGCCAAGGCACCTAATCCGACGGCGAGCCCGGTCCCGGCAGCAGCGACCGACTTGACAAAAGCACGGCGCTTGATGGATGGCACCTTTGGTTTCATGGGCTGGGATGCATAACAGGTTTTCGCGCCGTTGCCAACTGCAACCAGCCCGAAGCAAACCAGGACACAGCCAGATCTGCCGCACGATTGACTTTTACGCAAAAGCCGGATAACTCACCATTCAAATGTCGCCCGTTTCCTCGTTCAAAGGGTTGATCGAATTCAGTTCCGGCTTCACACCCCGCCCCGGCATTAGTCATGTGTTGTTCGATTTTGACGGCACGCTTTCCCTGATTCGCGAGGGTTGGGCGGAAGTCATGATCGCGATGTTCCTGGAAATGCTGCCGCGCCGCAACGCTGAAACGGACGACCAGGTCCGGCAATTGATGAGCGACGACATCATGCGGCAGAACGGCAAACAGACGATTTATCAGATGATTCAATTCGCGGAGCGAGTCAAGGACCGCGGCGGTCGGGCACGCGAGCCGCTGTGGTACAAGAATGATTATTTACGCCGGCTGGATCAACGGATTGCCCATCGCATCGACGGCCTCCGGAATGGCGCGCTCGGGCCCGATGATCTTCTCGTCCTTGGCTCGCGCCCGGTGCTGGAGAACTTACGCCGCCGTGGTCTTGCGCTTTACCTCGCCAGCGGAACCGACGAGCCTTATGTTCAGCGAGAGGCGCAGTTGCTGGACATCACCCGCTATTTCGGCAAACACAATTACGGCGCGGTCGATGATTACAAGAAGTTTTCCAAGAAAATGGTGATTGAACGCATCCCGCGCGAGGACAAAATCCCCGGCGAACAACTCCTCGCCTTCGGCGACGGCTACGTCGAGATCCAAAACACGAAGGAAGTCGGTGGACTGGCCGTGGCCGTCGCCAGCGACGAAGCCAACAACGGTTCCGGCCACCTGGACGAGTGGAAACGCCGGCGTCTCCTGGGTGTCGGGGCGGACGTGGTGATCCCTGATTACCGCGACGGTGATGCGCTGTTGGACCTGGTTTTTGCCAACTGACTCAATCGAGGTTTGCGATGTCGCATCTCCCCTCCCCTCTCGACCTGCGGAAGCTGAAGGTCTACACACTCGCCGAACGCGACAGCCAAAGTCGCCTCGAGGAAATTCTGGTGGAGCCAGGGGAGGCGCCGCCGACGTGTCCGGAGAATGTTTCAAAAACCATCCGCGATTGCGCGCAAAAGATT
>QHNT01000409.1 GCA_003218515.1 Verrucomicrobiota bacterium | reverse complement strand
GCCGCCGCCAGCTTGCCGCTGAGTTCCTCGCGCTGTTGCTGCTGACCGTCCAGTTCCTCTTCAAATTGCTTGCTCCGCCTGGCTTCTTCCCGGCAGGCTGACTCCGCCTTCGCTGCAGCTGCTTCCGCCTTCTCGGCCGCCGCTTTCGCCACCTCGAGTTGTTCGCACAATTCAGACTCCAGACGCGCCCGAGCCGTGGCGTGCTGTTCCAATCCGGTTTTGGCGTGTTCCACCTGTTGGTTCCGCTCACGCAGCTGTTTCTCGAGTTCTTCAGTCCATCGCCTGGATTCTCCCGCTGCCTGCTGCTCCGCCGCCAGCTTGCCGCTGAGTTCCTCGCGCTGTTGCTGCAGACTGGCCCATTCGCCTTCGAATCGTTTGCTCCGCTGCGCTTCTTCCCGGCACGAGGCCTCCGCTTTCTCGGCCGCCGCTTTCGCCGCCTTGAGTTGTCCGCCCAGCTCAGACTCCAGACGCGCTCGCTCAGCGGCCTGCTTTTGCAACACTGTTTTGGTGTCTTCCAACTGTTCGTTCCTCTGACGCAGCCCGTTCTCCAGTTCTTGAGTCCGCCGCTTGAATTCTTCAATCGCCTTTTGCCCGGCCGTCAGCTTGCCGCTGAGTTCATCGCGCTCTCTCTGCAGGTTGCACAGTTGCTCTTCAAATCCCTTGCTCCGCTTGACTTCTTCCCGGCAGGCTCCCTCCGCTTTCTCGGCCGCCGCTTTCGTCGCTTTCAGTTGGTCGCCCAGCTCAGACTCCAGACGCGCTCGCTCAGCGGCCTGCTGTTCCAACTCTGATTTGGCGCGTTCCAACTGTTCCCTTCTCTCCCGTAGCCTGGTTTCCTGGTCTTCACTCTGCTGCTTGCTCTCTCCCGCCGCTTGCTGCGTCGCTGCCAGCTTGCTGCTGAGTTCCTCGCGCTGTTGCTGCAGACTGGCCCATTCGCCTTCGAATCGTTTGCTCCGCTGCGCTTCTTCCCGGCACGAGGCCTCCGCTTTCTCGGCTGCTGCTTTCGCCGCGGTCAGTTGTTCACCCAACTCAGACTCCAGGCGCGCTCGCTCAGCGGCCTGCTGTTCCAATCCGGTTTTGGCGCGATCCAATTCTTCGGTCATCTCCCGCAGGCTGGTCTCCAACACCATACTGTGCTGCTGGCTCTCGGCAGCCGCCTGTTGCGCCAGCGCCAACTGGCTGGTGAGTTCGTCGCGCTGTTGCTGCAGACTTGTCAGTTCCTCTTGAAATTGGATGCTCCGCGGGTCTTCTTCACGGCGAACTGCTTCCCACTGTTCGCGCGACTCGGTCTCCACCGGTTCCGGTTCCACGACCTGGCCAGCCTGGTTCGCCGTCAACTCCTGAAGGCTCGTTTCGAGCTGCTGTCGCTGTGCACGCTCCTGTTCCAACTCGATTCTGGCCCGTTCCAAATCTTCGGTCGTCTCCCGCAGGCTGGCTTCCGATGCTGTGCTGTGTTGCTGGGCTTCGGCAGCCGCCTGTTGCGCCAGCGCCAACTGGCTGCTGAGTTCGTCGCTCTGTTGCTGCAGGCTGGTCAGTTCCTCTTCAAATCGAATGCTCCGCGGGCCTTGTTCAAGGCGAGCCGCTTCCGTGGCATTCCACTGTTCGCGCGACTCGGTCTCCACCGGTTCCGGTTCCACGACCTGGCCAGCCTGGTTCGCCGTCATCTCCTGAAGGCTCGTTTCGAGCTGCTGTCGCTGTGCACGCTCCTGTTCCAATTCAACTCTGGCGCGTTCCAAATCTTCGATCGTCTCCCACAGGCGGGTCTCCAGTCCTGTACTGTGTTGCTGGCTCTCGGCAGCCGCCTGTTGCGCCAGCGCCAACTGACTGCTGAGTTCGTCGTGCTGTTGCTGCAGACTGGTCCGTTCCTCTTCAAATCGACTGCTCCGCGGGTCTTCTTCACGGCGAGCCGCCTCCGTGGCATTCCACTGCGACTCGGTCTCCACCGGTTCCGGTTCCACGACCTGGCCAGCCTGGTTCGCCGTCATCTCCTGATGGCTCGTTTCGACCTGTTGTCGCTGTGCACGCTCATGCTCCAAGGCGGTCCGAACCTGCTCCAGTTCCGCTCCATCAGCAAAAATGCGCGCAGCCAATTCCTCGCGCTCCTTCTGCTTCTTTTCGAGCGCTTCGCGCAGTCTGGCAGCCTCAGCAGACATGGCCTGGAGCTGCTGCTTCAGCTCTTCGTTGGCCCCAGACTGCGTGGTATTGGATTCCCGAACTGCCGTTGCCGCTCGCGTCGGAGCTGTGAATCGCCCCGGCAGGTCATCAACGCCCTGCTCGCGGGCCATCACCGGTTGGGGCGCCACCATTTCCTGCAACTTCTTTTCCAGCCGCTGTCGCTGTTGACGCTCCTGTTCCAAAGCGGTTCGGACCCGGTCCAGTTCCGTCCCACCGGACAAGGGGCGCGCAGATAATTCCTCGCGCTCCTTCTGCTTCTTTTCGAGCGTTTGACGGAGGGTGGCAGCCTCGGCAGACGCGGCCTGGAGTTGCTGCTTCAGCTCTTCGTTGGCCCGGTACAGCGCGGTATTCGATTCCTGAACTCTGGTTGTCGTCTCCGCCGGTTGGCGCGCTGGAACAGCGCCTTTTGTCCGCTGCTCTTGAGGAACCGCGTCGGGCCTTTTTGCCTGGGGCGCGACCGCCGCGCCGCCGGTTGTTCCAACCCGGCTTGAGAGCCGGTTCTTCAGGACCAAACTAATGGCCTTTAGTGAGAGTTCCTGGAAGATAAATGGCCTGGTAATGAAATCGTTTGGACCGCACGAGGCTGCGCGCGCCTGGCTTTGGAAGTCCTTCGGGTCGCCGACGAAAATGACCGGTGTCTTTCTATGCGCCGGCAGTAAACGCAGCTTCTTGCACAAGTCGAATCCGTTCGTCTCCCGCATTACCGCCTTGAGCACAACGAGGTCAGCCGAATGTGATTGGAGGTGTTTCACGGCCCGGATCGGATCGGCAAAGCTTGTCAGATTGAACCCCGTTGAACGAAGCGCGCTGCAAACCACCGACCGCGAGGTCAGTTCGTCATCCACCAGAACTGCGGTGAACTCCGCAAGCTGTGAACTCTGACCGACTGCATTACCGGCGCACAACTGTCCCAGCACCTCCACCGCGAAAGAAATCGTGCGCACACCGGAGTCGGCGGCGTATCTCGGCTTTTCACGAAGGACATTGAGCAAGGACTGGAGGGTCGCCGCCAGCCGGGCCATGTCATACCGCTCCGCCAGGATCGCGTAATTCACCACCAAATGCACTCTGCTTCGCAGCTCGCCGTATTTGGTGGCCCGCGTCGCGGTATTTTTGCATCGAACGAGCTCTTGCAAATGTCGGTCGATGCGGCCGACGCACTCGGGTAGTTTCGCTGTGATTTCCTTGATCGCTTCCGAGTCCGCCGGGTCAGATTGAATCGCGTCGGCCGTAACGGCAGAGGACCCGATCAGTTGCGATGCCACCTCTGCGGCAACCTCATCGAGCGGAGTCGAAATCTTGTCGAAGATCTGGGTTGCTCCCGCCTTCGCGGCGCGCCGACTCATCTTCATGGGGAAAGCACTTGTGTAAACATAAATCGGCAGGTCGGCATATTCCGGTTCCCGGCGCGCTTCACTGATCACTTCCACGCTGTCGATATTCGGAAGCATGAGATCAAGAAAGATGGCGTCCGGAGCGCTACTGCGAAGCTTTTCCAATGCGATGGTTCCATTCGAAGCAACGTCCACGGCAAAACCCACCCTCCGGAGGTTGTTAAGAATGGCCACGCCAAGCAGCGGCTCTTCCTCAACCAACAGGATGCGCTTCGTCTTGCTGCCGTTAGGGCGTGAAACGTCCACAGCTGCCATGCCATGTGCAGCCGGCGAATTTCAAGCGAAGAACGCCGCGAAAGCGCCTGAATCCCCCACAGACCACGAGCTTTCCGTTGCCGTCAAACGCACTGTCTTGCCCTGACACACTCATTGCACGTATTTAAGACGGAAGCTTTTGTGAGTGCGGGAAGGATGCGGACTGCAAAACGGCGTGGACGAGGGAGAGGAACCCGGAAGCCAAAAAGCCTCTTTCGAGCGGGCGAATCAGGAATTCATCATCCACAACTGCCATTCTTTCGAGGTCGGCCCCGGTTTTTTGGCAGTAGAGGAGCACCGAGCAATCGGTGTCCCTACCTCGACGCCGGCGGTAATTATCATGGACGCAAACGGGCGTGAAGGGTAACAATCTTGCACACTCTCGGTCCTTCGGGGTTCGCGTGCGGTGTGCGAGCGAACTAGCCGTGGACATGCGCAGCGACAAAATCAGATCCAAGTGGGAACTCCGCGCTTAGAATACAGCCTTCGCACCGAAACCATGACCTCGACCGGGTGGATGATACTCGCGGCGGCAGCCTCCAGCTGGCTGGCCAGTTCCGGGACTTGAAGGCCGACGCACCGTACTTTGAAGCGGCATTCCATGCCCGGTTTGCACGACAACTGGCGGAAGCGGGTTATGGGATTGAACGGACGGCCAAAGGGTGGGAACGCCGGCCTACATGAGCCCCGAACAGGCAGAAATGAGCGGTTTGGACATTGATACGCGCAGCGACATCTACAGTCTCGGCGTGCTGCTCTACGAACTGCTCACGAGCAGAACTCCCTTTGATTCCCAGGAGTTGATCAAAGCCGGTTTGGACGAGATGCGAAGGAGGATTCGAGAAGAAGAACCTCCGCGGCCATCGACGCGCGTGAGCACGTTGCTCGACGTCGAACTGACGACGGTGGCCAAACATCGCCAATCATCGCTACGTCTTCACGCTCATCCACAAATTCCAGACGCCGGAAATGCTCTGCGACCGGCCCGACGTGATTGTGCTCACGGACGAGGCGCACCGCAGCCAATACGACACGCTGGCGCTCAACATGCGCGCGGCGCTGCCCAAGGCACTGTTTCTTGCCTTCACCGGCACACCGCTCATCGCCGGCGAGGAACGAACGAAGGAGGTGTTCGGCGATTACGTCTCCATTTACGACTTCCAACAGTCCGTCGAGGATGGTGCAACCGTGCCACTCTTTTACGAGAACCGCACGCCGGAGTTGCAACTTGTGAACCCGGACTTGAACGAGGACATCTACAACCTCATCGAGGCGGCGGAACTCGACCCCGAACAGGAAGCGAAGCTGGAAAAAGAACTCAGCAAGCAATACCACATCCTCACCCGCGATGACCGGCTAGAGACGGTCGCCCAGGACATCGTGCGGCATTTCCTCGGACGCGGCTTCGTCGGCAAAGCAATGGTGGTGTCCATTGACAAGGCTACGGCGCTCAAGATTCACGACAAGGTTCGGAAACACTGGACAGCGGAGACCGACGGGTGAAGCGGGAGATTTACTTCAGGCGCCCGGCAGCGCGCTCCCGCTCAAGGAAATCACCGGGCGCCAACACCCCCAACCCGTAGAAACCCGTCCCCATGACCGTGCCGAAGTCGCCGCGATCCAATGTCAACAGCACTTCCGCCCAGGCGGCGGCGGTGAAGAGCACTGGACGGTCTTTCGCGGGACCGAACACTGCAGGCCGGTCCATCGTCCACACGTCCCGGACCAGGACGAGCATCGACCGCAATCGTGCCCAGTCGGAAGCGGCGTGCACGGGCAATCGTGGGATGTTTCTCGTGATTTCCAAAATCACGTATTGGCTGGTCAACAGCGTCCAGCCGTTCCGGGTCGACATGTCGAAGACGGCGCGCGACGCGCCGGCGGGACGCCCGCAAGCTGCCAGGACGACGCTGGCGTCCAGAAACAGGTTCACGCGCCGGCACGGAAGCGGCGCATCGCCTCCTCGTCTTCATCCATCCACGCCTGGAGTTGCTCGTCCGAAAAGAGCCGCGGTTGCGGCAGCGGCGCCTGTTCCTGCCGCAGGCTCCGGGCGACGAACAGCAGCAATTCCGTCCTTTCTGCCGGCGGCAGCTCCTCGGCGGCGCGTTCGATTTCGGCCAGCGTTTTCATGAGGTCATTCTGCCATCCGGCGCGCAGGTTGGCAACCGCACACTCGCAGACCAGTGGCCCAGCCAAGCTCCGCCAACAACTCGATGGAAGGCTGTTCGACGAGCGGGTCTTCGGTGTAACCGTGGGGCATGGGAAAGCCACCGAACCGCAGTAAGCACCCACTCGCCGCCATTCTCATAGCGAAACTCGTCGCAACCGCCGATGATTCCGTTCGAGCCGTATACCGGATAACATCCTTCGCCTCCCGGCTTGATTGCTTTGCCGTTTCCAAAGCGAATTACGTCGCCGAGCTGCATTGCTTGTGCGGTTGCGGCCATCGTCAGGCC
>QHNT01000264.1 GCA_003218515.1 Verrucomicrobiota bacterium | reverse complement strand
AACGGCATGTCCTCCTCCGGCACAATCTTGGCCACCACCCCTTTGTTTCCGTGCCGGCCGGCCATCTTGTCACCGACGGACAGTTTGCGCTTGGAAGCGATGTAAACTTTGACCGATTTGATGACCCCGGTGTCCACTTCGTCGCCCGCTTCGACGCGCTCCATTTCCTCGTCGTGCTGCATCTGCAGGTCGTCGAACTTCTTTTTGAAGCTGCCGATGATTTCGTTGATCTTGTTGCGAATCGGCGAGGGGTCGATTTCGATGCGGTCGTAGACGTGCGCCAGCTTGCGCAACAGCGTCTTGGTGATCTTGCGGTTCGCGGGAATGATGATTTCGCCGGTCTCGGAGTTGACCACGTCAAGCGGAATTTTCTCGCCGAGCAGGATGTTGCTCAAGGCCTCGGTCAACTGCTCGCGCAATTCCTCGGTTTTGCTCTTGTACTCCTCCTCGATCTGCCTGGCATGTTTCTTCGCTTCGCCCGGAGAGACCTTCGCGCTACTCTTTTCCGCCTCCTTTTTGGCGGAAACTTTGACATCCATCACGATGCCGTACGTGCCCGACGGCACTTTCAGCGAAGTGTCCTTCACGTCCGCCGCCTTTTCGCCGAAGATGGCGCGGAGCAACCGCTCTTCGGGCGCCAGTTCGGTCTCGCTCTTGGGCGTGATTTTGCCGACGAGAATGTCGCCCGGCTTGACCTCCGCGCCGATGCGAATGACGCCGTCCAGGCCGAGGTTCTTCAGCGCCTCTTCACCCAGGTTCGGAATGTCGCGCGTGATTTCCTCCGGTCCAAGCTTGGTGTCGCGCGCGCTGACTTCAAACTCGTCAATGTGGATCGAAGTAAAGACGTCGTCCTTGACGATTCGCTCACTGATGAGGATGGCGTCTTCGAAATTATATCCGTTCCACGGCATGAACGCGCACAGGACATTGCGCCCCAGCGCCAGTTCGCCGCCGGACGTACACGGACCGTCGGCGATCACCTGGCCTCGCTTGGCCGTGTCGCCTTTGGCCACCAAAATCTTCTGGTTAATGCACGTCGCCGCGTTGGAGCGCATGAACTTGCGTATGTTATAGACGTAAACGCCTTCTTGCGGGTCGTGTTTCACCCGCTTTTTACTTTCGGGCAGCTTGCCGTCCTTCGTGATCATTACTTGATTGCCGGTAACCGAGACGACTTTTCCGCCTTCCTCCGCCACGATGACGGCGCGCGAGTCGCGAGCCACCCGCTCTTCCAAACCCGTGGCGACCAATGGCGCTTCGGTGACGACCAATGGCACCGCCTGGCGCTGCATGTTGGACCCCATCAACGCGCGGTTGGCGTCGTCATGTTCGAGGAACGGAATCAACCCGGCGGCCACCGAAACGAGTTGCTTGGGCGAGACGTCCATGTAATCGACGCGCGTAGGTTCGACATCAATGAAATCGCCTTTGCAACGGCAGGTCACACGATCGGTCGTGAAGTTGCCCCGGTCGTCGATCGGCGCGTTTGCCTGGGCAACGATGAACGCCTCTTCGCGGTCGGCGGTCAGGTAGTCGATATGGCCGGTCACGCGCCCCTTTTCGACCTTGCGATAAGGCGTTTCGATGAAACCGAAATCGTTGACCCGCGCGAAGGTCGCCAGCGACGCAATCAAACCGATGTTCGGACCTTCCGGAGTTTCCACCGGACAGATGCGTCCATAGTGCGAAGGATGAACGTCGCGCACCTCGAAACCGGCCCGGTCGCGAGAGAGACCGCCGGGCCCCAGCGCGGAGAGACGACGCTTGTGGGTCAACTCGGCCAGCGGGTTGATCTGGTCCATGAACTGCGAGAGTTGGCTGCGACCAAAGAAATCGCGCACGACGGCCGAGAGCGCCTTCGGATTGATCAGTTTCTGCGGCGTCATCGCTTCCACACCCTGATCGAAGAGCGTCATGCGCTCCTTGACCAGACGCTCCGTGCGCGCCAGACCGACGCGGCACTGGTTGGCGAGCAATTCGCCCACCGTGCGCACACGCCGGCTGCCCAGGTGATCGATGTCGTCCACACTACCCTCGGCTTTCTTGAGGCGAAGCAAATACTTCGTCGCACCCACCAGGTCTTCTTTGGTCAAAATGCGCGAATCGCCGTCTTTCAGGCCCAGCTTCTGATTGATCTTGTAACGACCCACGCGGCCCAGATCGTAGCGCTTCGGATCGAAGAACAGACGCTTGATGAGTGCGCGGGCATTGGCAGCGGTCGGCGGATCGCCGGGACGCAAACGACGGTAGATGTCCTTCAAGGCCTCTTCTTCATTCTTCGTGGGGTCCTTTTTGAGGCATTTGATGATGATGCCATCGTCCACCGTGGTGTCCACCACGCGAATCTTCGTGACGCCGAGTTCGGCGATCTGCTTGACCACCGCTTTCGACAGCGGTTCAAACGCGCGCGCGACAACGATGCCCTTGTCCTGGTCCATCGCGTCTTCGATCAGCACTTTATTCTGGATGTCGTCCAGATTTTCCGCCGCCCGGACGGTCAGTTCCTCGATGTCGTAAAACAATTTGAGAACGTCAGCATCGGAGCTGTAACCCAGGGCTCGGAAGAAAGTGGTTGTCAAAAATTTTCGCCTTCGCTTCTTGCGGTCCAGGTAAACGTAGAGCAAATCGCTCGTGTCGAATTGCGCTTCATACCAGGAGCCGCGGTCGGGAATAATGCGGAAGGAATGCAGCGTCTTGCCGTTCGGGTGCTGCGTTGCCTCAAAGGCGATGCCCGGCGAGCGGTGCAACTGGCTCACGATCACGCGCTCGGCGCCGTTGATGACGAACGTGCCCTGGGGCGTCATGAGCGGCAGTTCGCCCATGAACACGGTTTCCTCCTTCGTGCCCTTTTCATCCTTGAGGTGGAACGTGACGTGGAGGGGCGCGCCGTAAGTGATGCCTTCGCGCAGGCATTCCAACCAATCCTGTTTCGGCTCGCCGATTTCATAACTGTGGTAATCCAGTTCGGTTTTGTTGTCGTAACTCGCGATCGGAAAAACCTCTTTGAACACCGCCTGGAGGCCGAGGAGCTTTCGCCGGGTGGGCGGGATTTCGGCCTGCAAAAACTCGACATACGAATTGATCTGGATTTCGATCAGGTTCGGCGGCGCGATGACTTCTTTGATCTTTCCGAAGTTAATTCGTTCTGCTGCTCGCGATGGCATTTTGACCTCTGGTTATTGGCCGGCACCGGGCCGGTCGGTTATTTTTCTCTGGACACACAACGCCGCCGTCCCTGGGTTCTCCCAGGGACCGCCGGCAGAATTCCAATCGCACCCGTTTACGCGATCCGTTCGAGATTTGTTTCAAGGCGATGTTTCGACTGACAAAACGGAGCGGCAGGAAAGCCCCGCCGCCCTGATACAACAAGTTACTTCACTTCGACTTTCGCGCCAGCCTCCTCCAGCTTCTTCCTGGCAGCTTCGGCGTCGGCTTTGTTGGCCCCTTCGAGCACGGGCTTTGGCGCGCCTTCCACCAGGGCCTTTGCTTCGGCCAGCCCAAGACCCGCTTTCACTTCGCGAACCGCTTTGATCACAGCGATCTTCTTGTCGGCCGGGACCGAAGCCAGGATCACGTCGAACGCCGTCTTCGCTTCCGCAGCTGGAGCCGCCGCGCCGCCGCCCGCTGCGGGAGCGCCCGCCGCCGCGACCGCCACCGGGGCAGCGGCGCTGACGCCCCATTTCGTTTCCAATTTTTTCACCAGCTCGGCCGTCTCGATAACCGTCAGCTTGCTCAGTTCTTCTACCATGTTCGCTAGGTCAGCCATGTTGCCTTTCAGTCTCGTCGTCATCCGCGGCCACGGATGAATTACACTCACGGCCCGTGAGCCGACGATTTACTTTGTTGTTGTTTGTTCTGTTTTCAGCCTTGTCGGCTTAACCAGGCTGAAATTGTTTTTCTTTAAGAATCGTTAAGCGCCCTTATCGATGCGAGCTTGAAGCACGCGCGCCAGTTGGGTGGCCGGCGTGTTGAGCAACCGTGCCAGTTGAGCGGCCGGCGCTTGAAGCAAACCGAGGAGCTTACCTCGCAAAACTTCGATTGACGGCAGATCGGCCAGCGCCATCAATTCGGCCGTCTCCAGCCGTTGATTGTTCAAATAGCCGAACTTCAGCCTGGGTTTTTCGAACTCGGATTGAAACGTCTTCAGCGCCTTCGCTGCGACGGAGACGTCGCGCCGGCCCGTGACCACGGCGAGCTGGCCCGCCAAAGTGCCGGACAAATCGGCCACGCCCGCTTCCTTCGCGGCGATGCGAAAAATCGAGTTCTTGACGACGTGAACTTCTGATCCGGCCCTGGTTAAACGCTTCCGCAATTCGGTGAACTGCCCGACGGTCAGGCCCTTGTAATCCACCACCAGGAAGAACGGGGAATCGTTCAACCGGGCGACATATTCTTTGGTAATGTATTTTTTTTCGGCACGCATGATAGAAAATCAGTTGAAAGCTAAGCCGCCGCCAAAAACTCGCGCACGTCCAGGTGGACCGGCGGACTCATCGTGGCGGACAACGTGCAGCTCCGCAGATAAGCACCCTTCGCGCTGTGCGGTTTGGCTTTGATGACCGCGTCGATCACCGCGCGTGCGTTTTCCGCGATCTGCTGCGCCGTGAACGAAGCTTTGCCGATCGGCACGTGCACATTGCCGGCCTTGTCGATCTTGAACTCAACGCGTCCGGCTTTTACTTCCTTGACCGCCCTGGCCGTGTCGTCGGTCACCGTGCCGGTCTTCGGGTTCGGCATGAGGCCGCGCGGACCGAGCACTTTGCCCAGCTTTCGGACCTCGCTCATGGCTTCGGGCGTCGCAATGGCCACGTCGAAATCCGCCCAGCCTTCGTTGCACTGCTTGATCAAATCCTCGTACCCGACATGCTCGGCGCCAGCCGCCCTGGCGGCATCGGCCGCGCCGCCCGGCTTTGCGAACACGAGCACTTTCACCGTCTTGCCGCTGCCGTGAGGCAGCGGAACCGTACCGCGCACCATCTGATCGGATTGCTTCGGGTCAACGCCCAGTCGAAACGCCAGCTCAACCGTCTCGTTGAATTTGGCTTTCGGAAACCTGCTCAACACTTCAACCGCTGAATTGAGCGCATGCAGCTTTTTGGCGTCCACCAGTTCCAGCGCCTTTTTGTAACGTTTGCTCGGCATTGTTTTTCTTTCGCAGTGCGCGCGGGCCGTCCGACCCTTCCGCGGTTGTTATTTGGGATTAAGATTAAGATTAAGATTAAGAGAAACAGCCGGAGCGGCGATTCCCATCTTAATCGTAATCTTAATCTTCATCTTGCTCTCTTTCCTCGTCAGCCGACGACCTCGATGCCCATGCTCCGGGCGGTGCCCGCGACGACCCGGAAGGCGGCTTCTTCATTCACCGCGTTCAAATCTTTCATCTTCAACTTCACGATGTCCATCACCTGTTTCGTTGTCACTTTGCCGACTTTTTCCTTGTTCGGCGTCTTGGATCCCGAAGCGATGCCAGCCGCCTTCTTCAGCAGCGCGGATGCCGGGGGTGATTTGGTGATGAACGTAAACGATTTGTCCTGGTAAACCGTGATGACCACCGGAATCACCATGCCCCCCTGCTCCTTTGTCGCGGCGTTGAATTCCTTGCAGAACGCCATGATGTTGACGCCCTGCTGACCCAGTGCCGGGCCGACGGGCGGAGCGGGGTTGGCCTGACCCGCGGGGATCTGCAACTTGATTTGTCCAACGACTTTCTTTGCCATAAATCATGCCTTCTCCACTTTCCAATACTCAAGCTCTACCGGCGTGTTCCGGCCAAACACGCTCACGGTTACCTTCAACTTGCCTTTGTCCGGGTCGATTTCCTCAATCACACCGCTGAAGTTGAGGAATGGACCGTCGTTGATCTTCACCGTTTCGCCCAGTTCAAAGCTGACTTTCGGCCTTTCCGTGTCTTCGGACTCGGCGATCTGCGCTTTGATGACCTCAATCTCTTCCGGACTGACCGGCACCGGTCGCTCGCCGCCCACAAACCCGATGATGCCTTGCGTCTCGCGAATGAAGTACCACGGCCTTTCCAAAATCTGTTGGTTCTCATCCACCAGGACCATATCGATATAAACGTAACCGGGATGCAGCTTGCGAGTCGTCACAGTTTTCTTCCCGTTGCGCACCTCGGCCACTTTCTCCATCGGCACCAGGACTTCCCTGATATACTCCCCCATCTCTTCGGTCTTGAGCCGCTTTTCAATGCTCTCTTTGACCTTCTGTTCCTGGCCGGCCAGGGTATGGATGACAAACCATTGGCTCTGCATGAGTCGCTTTCGGATAGCTTCAATAAACAATCAACCCAGGATAAATCGGATTACGTAAGAAACCACAACATCGACGCCGACCGTGAACGCACCCAAAAGCGCCAGGGTGATCATGACAGCCACGGTCGAACCTTTCAATTCGTCCACCGATGGCCAGGTGCACTTCTTCAACTCTTCGCGCGTCTCGGCGACGTAGTTTGAAATGCGCAACAGGTAGCCCCCGCGCCACAAAAACGCGAACGCCGCGCCGACCGCCGCGACCCCAATGCCCAGTTTGACGTACGAGTCCACCGTTTCTTTCCAGGTTTCCGCGTTGGCGGAGGGGGAGGGATTCGAACCCCCGATGGCGGTTAAGCCATAACGGTTTTCAAGACCGTCGCGATAGACCACTCTGCCACCCCTCCGGATTATCGTGGCAGGGCGGGAGGGACTCGAACCCCCAACCGACGGTTTTGGAGACCGCTACTCTACCAATTGAGCTACCGCCCTAGCGCACTGCCGCATAATTTTTCGATTTATTACCAGAAGAAAAAGCGGAGGCGAGGTCACCCCCGCGCTCCTCGATTCCTTTGCGTTCAATTCAAGCAACGACTTCGCTGACGCGCCCCGCGCCGATGGTTCGACCGCCCTCGCGAATCGCAAACCGCTGGCTTTTTTCCATCGCCACCGGTGCGATCAGGTCAATGTCCACTGAAACATTATCGCCAGGCATCACCATTTCCACGCCCTGCGCCAGCTTCACGGTGCCGGTCACGTCCGTTGTGCGGAAATAAAATTGAGGGCGGTAATTGCTGAAGAACGGTGTATGCCGGCCACCCTCCTCCTTCGACAACACGTAAACTTCCGCCTTGAACCTGGTGTGCGGAGTGATGGTGCCTGGTTTCGCCAGCACCATGCCGCGCTCGACTTCCTCTTTCTTGATGCCGCGCAACAGCACACCCACGTTGTCGCCCGCCGTGGCGCTGTCGAGCAGCTTGCGAAACATTTCGATGTCCGTGGCCACCGTCTTGCGCGTGTCACGCAATCCGACGATTTCAACCTCCTCCATCTTTTTAAGCAGACCGCGCTCCACGCGACCGGTCACCACCGTGCCTCGGCCCTCAATATTGAACACGTCTTCGATGCACATCAGGAACGGCTTGTCCACCTCGCGCGTCGGGAGCGGGATGAAGCTGTCAATGGCATCCATCAGCTCCTGAATCGCCTTGGCCCCTTCAGGCTTTCCGGCCAGGGCGGCGGTTGCGCTGCCGCGGATGATCGGCGCCTTGTCGCCAGGGAATCCATACTTGGTCAGCAAGTCGCGGATTTCCATGTCCACCAGATCCAGCAAGTCCGCGTCAGCGAGATCGACCTTATTCAAGAAAACGACGATCGCGGGTACGCCCACCTGACGGGCCAACAAAATGTGCTCGCGCGTCTGAGGCATTGGGCCGTCTGCGGCGCTGACCACCAGAATTGCGCCGTCCATCTGCGCGGCGCCAGTGATCATGTTCTTCACGTAGTCGGCGTGCCCGGGACAGTCCACGTGCGCGTAGTGGCGCGTGGCGGTTTCGTATTCAACGTGAGAAACCGCAATGGTGACTGTCTTGGTAGCGTCACGAACCGTGCCACCTTTGGTGATTTCCGCATACGAAATGGCCTTGGCCAGCTTCTTGCCGGCCTGCACTTGCACGATGGCCGCCGTCAGCGTGGACTTGCCGTGGTCAACGTGGCCGATCGTACCGACGTTGACATGGGGTTTGGTTCTTTGAAACGCTTCTTTTGCCATGCGATTTCCTGCGGTTGTTGGTTCTAGTTTTTGTTAAAGCCCGAACTGGAGCCCATGATCAGGGTTGAACTGATGACCTCGTCCTTACCAAGGACGTGCTCTGCCGACTGAGCTACATGGGCGATAGCCGGATAATTTAATCCTGACCCCCGCAAAAAACGACAAACCTCCATTAGCCCGTCCTCTTCTTTTCAAAATTGCAGGGGCCAATGGTTTTCTAGTTTTTCACGGTCCAACGACTGAATGAAATTATTTGACACCCAAGGGGCTGTCAACGGTTTTTCTTCACATTTTCCGCGCTCCTTTTTCCGCGCTCGCGCCGCGCCTGGCACCCCCTATTTCGCCAGCCACTCCGCCAGCTTGTCATCGGACAACTGCCTTTGTTCCTCGCGAAACATTTTCTCCGCCCTGCCTGCGGCATAAGCATCACGCAACAAACCGGTCGCAAAGTTTCTCCCGGTGTTGTGCAACAATAGCGGGTGCGGCGTTGCCAGCGCGGCGGCCCCGGCGAACGCGCCCATTTTCCGCAGCCCCGGCGCAAACAGATCGTCGTTCAAAAGCGCCTCATCGCCGCTCAAATCGAGCGAATCACAGTCCGCCGCCACCACGTCCGCCGCCGGCGCGGCGAGCAACGCCCATAATCCAGCACGCCCCGTTCCGCAAAGAGCGATTCGTCGGCCCTTCGTGTGCCTCTGCGCGAACGCGCACACCGTGACGCAATCCTGCACCCGCTCCTGCAAGTCCGTTCGATTGTAAGCGGTGAAGAACAAGTCAAACCGCTTCCGCCCTGCGGCCGCATCACCACTTGCCAGCCTACCGGTTCGAAAGGCGTCGAATAGAACGACCGAACTGCCCCGGTCCAATATCTTCTTCGCCAGTCCGGCTGGCGCGCCACCCTGGTCGAGCCACGCCGACTTGCCATCCGGATGCGCCAGCACCACAAGGTTTCGCAGCACGTCCCGTTTCGGCGAAATCATCAACACCGGCAACCGATCGCCTTTGCCCGCGCGGCCGATCGCCAGATGCGACACCGTGTAGTTGCCGACTTTGCTCACTTCGCCCGCCTCCACCAGCAGATTGCCCTCGGGAAAATGGATCTGCAACGTGTGCCGCCACGCCGGCTCCATCACCTTCTTGAATCTGTCCAGCGACTCTCGGTCGCGCGGCCTCAACGCGTCCAACTGCGCCCGGTCCCGTTGAATCAACGAATGAATGAACTCTTTCTCGGGCAACGCGCCGGCAGGCAGCTTTGCGTCCGGCCACACGCGCAACTCGGCGTCCGGCTCTTTCGTGTAAGCCGCTTCCTTCAGCGACGACGCGTCGCGCAATTTCAACAGCCATTTGCCGAACCACTCGTAAACCGCCTCGCGACTGGTCTGATTGTAGTTGTGATTGAAATCAAACCGCACGTAGCGCAGCCGGTCCGCCGCGTTGAGCAAGGTATAGATGCCCCCCACCGCCGGCCCTTCGACCGTCAATGTCATCTTCGTCCAGTCACCCGTGGCGGCGACGAGAATCTGCGGACGCGGCGCGGGCACGGCGGCGATTTCCATATTCGAATAATCGACGCGCAATCCGGGCGCATTCTCGCACGAGCAACCGCCCTGCATTGAGTGCGACACCATCACGATCGGCGCCTGCGCCGCCGGCCGGTCGTCCACCGCGCCGAGGATGAACGTCTGCGTGCCGCCGCCCGATGCGCCCGTGCAGGCCAGCCGCGACTTGTCCGCCCCCGCCAGCGACTCCAGAAAATCCAGCGCCCGGATGCTGTTCCAGGTCTGCAGTCCCATCAGGCTGATGTTCCAGAGCAGGTTCACCTCGTTCGTGGCGAAGCGCCGGTGCCGTTTGTAAAACTCCTCGCCCGGCGGCCAATCGGGGAATCCGGTGTCGTTGTAGCCGACCATGTCGTAGGAAAACGCGATCATCCCCTGCTTGGCGAAATTGATGCACCGCGCGGCGATGCTTCCTTCGTCCGTGTCCGCCATCCGCCCGTTGGCCCAATGCCCGTGCGGGTTCAGGATCGCCGGGAACGGCCCGTTGCCCTTGTCGAGCGGCCGATACAAATTGCCCGCCAGATAAAAGCCGGGATACGTCTGGAAATAGACCTTCTCGACGCTGTAACCGTCGCGCTCGACCTTGCCGAAAACGTGCGCGTCCAACGGCGTCCTCTCCGGCAGCGGCCACAACCCGCAACTGACGAGGGTGTTTTCGCGTATCTCTTTGGCCCGCGCTTGCCATTCGGTTCTCGACTCGATTTTCGGAAACGTGCGCGGCGTGTTCAAATCCTTCACCGCGCCGGCGCGCTGATCGGAAGCGGGCAACGTTTGCGCCGGGAAAACGCGCGGCGATGTGGAAATTAAAGCGAGGAGAGCCAGCAGTGGAAAAGGGTTGGAGTTCATGTGAGTGACGCGATGTTTAACAAATCAACCGGCGGGGGACAAGCTCCACCTTTTCGTTTTTTTGTCCGCGAATCACGCGAATGGACGCGAATCAGTTCTTCAAATCGGATGCAATGAGCTGCGGAGCAGCGACGGAAGGTAGCCCACGGCTTCAGCCGTGGGTATGAGCATTGTTGTAAACATTCAGAGCCGCGCAGCGGCGAAAGAAAACCAACGAAGTAGAACCTGCGTCACCGGTGCACCCGAAGGTAATTCTGGGCTGATCCGCTGCTCGACAAGTGAGCGGGGAATCCGTAAAGTCAAGCGGCATGGCGGCAGCACTCACCAAATCCTGCAAGTGGCTGCTCATTGCTATGGGAGTCGCTCTTGTTGTGAGCGAGATACTGGAACAAGCCACCAACCTCCACAGGCTTGGTTACCTCGTAGGGTGCCTATTCCTCGCGGTCTGGGTCGCTTCATTTCCGCTTGGGGCGATTTCATTCTTTCTTGAGAAACGAAAAAAGACAGAAGAGTACACATGGCCCGTACTGCTCCTGGTGGCATCGTCGATTTTGTTGGCGCTTGCGCTTCTCGGAATGAGGACAATGATATTGTGAATGTGCTGACCAAAAAACCTGACACTTTTCCAGGCGGCCTTTTCGCGCGTTGAATCCGCCCGCGTCGCTTTGCCTCAACCCAATGCCGCCGCTTTTTTCAACCGCTCGATCAGGAATTCGAGGTAATAACCGAAGCGTTCCTTCATTTCCTTGCGCGGCACGATGGCGTCAATGAGGCCATGCTCCATGAGGAATTCCGCGGTTTGAAAACCGGACGGCAGTTCGGCCTGCGTCGTGTCCTTGATGACGCGCGGGCCGGCGAAGCCGATCATGGCGCCCGGCTCGGCCAGGACCAGATCGCCCACGCTCGCGAAGCTGGCCATCACACCGGCATAGGTGGGATTGGTCAGGACGCTGATGTACGGCAGCTTTTGTTTCGCGTGGTAAGCCAGCGCGCCGCAGGTCTTGGCCATTTGCATCAGGCTGAACATGCCTTCATACATCCGCGCGCCGCCGCTGGTGGAAATGATGATGAGCGGCAACGCTTTTTCCGTCGCGGCCTCGATCAGGCGCGTCAACTTTTCCCCAACCACCGAACCCATTGAACCGCCCAGGAAATCGAAGTCCATGACACCGAGCGCCAGGCGATGCCCGTCGATCTTGCCGATGCCGGTGACCACGGCGTCCTTGAGTTTGGTGGTCTTTTGATACTCCTGCAATTTGTCGGTGTAGGCCGCCACGCCGGTGAACCTCAACGCGTCAACGCTCGTCATCTGCGCGTCCATCTCCTCGAAAGAACAGGTTTCGACGAGGGCGTTGATGCGTTCGCGGGCGCCGATGGGGAAATGATGGCCGCACTTGGTGCAGACCTTGAGGTTGTCGTCCAGCTCCTTGTCGAAAATCATCGTGGAGCATTTCGGACACTTCATCCACAAGCCTTCCGGGATGTCGCGTTTCTTCGACTTGGTCGAACCGAGCTTCGGTTTTTTGGCGAAAGTGGTTTCGGAGCCGGCCGGTGGCGGGGTCACGGCGGGTTCGCCGGTTTCCAGGCCAAGAGTCTTTTTGCTGAAACTGGTGGTGGACATGTCTCAAGAACGGGGTTGAGAGTTGAAGTTCAGGAGTTGAGCGCAATGCACCGGACGCGCGCCCGGTGTTCCTGCTCTGCTCAACTCGAATAAAATTTTCATAAATTACAATCCGCGAGCGACTGTCCAGACGCAGACTTCTCCCGCGCCCGCCGTTTGCAAAGCGCGGGCGCAGGCGCTGGTCGTCGCGCCGGTCGTCAACACGTCGTCCACTATGATAATGCGCTCGCTGTCAAGTTGGCAACCGCGCCGGACGGCGAACGCGTGGCGCACGTTGTCCGCGCGCTGGTCGCGTGTCAGCAACGTCTGCGTGCGGGTGGGCGCGACGCGACGCAGCACGCCGGTGTCCACTGGAATCCCAGTGGCGGCGCCAAGACGGGCGGCGAGCCGCTCCGCCTGATTGAACTCGCGTTCGCGCTTTTTCAGAGGATGCAGCGGCACAGGCACGATCAAGTCCCAGTGTTCCGCGGCCAATCGCGGACGGGCTGCGCGGACCAGCAAATCGGCCAGAAACGGTTCAAACCAGAGCGCCCGCTGGTATTTGTAGCGATGAATGACATCGAGCACCAGCTTGCCGGCGACGACCGCAGCCCGCGCGGATTGGAAACGAAGTTCCATTTGCCGGCAATTGCCGCATTCAAACCGTGTCGTAATCTCGCCTTCATACGGCAGGCCACAACACTCACAGAACGGCGGCTTGATAAAGCGCACGCTTTGCCAGCAATGCGCCCCGACGTAGCCTTCGGACGCCGTCGTAGATTCGGAATAACAGAGTTGACAAACGCGAGGATAGAAAAACCCCAGTCCGGCATCAAGCCAGCTTTTCAGTCCGGTTTTCAAGACAAACGAGCTCACCTGGTGGAGGGTGCGTCGGCGTTTTCCGCGCGCGGCAGCCGTCTTGAGAGCAGCCACAGAGCGAGCGAAAGAACAACCAGCGCCAGCCAGCCGTCGATCAACCGGCTCGTGCCCCAAAACGATGCGTTGGCGCCCGCTGCCTCGCGCGTGAGCAGGCCGTACGATCTCAGCCAGAAAATCCACCCCGCATGCAGTCCGATGGAAAAGAAAAGGTTGCCTGTGCGCTGGTATCCCAGCGCCAGGAGCGCGCCCGCCAGCGTCAGGTTGAAAAAACCGGGCACAACCTGTCCGAAATCCACAAAGCCGCGCAGCATCGTTGGCAGCAGCTCTAGACCCGAAGCCCAGTTCATTTCAGCGGGCGACTGCGGCTTGCCCAAAAAATGAACGAGGGCGTAAATCGCGCTGCTGATCACCAGCGCGGTTGGCCAGCGACACGTTTTCCGCAAGGCGCCGAATATCGCGCCGCGAAATAAAATTTCCTCCAGCACAGCCACGACCGCCGCCGTCAGCGCCGCGCTTGAAACTTTTACGATCAAACGACCGGCTGAAAGGTCCGTGTTCACCCCGCGCGCGCCAACCGCCAAAGCAACCCCGGCGAGGCAGGCCAGCGACGCAAAGCCAAACGCGAAACCGCCGGCCAGCTTGCGCCATTGGCCGGCCGGCTTCACCAGTCCCACGTCCGGCCAGGCGCGCACGCCAAGGCCGCGGAGCAGCGGCCACAGTCCGATCAAAGCCAGTGCCAACAAGGAGCGGTTGACATAGCGGTGAAACGGATTATTCGCCAGCCCTTGAAGCGCGGGAAGATGAGCGGCAAGCGATTGAACAGTCCAGTACAACCACGGTGCCAGCAGCGCGCCTCCAAAAAATACAATTCCAGTGTAAATCAGCAGCGCGCGAACCGGACGCATCGGCCAAACTTAATCTTCACGCACGTTCCGGCCAAGTCCGGAATTCGTTTCTCCAATGAAAAAGTCATGGCACGGGGTTGGCTGCCGTGTTAAAGAGCAGCAGCAATTTAAGATGCCGTTATTCGGACGTTCAGGAGCCCACGATGCCGAACTGCGCCGCCCCGGCCAGTTCGGCCCTTACTTTTTGCAGGAGTTGATCAACAGCGGCGGCATGGCCAGCATCTGGCTGGCGACGGACACGCAAGGCAGGGCGGTGGCGATTCGTCTGTTGCACCATCCTCTCCGTTTCAATTTTGCCGCCCGACGCCGTTTCCTCCGCGGCT
>QHNT01000263.1 GCA_003218515.1 Verrucomicrobiota bacterium | reverse complement strand
CTTCACGAAGCTGGTGATATCGGCTGCCAATTCTTCAATCTGCAGGCCGGTGATGTATTCGGCCAAATTCTCGGCGTGTGTGCCAATGTCGCCGATGCTGCCGGCCGCGCCGCTGCGCTTGGGGTCGGTGCGCCAACCGGCCTGTTTCTGTCCGGTGGCTTCGATGCGCGTGGCCAGCCAGCCCTGAGGATACTCGACGACGACTTTGCGAATTTTGCCGAGCTTGCCCGCTCGGATCATGTCGCGCGCTTCCTTCACGAGCGGGTAACCGGTGTAATTATGAGTCAGGCCGTAGAGCAGGCCGCTTTTCTTCACCAGCTCCGCGAGCTTTTTGGCCTGGGCCAGATTGAAGGTGGCGGGTTTGTCACTGAGCACATGAAAACCCTGTTCGAGCGCCATCTTCGCGGGCGGGAAGTGCATGTGGTTGGGGGTCACGATGGCGATGAAATCCATGCGCTCGCCTTCGGGCAGCCAGGCCTCGCTCTTGATCATTTCCTCAAAGGTGCCGTAGCAGCGTTCCGGCTCAAGGAGGAGGTCCGCGCCCGACGCGCGCGAACGTTCCGGGTCCGATGAAAACGCGCCGCAGACGAGTTCGATCTGTTGGTCCATGGCCGCCGCGATGCGATGCACGGCGCCGATGAATGCGCCCCGACCGCCGCCGACCATGCCGTAGCGAATTTTTCTGCTCATAATGTGTGCAGGCTAAGTTGGGGGCAGTGTCCTGAGTTGTATCCGGTGGGCGCGCCGCTGCCGCGGCGCACGGCGGTGCAGCCGCACCGCCGCCACCGCTCAGGACACTGGCGAGTAGGTTGTGATTCGTGGTGTTTTTGGCTTTTGTGTTAAAGTAGATATTGAATTAGGCGACGCGATCTTTATAGTGGCCGCCGTTTTTCAAGTCAACGGGCGACTTGGCGCAAACGTTACGTTACATCGTTGAAACGTTGAATGGTTAAAACCGGCACGAATGGTAAACACGCTCCCTTTGTAACGCTTTAACCCTTTAACGATTTTAACGAACTAGAGTATGCTGGTTCATTTGTTGAAATCGAAAATTCACCGGGCGCAGGTGACCGGCGCGAGTCCCGATTACGAAGGCAGCCTCACCATCGCGGAGGATCTGATGGAAAAGGCCGGGCTGCTGCCGCACGAACGAATTTTGTGCAGCAATCTCGCCAACGGCGAACGCTTTGAGACTTACGCCATCAAGGGCGAGCGCGGCTCGGGCGCCATCGAACTCAACGGCGCCGTGGCGCACCTGGGCAAAATCGGCGACCGGCTGACCATCATGGCGTTCACGGAAGTGGACAGCGCGAAAGCGACGCGCTGGAAACCGCGCGTGATCGTGCTGGGGAAGAAGAACAAGATCATCACCGAACGGGGATTCTGATCGGTGCGCCGCTGCTGCCGAACGCGACTGTCTCTCTAAATCGGCAATCGCAAATCGCAAATCGAAATTGCAATGCCTCTGACCGCCGCCGAAATCGCCAAACAAATCGATGGTGAAGTGTTGGGCGAGGGCTCGATGACGCTCACCGGCTTCGCCCCGGCCGACAAGGCCAGGGCCGGCGATCTGACGTTCGCGGAGAACCAGACCTACTTCAATCGCGCCGAGCAAAGCGCCGCCGCTGCCATCATGGTGGATGGACAGTTCAGCTCCACAAAGAAAACGATCATCCGCGTGCCGAACGCGCGCATCGCGTTCGCGAAGGTGCTGCCGCTGTTTTTTCCAGAACCAACTTTCGCTCCCGGCGTTCATCCCAGCGCCGTTGTGGCCCCGTCCGCGCAGATCGACCCGGCGGCGCATATCGGACCGCACTGTGTCGTTGGCGAACAGACGCGCATCGAGGCGCGCTGTGTGCTGCACGGCGGCAATCATGTCGGGGCAAATTGCGTTCTTGGCGCAGACACTCACCTTTTCCCGAACGTCGTGCTTTATCCCAGCACGCAGGTCGGCCAGCGCGTCCGCATCCACGCCGGCGCCGTCATCGGCTCGGACGGTTTCGGCTACGTGCTCGACTCCGGCGCGCATCGGAAGGTGCCGCAAATCGGTTGCCTCATCATTCACGACGACGTGGAGATCGGCGCCAACGTCACGATTGACCGCGGCGCGCTCGGCTCGACTTCGATTGGCCGGGGCACGAAGATCGATAACCTCGTCCAAATCGCCCACAACGTCGCCATCGGCGAACACTGCCTCCTCGTCGCGCAGTCCGGCATTGCGGGCAGCACCAAGCTCGGCAATTTCGTCACGCTGGCCGGCCAGGTCGGTCTGGCCGGCCACCTGAAGATCGGCAACAAGGTCACCATCGCCGCCCAGTCCGGCGTGATGCACGACATTCCAGACGGCGAAAAATGGTTTGGCTATCCCGCCCAGCCAGACCGTCAAATGAAACGCCAAATCCTCGCCGCCCAACAGTTGCCTGAACTGCTCCGTCGCGTGGCGGAGTTGGAGAAAAAGCTCGCCGAGGCTACGACTCACGCTAGTGCCAGGAAGCCTTAAGAACCCCGCCCGTTGACACTACCACTATTGCACGGCTGCTCTCCCTCTCCCCGCGAGGGACGAGCGGGGAGAGGGACGGGGAGAGGGGCTGTAACAACAGAGCTATTGTGATCCATCGGATTTCCCCTCTCCCTGACCCTCCCCACTCCTTCGTCGTGGGGAGAGGGAAATATTTCCGGCTCACTTATGGTGAGTAGTGTCAAAGATGCGCCCCACCGAGCTCAAATCACTTTTTGACTGTTGACTTGCGCGGTCTGTTTGCTAGGTTGACCCCTCTTTGATTTCGGACCTGATGAAAACATATTTGCCGAAAGTGAATTTGAACGATCGTAAGTGGCACGTCGTTGATGCCGACGGCGCCGTTCTGGGACGACTGGCGGCGCAGGTCGCCGATATTCTGCGCGGAAAAAACAAGCCGGTCTTCACGCCGCACCTCGATGCCGGCGATTTCGTCGTCGTCATTAACGCGGAAAAGGTCGTCCTGACCGGCAAGAAGGAGACCGAGAAGCTTTTCATGTCTTACTCGGGCTGGTCTATAAAGGCAGCCACCACCCGCACGCGGCCCAGAAACCCGCCGTGCTCGTGGCCGCCAATTAATCCGGTTCATAATCCGGTTCAACGATTCAACCTTTTTAACGATTCAACGTCCAGTCATGGCAGAAACGAAAGCTCAGGAATTCCTCGGCACCGGCCGGCGCAAGACCGCGGTCGCGCGTGTCCGATTGGCGGCCGGCTCCGGCAAGATCACTGTGAACAACCGTGCGTTCGAGAACTATTTCCCGATCGAAAACCTGCGCATGTTCGCGCTGCAGCCGTTGACCGTGACCGAGACTGCGGCAAAATTCGACGCGCGCGTCAGTGTCAGCGGCGGCGGTCCCTCCGGCCAGGCTGGCGCGGTGCGGCACGGCATCGCGCGGGCGCTGCTCGCCGCCGACGCCAAACTGCGTCCGGCGCTCAAGTCCAACGGCCTGCTGACGCGCGATCCGCGCATGCGCGAGCGCAAGAAGTACGGCCAGCCGGGCGCTCGCAAACGTTTCCAATACAGCAAACGCTAAAACGAGTCCAGATTTGCAAGCCCCGCTGGCGATGGCCCGCGGGGTTTTTGTTTTGGTCAGTTGTGGGTTGTCAGTTGTCAGTTGCAAGATGTCCGATGTTGCCGCACAACAACGGTCCACTGACGACTGACATCGGACAAATGCCATGAACAAAAGAGCCGCTATCGTAGGTGCCTCCGGCTACTCCGGCGAAGAACTGGTGCGCCTGCTCCTCAACCACCCGCACGCCGAACTCACCGCCGTCACCTCGCGCCAATACGCTGGCCAAACCATCGCGCAGGCCTTCCGAAAGTTCGCGCATCTTCCGCGCGCCAGGACGCTCCGCTTCTCTGAGCCAAACGCCGAGTTGCTCGCCAAGCAGGCCGAGGCGGTCTTCCTCGCCCTGCCCCACGGTGTCGCCGCGGAATACGCCATTCCCCTCCTCCAACTCGGTTGCCAGGTCATCGATCTAAGCGCCGATTTCCGCGTGAAGAACCCGGCGGCTTACAAAGAGTTCTACGCGCACGACCATCCCGCGCCCGACTTGCTCAAGAAATCGGTTTACGGTCTCCCGGAAATCTATCGCGCGCAAATCAAGAACGCGCCGCTCGTCGCGTCACCCGGCTGTTATCCGACGAGCATTTTGCTGCCGACGATTCCCTTGCTGCGCGAGGGCTTGATCCGGCCGACCGGCATCATCGCCGACTCGATCAGCGGCGTCAGCGGCGCGGGCAGAAAGCTGGAACAAGACTATCTGTTCGTGGAATGCAACGAAAGCGCGCGTCCTTATGGCATCCCGAAGCACCGGCATTTGTCGGAAATCGAACAGGAACTTTCGCTCGCCGCGCAAACGCCGGTAACCATCCAGTTCACACCGCACTTGATTCCGGTAAGTCGAGGGATTCTCACCACGATTTACCTCGCGCCGGCTGAACATTTCCAAAGCAGGACAGGCGTCTCGCCTGTCTCTGGTTTATCAAACGCGGCCACGATGGACGCGGTCGCCGAAAAAATCTCGATCTGCTATCACTCCGCCTTCGGCAATGAACCGTTTATCCGCCTGCTCGACGGCAAATCGCTGCCCGACATCAAGAATGTCATCGGCGCGAACGTGATTGAGATCGCGTGGCGGCTCGACCCCCGCACCGGCCGGCTCATCGTCATGAGCGCGCTGGACAACATCGTCAAGGGCGCCAGCGGCCAGGCCGTCCAAAGCTTCAATATCATGTCCGGCTTCCCCGAAACGGCGGGGCTGCTTTGACCAAGGGATTTCCGAATTACGCGAATCAGCGCGAATATCATGAAGCTTTCTTTCTTTGTTCTCCGGCAACAGACGCCTGGTCCGGGTGCAAGGGAACGCCTGTCCATTCAAGTCCTCCTTCGCGTCTATTCGCGTCATTCGCGGACAAAACCAATTTAATGAAGGCAAAGTTCAGAACGGTTCCCGGATCCATCGTCGCTCCGAAAGGCTTCCTTGCCTCCGGGGTCTTCTGCAACATCAAACGCCTCGGCACCGGAAAAGGCTCGGCGAAAGGCAGGAAACGCGACCTCGCGCTCATCGTTTCGGAAGTCCCGGCGACGGTCGCCGGCATGTTCACGACGAACCAGATTTGCGCCGCGCCGGTGAAAGTCTGCCTCGAGCGCGTGAAAAAGGGCGTTGCCCAGGCCATCGTAGTGAATTCGGGCAACGCCAATGCCTGCACTGGCAGGCAGGGCTTGAAGGACGCGATAGAAATGGCGCGTGTCACGGCCGAAGCATTGAACCGCTGTAGAGTCGGCTGTCCGCAGCCGACGAATTCGCGTGGGGACACGCGACGCTACATCAGGACAGAACAAGTCCTGGTCGGCTCGACCGGGCGCATCGGCGTGATGTTGCCGATGGAGAACGTGAAAGCGGGCATCCTCGACGCGGTCAGGCTGCTCGACAACGCTGCCGAATGTGCCAATCACGCGCTCGAAGCCATCATGACCAGCGACACGCTGCCGAAGCAAATCGCGGTTGAGTTCAGACTGAACGGAAAGACGGTCCGCATCGGCGGCATTTGCAAAGGGGCCGGGATGATTCAGCCAGGCATGAGCGGCACTGGCGTGCGGCCACCGGCCATTCCTCACCCCGCTGCAAACAGCCCCCGTGCGCAAGCACTGTACGCGACCATGCTCTGCTTCATCACCACGGACGCCGCCCTCGAAGCCAAGGCGCTTCAGGCCGCGTTGCAGGAGGCCGTCGCGAACAGTTTCAACCGCATCACCGTGGACGGCGACATGAGCACGAACGACACGGTGCTCGTGCTGGCGAACGGTTTGGCGGGGGATCCGCACATCGTAGCCGCCGACGCGAGGAGGCGGACCAAATCCACAAGTCTTTCCGCCTCGTTACCTCGGCGGCTACGGCCGTTGGCGATGTTCCAATCCGTTCTCAACCACGTCTGCCTCGAACTGGCGAAGATGATTGTGCGCGACGGCGAAGGGGTGTCGCGCTTTGTCACCGTGCGCGTCCACGGCGCGCGAAATTTCGCCGAAGCCGACGCCGCGGCGCGGGCCGTGGCGAACAGCGCGCTCGTGAAGACCAGTTGGAACGGCGGCGATCCCAACTGGGGCCGCATCATTGACGCGCTCGGCTATTCGTCCGCCAAAGTCGTCGAAGAAAAAGTGGACATCGGCTACAGCGCGCCCGGAAACCGGAAGATTCTCTGGAGCCTCAAGCACGGCCAACCGACGAAAGCCACTTTCAAGCAACTCTGCGCTGCCGTCGCGGCAAAGGAATTCGACTTGCACATCGATCTGAACCTCGGCCAGGCCAGTTCCGTGATTTACGCGACTGACCTGACCGAAGCCTACGTGGAGTTCAACAAAGGCGACGTGAGCGACCCGGCGTCGCTCGGAGGTTAGACTTATGCCTGCATATTCAGGATGAATTTCAGTGTTTTCTGAAAAACTTTGACTTCACATGCACGACCTCATCTCCAAAGCTGACTGTCTCGTGAGTGCGCGCCACCAGAATAAAGCTGTGACCACCCGCACCAACTGGTTCGAGGATTCCGACCTCAGTTGTCTGGAGACGGCAGCGACCTTCGTGCGCAACGGCAGAACCGAGGTGCGAAAGTGGTGGCATTGGGTCTATACTGTCGGAGAAATACGCCGCCTGTTGGAGCAAGTGGGCCTGGCCATCACGAATTTGTATGGCTCGCACGACGGTCAGCCATACAAGTTGGCAAGCCCGCTCCTGTTCATCGTCGCAGAAAAACCAACGAGCGCCGCGACTCGAAAACAAATCGTAAATCGTAAATCGTAATCGATGCGCGATCTCATTTCCAAAGCCGACGTGCTGCTCGAAGCGTTGCCGTACATTCAGCGTTTCCGCAGCCAGACGTTCGTCGTCAAATACGGCGGCAGTTTCATGGATTCGCCCGACCCGGACGTGCGCGATGCTGTGGCACGCGACGTCGTGTTCCTCGAAGCCGTCGGCATCAACCCGGTCGTCGTCCACGGCGGCGGCAAAGCCATCACCCGCGCGATGGATGCCGCCGGACTCAAAGCCGATTTTATCCAGGGCATGCGCGTCACCGACGAAGCCACCGTGAACGTGGTCGAGCGGGTGTTGTCGAACGAGATCAATCCGCAGATCGTCAAAACCATCAACGCGCTCGGCGGCAAGGCGCGCGGGTTTTCCGGCACGGAGATATTTACCTGCCGAAAGCTGTTCCTCCCAGGGCCGTCCGGCGAAGACCTCGACATCGGTTTTGTCGGCGAGGTGGCGGCGGTGAACACCGAACCGTTACGCGAGTGCATTCGCCGCAGCATCACACCGATCATCAGCCCCACGGCCCTCGGCGAGGACGGCAAAGTTTACAACTGCAATGCCGACCTCGCCGCGGCGCAAGCGGCCATCGCGTTAAAGGCGAAGCGGCTGGTGTTCATGAGTGACGTGCCCGGCTTGCTGCGCGACCCCAAAGACCCGCAGAGCGTGATTTCGCACCTGCAAATTGGTGAAGTGGATGGACTCAAACAGGCCGGTGTTATAGACAAAGGCATGATTCCGAAGGTGGACAGCGCGGTGGCTGCGCTCAAGGCCGGCGTGGACAAGGTGTCGTTTGTGGACGGCCGGGTGGACCATTCCACTTTGCTGGAGATTTTCACCGACGCAGGCGTCGGGACAGAGGTCGTGCTGTGAACCAGCGATGAACCGCCAACATCCAACAGCGAACATCCAACGTGGAACGGAGCGAGTTGTGCCCGGCTGCTTTGTTCGATGTTCAGCGTTCGATGTTCAGCGTTCGATGTTCGATGTTTTGAAACCATGAAAGAAATCGTTCCTCCGCCTCCTGCCATCGTCCGCAACGACATGGCCGCGATTCAGGCGTTGTTCCACAAGCATGTCGTTCCCAGTTACGCGCGGTTTGAGCTCGCCTTGACCCACGGCTCGGGCAGTTATCTCTACGATGTGGCGGGGCGGCGTTATCTCGACCTCGGCGCGGGCATCGCGGTCTGTTGTCTCGGCCACGCGCATCCGGAGATCACCAAAGCGCTGGTCGAACAGTCCGGAAAACTCGTCCACGTCTCGAACCTTTATTACACAGAACCGCAGGGACGCCTGGCTGAAGCGCTGGTCAACCTGCTCGCGCCCGGCAAAGTGTTTTTCTGCAACAGCGGCGCGGAAGCCAATGAGGGATTGTTCAAGCTGGCGCGCAAGTTTGGCCACGGCGAAGGCCGCTACGAAATCATCACGGCGCTGAATTCGTTTCACGGCCGAACGCTGGCGGGCATCGCCGCGACGGGCCAGGAAAAGTGGAGGAAGGGCTTTGAACCGGCTGTGCCCGGCTTCCGCCACGTGCCTTACAACGACCTCGACGCCGTGCGTGCCGCGATTTCGCCCGCGACCGTTGCGGTGCTCATCGAAGGCATCCAGGGTGAAGGCGGAATCACTGCGGCCAGGCCGGAGTATCTCCTTGGCTTGCGCCAGTTGTGCGACGAGAAGAAGCTCTTGCTGTTCCTCGATGGCGTGCAGGACGGATATTTTCGCACGGGACGTTTTCAAAGCTTCCAACGAATATTGGAAAACGCGGAACGCGGAACGCGGGACGCGGAATGTTTTCTGCCGGACGGTGTGTCGATGGCGAAATCCCTGGGCGGCGGTTTTCCGATCGGCGCGTTTTGGGTGCGCGCGCCGTATGCGGATTTGCTCGGACCCGGCACCCACGCGAGCACTTTTGGCGGCACGCCCCTCGCCTGTGCCGTCGCGTTGCGCGTGCTCGAAGTCATCCGGCGCGAAGACCTCGCCGACAACGCACGCGCGGTTGGCGAACACCTCAGGACCAAACTGCTGGCCTGGTCGCAGAAATATCCGAGCGTCATCAAAGCCGTGCGCGGGCTCGGACTGATGCTTGGCATCGAACTCGCGCCGGATATTCCGGCGTTCGCAAACCAGGGCGGGGCACCCTCGATCCAATTCGTTAACCGGCTCCATGAGGCGGGTTTGCTGACGATTCCGTCCGGCAGCGCGGTGATTCGCCTGCTGCCGGCGCTGAATCTGCGGCGGAGCGAAGCGGAGGAAGGGATTAAAATTATTGATTCGGTTGTGGCGAGACTGGCCTAAGCTCGGGGGTTATGAAACATCTGCTGTCTCTGGAAAAACTGGCGCGGTCGGACATGGAGCGAATCCTGGCGGATGCAGTCGTCTTCAAAAAGAAGCGTCATCGTCATGGCAAACTGCCGCTGGCCGGACAGATCTGGGCGCTCATTTTCAACAAGTCATCCACGCGGACACGTGTCTCCTTCGAGGTTGGCATCCGCGAGCTGGGCGGCCAGGCGATGTTTCTGAGCGCAAACGATATTCAGATTGGCCGCGGCGAGCCAATCAAAGACACCGCCCGCGTGCTGGGCCGGATGATTCACGGCGCGGTCATCCGCACCTACGCGCAGAGTGACGTGGAGGAATTCGCCCAATACTCCGGCGTGCCGACCGTGAACGCGCTCACGGACGACGAGCATCCGTGCCAGGTGTTGTCAGACATTTTTACGTTCCAGGAAAAGCGCGGGCCGATTCAGAGCAAGGTCGTAACATTTATCGGAGACGGCGCGTGCAACATGCCGATTTCCTGGATGTTTGCGGCGGCGAAACTCGAATTCGAACTTCGGATTGCCGCCCCGGAGCGTTACCAACCATCGAGAGAATGGATCGATCGAGTCGGGAGGTCGCATCGTTCCAATGGCAAAATTGTCGTCACAGACGATTTGCGCAAGGCGGCCACGGGCGCCGACCTGCTCTATACCGATGTCTGGGTCTCGATGGGCAAAGAGGCTGAAGGCGCTGAACGCATCAAGGCCCTGAATGGCTACCGGATCAATCAAGCGCTGGTGAACCTGGCGAAACCGAATGCGCTGATCATGCATTGCCTGCCGGCTTATCGCGGCAAGGAAATCGACGAGCATACTTTCGAGGCGAACGCGCCGACCATTTTCGACCAGGCGGAAAACCGTCTCCATGCGCAGAAGTCCATTCTGAACTGGCTGGTTTCCTGAATTTGCCTCTTCCACATTCCCAGGCTATGGGTCCTTCCGGACTGCCGTGCGGTCGCGGATCCAGGCCAAATCGACATTCCCCGGCGAAGGAATATCGTGCCCGACCTTTTGTCCCAGAGGCGCGGTCACAAACGTGCGGCGATCGCGCCAGTGATGGGTTTCCACATGGCCGTCGGCAAACGCGATCACGCCGGAGCGATTGTGATGCGTGGCCGGATAGTGGAAGAACCCATCCGAACGAGTTCCCGGCATTCTGACAATAAAAGCCGGCGTGCAAATATTCTGCGGGTTTACATCCTGAAAGAGAAACATGCTCGCCGGGACGGGAATGTCGGCGCTCTTTCTGGCGACCTGGTAGCGCGATGAAATGTAAACGAAAAAGGATTCAACCGGCCCGAGGTAACCGTTCATCGAGTAACTCCGTATTTGAGGCACGGGCCTCCCTTTGCTCTGCAAATAGGTCACCAGGTCCGAAGGGCATTTGTAAGCCGCCGGCGTCTTTAGATAGGGCGCGAAGGCGGCGTATTTCGGATCCAGCAGATATGCCCGGTTCGTAAAGCCGGGGATGAAATCGTGAAACCAACCGAGAACCCAAGTGGTGTCTCTCTCGGCGTCACCCGGACGTTTGCCGCCGTTGGGCACCAGCGTGTCGTTGAAATCGCCGGCGTAAATGTGCCACGTCAGCGCCAGTTGCCGCTGGTTGTTGACGCACTGGACGCGTTGCGCCTGGGCTCTGGCTTTGGACAGGGCCGGCAACAACAGCGCTGCCAGCATCGCAATAATGGCGATGACGACCAGCAGTTCGACCAGTGTAAACGCCAGACACGGATCGGGCCGCGCGCCGACCACTCCGCTGCATCGCTCTAATGACTGGCTCATCGCGTTCAGCCCGACCTCGATCAGACTTTATCATCACGTGGCGCTCCGTGAAAAGCGGAATTGAATCGGACCATTTTGTCCGCCGCAACTCGACAACCACCACCAAGCTGATGTGACGCAAAGAGTCCCCTCACCCCGCCTGAAGGCCACCCTCTCCCCATCGGATGGGGAGAGGGACGTGGTGAGGGGTCTTCGGAAATCTTGCAGACCGGACTGGGTGGTGCCAGGACTCGTAGCCGCCGACGTGAGGAGGCGGATCTGACCGTGGCTGCCACGACACTCCGCTTCCTTGCGTCGGCGGCTACAACCCTGTCTGGGCTTCAATCGGTCTGCAAATATCCGGGCTAGACGCGCCGTCGCGCACTGTTAAGCTGTCCCGGTTATGTCAACGCAAGCGCCCAGCGCGCCTCAGAAAGTTAACCTGCGACGGCCCGACGTGATGGAAGCGGTGCAGGCGCAGGTGGTCGCTCATTACCGCAGCGAACTGGTGGACCGCATCCGCGCGCACGGCGGGATTCTCTCCGCCGATGGACGGCTGACCATCAAGCTGGCGAAGGAATTCGGCTTTTGTTACGGCGTCGAGCGCGCGATTGATCTGGCCTACGCCGCCCGCAAAGTTTTTCCGCTGCCCAAACCTATCTATCTGCTCGGCGAAATCATTCACAACCCAGAGGTGAACGACCAGATCCGCAACATGGGCATCCGAACCGTATCCCCAAAGCCGACCGACGAAGAAATCAGCCGCTTGAGCGCGGACGATGTCGTCATTATTCCCGCTTTCGGCACGGAAGTCGGTACCCGCAAGAAGCTGGAAGAAAAGGGCTGCATGATGGTTGATACAACGTGCGGCGACGTGATGAGTGTTTGGAAGCGCGTCCGGCAATACTCGAAGGAGTCGGTCACCAGCATCATTCACGGCAAGGCCAAGCACGAAGAGACCAAGGCGACCACTTCGCAGGCGACCGCTTACGGCGCCGGCCATTACCTTGTCGTGTTTGACCTCGCTGAGACGGATTACGTGTGCGACTACATTCTGAACGGCGGCAACAAACAGGAGTTCCTGGAAATATTCAAAGGCGCGTACTCGCCCGGCTTTGACCCGGATATTCATTTGCGGGCGGTCGGCGTCGCCAACCAGACGACCATGCTGCGCGGCGAGACCGAGGAAGTCCAACGCCGCATCAAAGCCGCGATGGAAAAGAAACATGGCAGCGGGAATTTGCCGAACCATTTCCGTTTCTTCGACACGATTTGCGGCGCGACACAAGACCGGCAGGACGCACTGGAAAAAATGCTCAAGGAACCGATGAACCTGCTCATCGTCGTGGGCGGCTACAACTCCTCCAACACATCGCATCTCGCCGAGATGGGCGAGAAGGTATTGCCGACCTACTTCATCAAAAACGCGGCGAAGATGGTTTCTGACAAACTCATCAGCCACTACAATCTGCACAAGCAGCAGGAAGTCGAAACGCGCGACTGGCTGCCGGACGGAAAAATCACCGTGGGCATTACCGCCGGCGCTTCCTGTCCGAACAATTTGATCGAGGACGCGATCCGGCGGTTGTTCGAGTTGAAGGGCGTGTCCGTGCAGGAATTGCTGGCGAATTGACACGATCAGGACCATTCCGAGTTCCGCATACCGCACTTCGAATTTGAACCATGCCCCGGACGCGCGAAGAACTGGAGCAACTCGAACGCCAAAGCCTCGCGCCTTACGCCCAGTTCAGCGCCGACACCCGAGGACGCGAACACCCCGAAGAGCCGCCCGACTGGCGCACACATTATCAACGCGACCGCGACCGCGTCATTCACTCGCGCGCGTTTCGCCGGCTCGAATACAAAACGCAAGTCTTCCTCAACGGCACTGGCGACCATCTGCGCACGCGGCTGACGCACACGATGGAAGTCGCCGCCATCGCCCGCAACATCGCCCGCGCGCTCAAACTTAACGAAGACCTGGCGGAGACCATCGCGCTGGCGCACGACCTCGGTCACTCCCCGTTCGGGCACAAAGGCGAGATGGTATTGGACAAGTTGATGAAAGATCACGGCGGGTTTGAGCACAACCGCCAGAGCCTGCGCGTGGTCGAGGAGTTGGAGCAAAAATATCCCGGCTTCCCCGGATTGAACCTTTCCTGGGAAGTGCGCGAGGGTCTGGCCAAGCACTTTACCAGCTACGATCATCCCGGAAAGCGCAAGGGGTTTCAGGCCAAATCCGCCTCGCTCGAAGCGCAGGTCGCGAACCTCGCCGACGAAATCACTTACTACAGCCACGACCTTGACGACGGACTCGACTCCGGCCTGCTCACCGAGAAGGAGTTGGCCCGCAAGGTGCGCCTCTGGAACCAGGCCGCGCGCACGGTGAAAAAGCAATGTGGCGAATTGCCCGAGGAGTGCCGCCGCTACTTCATCATTCGCTGCCTGATCGACGGCCAGGTGCGCGATGTGGTCGAGACGACCGAAAAGCGCATTCTGGATTCCAGCGCCGCTTCCGTGGACGATGTTCGACGCCGGTCCAAAACCCTTGTGCAATACAGTTCAGAGCGGGGCGAGCTGAATCTGGAACTGCGGGATTACCTCTACAAGAACCTTTACTACAATCCGGTCGTCTATGAACCAAATCAGCGCGCCGTCCGCATGATGGAACAACTGTTCCAATACTACCTCGAGCATCCGGACGAAGTCGGCGCCCAGTCGCGGAAACGAATCAAAAAGATCGGGCTTCACCGCGCGGTTTGCGATTACATCGCGGGCATGACCGATCGCTACGTGCTTCAGGAGCGCAATCGGGTGTTCGGGTTGCGGGTGTGATTTCCCCTGTGCTTCGAGCAGGCTCACGGCAAGCCGGGACGCTTGTGCGGCGGTTCGTAATTGCGATGCCAGTACAGTTGCCAAAGCTTTTCCAGCGGCGACAGTTCGCCATGTCCGTCGTAGAATCCAATGTTGATCGCGCCGGGAAGCGGCTGGCTCGTCGGCCAGTATGTCGGTGCTCTACTCGGTCGGTGCCCGTGTCTTGGGATCGTGAAGAACGTCATCCATTTTCCACCCTCTGCTGTATAAACATTACCATCGGTGACGCCCCAATAAAGATCCTCCGCCGGCAAGTCTGTGGCTCGCGGAAGAGATTGCCACTCAACGCCATCCCCCAAGGCGGGCGTCATAACTGGTCGCTCGACTTGGCTCTCATCCCTGAAAAGATTCGTGGTCCATCCGCTCTCCCATTGTAAAACCGCGCCAAGCGTCAACCAATCATTGGGAGTGTAGCTGCCAGCACGAAGCTTCGGCTCAACCTGATACTCCATGCCGGGACCAATCCAGGCACCCGTCACTTCCCAATGTGGTTCAACCCAGGCCGTATCAACTCTTCCCTCCTTCGGTTTTGATGGGTCTTGATTGAAAGGCGCGTCAGGACAAATCCAGCCGAACTCAGGCCGGCCCACAAGCTCAGTATGCCACCGCGCGAGTGCGTCGCCGTCCCACCGTCCGCTTGAACCTTCATCCATCGCCAGCTTCAGGCTGAGAACAATTTGCCGCTGGTTGCTTAAACATTGGATCCGTCTAGCACTCTGTTTTGCTTTGGAGAACGCCGGGAGCAACAGCGCCGCCAGGATCGAAATGACCGCGATGACCACCAACAGTTCAATCAGCGTAAAGGCAGACAGATTAATAAACGCTCGGTTTCGCCCAACCATAAATCGAAACGGCTTCATATATTCTCCCTGTCGGATGCGTGAACGAGCATAGCCGCGCTCAATTTTGTCCATTCCGCACCTCAAACAGGAGCCGGAACGAACAAATTTTTAGCATAACTTGTGCCGCTTCACTTCTCCGCCAGCAACCCTTCAATCTTCGCCTTCAACTCCGCGTAGGCCTTCTCCCCTTTCACGTATTGACCCCCGGGATGCACGAAGCGGATAACCCCTCTGCGGTCGATCAGGAAGCTGACGCTCGTGAAGTCGCGGTCGCCCGTGTCGAGCCACCAGCGCTTGAGGGTTCGCCATTCGGGATCAATGGCGACCGGGAACTTGAAGCCGAATTGCCCGGCGTATTTCTTCACGTCCTCGACGCGCAACGGGCCGTCCGATTTGTGATGGTAGAAGCCGATGACTTCCAGCCCGCGCTTGTGGTATTGGCGGTAAAAATCATTCAACGCCGGCGCGGTGGCTTTGCAATACGGACAACCGGGAGCGGTCCACCAGCGCACCAACACGACCTTGCCGCGCAAATCCCGAAGGCTGACGGGTTCCGAGTTCAACCAATGCTCGGCCTGCCATTCCGGCGGTTTGGTTCCGATCGGCTTTTCCTCAGCCCGGACCGGCAAACTCGCGTGACAACTCAACGCGACGAGAAAAATTCCCAAGCCCAGGCTCATGCCGCGATTGCGCTTGCCGTTGATCAGGACCATAACTTCTCACACTGCCCGAAAAGCGCGAATCACTCCTTCGCGCTGGATTTGATGGTTATCTTTCCGTCTTTGACCTCGATGCTCTCCAACTTGCGCATCGTTTCCGCGTTTTTGGGGTCGTTATAGATGTTCTGGGCGAGGTTCCGCGCCCGAAGTTGCGCCATGATGTTTTCGGGCGGGCTTTGGCCCTTCACCTGGAGCGACTGCATCGTGACGAAGAGAGTGCCGTCTTGAAGGGAGATTTTCAAAGATGCTGATCCGTTGAGAAATCTTCCTTTGAGTTTGGACAATCCGGGCAGTTGCGCCAGACCGTCGTCCATCGGCATGCTCACTTGTCCTTTGATCTGGTCTTCCTCGATCATCACGTACAGTTTCCCTTTCAACTGCTGCCAGGCAGGATTGTTGACCATCAGCGCGTTGATTTCGTCACCGGTCAAAACCAGCGGCGGCGTTGCTTTCTGGCTCGCCAACGCGTCGTTGAAGGCAGTCACCCGCTTGTCCAGTTCCGCGTATTCGGCCGTGGGCATTTGGACGACCGGCAATTTCATTGGACTCGTCTCCGTGTATTGCTCGACGAAGGCGGCGAATTTATTAAGGCCGTAGCGAACGGCGAAAAAGCCGGCGATGCCCACCAAAACCACGATGACCAGCACCGTGATGCAACCGTAGAAAAAACAACCGCGTCGCTTGGTTGGCTGAGGGGAAGGCTTGCTTTGATCGCTCATATAGTCTCTCGGGTGGTTTTGGCCGAGTATGCCGTTTCGGCAGGCGCCCTCAATGAAATTTTCAGCGACATGAAATTTTCAGCGGCGAAGAACTGCAGGGCGCATCTTTCAACACCACCACCATGCCGCTGGTCGATTCCTTCTCCCCACGACGGAGGAGTGGGGAGAGGGTGGGGGAGAGGGGATTCCAATTAGCCGCGCCAATTCGATGGAAGGTGCCCCTCTCCCCAGCCCTCTCCCCGCTCGTGCCTCGCAGGGAGAGGGAGCGGGGGCCTTCCACGATGGTGGTAGTGTCCAGATGCGCCCAGAACTGCAGTTCTACCCAGGGCGAACTGATTTTCACTTTCACGTTCTTTACTCCTCCTGCATGCTCGTGGCATGTCAGGCCTGATCGCCATTGTTGGCCGGCCGAACGTCGGCAAGTCCGCGTTGTTCAATCGCATCGCCGGGCGGCGCATTGCCATCGTGCACGACCGGCCCGGCGTCACGCGCGATCGTGTCAGCGCCGAGGCCGAGTGGCACGGACGGCCGTTCACGCTGGTGGACACCGGCGGCATCGGTCTGTTGCGCCGCGAGAAAGCAACGGACGAGATCCAGCAAGCCGCGCTCGACCAGGTGCAGATCGCGATCGAATCGGCCCAGGTCATTATTCTCGTCGTGGACGTGCACGAGGGCGTGGTACCCCTCGACCGCGAAGTCGCCGGGCGGCTGCGGCGATGCGGCAAGCCGGTGGTGGTGGCCGCCAACAAAGCAGACAACTCAAACTGTCCGTGGCCGAGGTTCGACGGACTGATGCGACTGACAACCAACAACCGGCGACTGACCAACCATTGAAACTCGCCATCGTCGGCCGACCCAACGTCGGCAAATCATCGCTTATTAACGCGCTCACACAATCCGAGCGCGTCATCGTCAGTTCCATTCCCGGTACGACGCGTGATTCGGTGGATGTGCCGTTCGTCGTCGAAACCGACGGTCTTCCGCAGCACTACGTCCTCATCGACACCGCCGGCATTCGTAAAAAGCGGCGGATTGGCGACCCGATTGAGTTCTTCAGCGTCAAGCGGGCGGAAGATTCGATCGCGCGCTGCGACATCGCCATTTTCGTTCTCGACGCCGAGGCGGGCATCACGGAGCAGGATAAAAAAATCGGCGGCAAAATTCTGGAAGAAAAGAAGGCCTGCATCCTGGTCGTCAATAAATGGGACCTGGTCGAGGAAGTCGTGCGCAAGGCGCGCGAAGCCGAAATCGCGCGGCGCAGAAGAAAAGAGCAGCTTTCCGGCCCCAAGCCGATGACCACGCTGGCGGAATTCGGCCAATGGGTCCAGGAGCATTTGTTTTTTTTGGATTTCGCGCCGGTGATTTTCACGTCGGCCAGGTCCGGCTTTCATCTCGAACGTTTGCTCGAAGCCGTCCGTTACGTAGCCGCCCAGTTGCGACAAAAAATCCCCACCCCCATTTTGAATCGCACCCTGCGCGATATTATCGAGCGACGCCAACCCGTCAGTTCACAAGGGCATCGGTTGAAATTCTTTTACGCGACGCAAACCAGGCAAGCTCCGCCCACTTTCCTGCTTTTCGTCAACGGAGACGAATTGTTCTCCGACGCTTACACGAAATATCTGACCAGCGAACTACGCCGGGCTTTCGGCTACGAAGGCTGTCCGCTTGTGCTCGTTCCCAGGCCGAGGCCGAAAACAATTGGAACCAAGCGGACGTCAGCGGGGCGCCGAAGGAAACGGAGCGGTGCGTGGACGCGGCAGACCCATAAATTTCCGAAATGAAACCGATTGATTGGAAATTACTTTTTTGCACTGGAACCGTGACAAAGAAATTTCAGATGTATGTCAGGTAGGGCGCGTCACTCCGTGCGCGCCGCAGACTCGAATCCGTTGCCCGAGCGGCGCGCACGGAGTGACGCGACCTACCCTGCTAGCCTTGCGAGAGGCGGGAGCTTGGGTTGTAACGAACTCTCCGTGTTGTTCGTGCTAGAGCGCCAACAACCCTCGCTGGTGTCCCAACCCGCAGCCAGCGGGGCAGCTATCGGTTATTCGCCGCTGCGAACAACTCCAAAAGGCTCCACCCAACCAGCGGGTTGGGGCGATTTTCAAAGGCGAATAAGGTTGTTGTAACTTTTCTGAAATTTTTACTTGCTGCCACAATCGGTAGTGGCTAGGTTTCCAACACTGCCCAACTAAATGGGGTTGTGGTTTGGCATCGGTGAAACCAATGGCCATGTAGTTTGAACCGGTTTTTGTTCTTTTGCTGAGCCGTCGTGAGCCAGGCAAAAGAGCGAAAGAAAACGAAAGCCTAAACCTTAGAAAATGCCATGATAGACGCACGCGATGAAGTTTTGTCCCCTGCTCCCCGCCCAATCCGCCGCCGAGCCAGCTCGGCGTCCAGCCCTCGTACCAGGCAACCCGGCGCCGCTTCGACGAACGAGGCGCTGCGTGTTCAGCGCATTTTTAGCAACCCGAACGTTAAGCCGTTCGACCAAATCGAATGGGAGGAGCGCACGGCCGAAATCACCGATGACAGCGGGAAGGTGATTTTCAAACAGGAAAACGTCGAAGTCCCGCAATCCTGGTCGCTGCTCGCAACCAAGGTCGTCGTTTCAAAATATTTTTACGGCGAACAAAACACCCCCGAACGCGAAACATCAGTCACGCAGCTCATTCACCGCGTCTGCCGCACCATCGCAGATTGGGGTGTCAAGGACGGTTATTTCAGCCGGGCGGACGGCGAGGTGTTTTGCGATGAATTGACCTGGCTTTGTGTCAACCAATACGGCGCGTTCAACTCACCGGTCTGGTTCAACGTCGGCCTCTACCACCAATACGGCGTTGGCAAAGACTCCGCCAAAGGCAACTGGTATTACAATCGCAAAACCGGCGAAGCGGAACGCGCTCCAACACAATACGAATATCCACAGGGAAGCGCCTGTTTCATCCAGTCGGTCGACGACAACATGGAAGACATCATGCGCCTGGCTTACAGCGAGGCGATGCTCTTCAAATACGGCTCCGGCACGGGCACTGACCTTACCCCGATTCGATCAAGCAAGGAAAAGCTAAGCGGCGGCGGCCGCCCGAGCGGTCCGTTGTCCTTCCTGAAAGTTTATGACCAGGTCGCCAATGTCGTAAAGTCAGGCGGGAAAACGCGGCGCGCGGCGAAGATGAACACGCTGCGCGACTGGCACGGCGACATCGAGGAGTTCATCGACTGCAAGCAAAAGGAAGAGAAGAAGGCGTGGGCACTCGTGGAGCAGGGGTACGATGGTTCCTACAACGGCGACGCCTACGGCAGCGTGATGTATCAGAACGAAAACCTGTCCGTGCGCGTCAGCGACGAATTCATGCAAGCCGCGGTCGAGGGCAAGGACTGGTGGACGCGCTCCGTGACCACCGGCGAGCCGTTGCAAAAGAAGGACGCCAGCAAGCTGCTCGACAAAGTGGCCGAAGGCACGTGGATTTGCGGCGATCCCGGTATGCAATACGACGGCGCGATTCAGAAATGGCACACCTGCAAAGGCACCGAGCCGATTCATTCCACCAACCCTTGCAGCGAATACGTGTTCCTCAACAACTCCGCCTGCAATCTGGCCTCGCTGAACCTGATGAAGTTCAAGCGCGACGACGGCACGTTCGATATCGAACGTTTCAAGGCCGCGGTGCGCATTTACATCACCGCGCAGGAAATCATCGTGGACAACGCGAGCTATCCGACCAAGTGGATTGCGGAGAACTCGCACATCTTTCGCACGCTGGGCCTCGGCTACGCCAATCTCGGCTCGCTCATCATGAGCTACGGTCTGCCTTACGATTCCGACGCAGGCCGCGCTTTGGCCGGATCCATCTCGGCCATCATGACCGGCCACGCTTACGAGCAATCGGCGGAAATCGCCGGCGTCATGGGGCCTTTCAAGGGCTACCGCGACGCTCGTTGCGCGCACGTCGCCAGGCCGCTCAAGCAGGACAACATCGAATCCATGCTCGGCGTCATCCAACTCCATCGCGACGCGGTCGAAGAGATTCAGCCGAGCCAGGAATTCGACTACCTCAAAGAGGAAGCCCGTAGAGGCTGGGACCGCGCTCTGGCGCTTGGCAAAAAGCAGGGCTATCGCAACGCGCAGGTCACCGTGCTCGCGCCGACCGGCACGATCGCTTTTCTCATGGACTGCGACACGACCGGCATCGAGCCGGACATCGCGCTGGTCAAGTACAAACTGCTTGCCGGCGGCGGCATGTTGAAGATGGTGAACCGCACCGTGCCACAGGCGTTGCAGCGCCTCGGCTATAGCGCGAAGGAAATCGAAGACGTTGTCGCCCACATCGAAAAGTTCGACACCATCGAAGATGTCGAGGAGAACGGCCAGACCATCAAGAGCGGCCTCAAATCCGAGCACCTGCCGGTCTTCGACTGCGCCTTCAAGGCGTATCGCGGCAGGCGCAGCATCCATTACATGGCTCACTTGAAAATGATGGCCGCCGCACAGCCGTTCATCAGCGGCGCGATTTCCAAGACCGTCAACCTGCCGAACGAGGCGACGGTCCAGGACATCCGCAACGCTTATGTGGACGCGTGGAAAATGGGCGTCAAATGCGTCGCGATTTATCGCGACGGCTCGAAGCGCTCACAACCGCTCAACACCAGGAAAACCAGCGAAGGCGGCGACAAGGCCGATGTCACCGGCCGCATCCAGGAATTGGAGAGCGAAATCGCCAGACTGCGCGCGCAGATGGTTCCGCCGTTGCGCCGGCGTCTGCCCGAAACGCGCACCGCCATCACCCACAAGTTCGACATTGCCGGCCACGAAGGCTACCTCACGGTCGGCTTGTTCGAGGACGGCCGGCCCGGCGAACTGTTCATCACCATGGCGAAGGAAGGTTCCACGATTGGCGGCTTGATGGATTGCATCGGCACCTTGACCAGCATGGCGCTGCAATATGGCGTGCCGTTTGAAGCGCTGGTAAAGAAATTCGCGCATCAGCGCTTCGAGCCGTCCGGCTTCACGAAGAACCCGGACATTCGCAACGCTTCGTCCATCATTGATTACGTGTTTCGCTGGATGGCGCTGCAATTTATCCCGGAATTTCGCGAAGCCAACGGCGTCAAGCAGCCGGACCTGCCCATCCCCGGCCTGCTCGAGGAGATCAAAAAAAAAATAAATCGGTGCGCACTTTCAACAGGATGCGCCCGCCTGTCCGAACTGCGGGCACGTCACCGTCCGCAACGGAGCGTGTTTCCAATGTCTGAATTGTGGCGAAAGCTTGGGCTGCTCCTAGCTTCCCCGTGTCGGGAGGAACCAGCCGGGGCGCCTTTTTCCGGCTGGTCGTCGTAAACCGCGCCCTAATGCGCGGTCCACCAAGGCGCGCCGTGCGATTTTTCGACGGCGCGCTCTGTAAAGTTGATCGACTTCACCGTGCTTTCCGGCTGCTCTTGCCGTGCCGAGTCAGCCGCGTATCTTAACTCAGCGGTTTAACTTTTCCTGGGTTATGGATAAAATTACTTACGCTTCGCTGGGCTCACTCGGGGAGGAATTCCATCAGGCTTTCGACGCAGCGCTGAAACAGGTGTGCGGCAAACTCGGCGACACGCACCCCATGTTCATTGCCGGAAAGCCGAAGCAGGCCAAAGACGGCACGTTCGCCGACGCCGCGCCGGCCGACACGCGCACCCTGCTCGGCAATTTTCAGCGCGGAAGCCGCGACGAGACACGCAAAGCCATCGCCGCTGCCAAGGCCGCTTCTCCGGTGTGGCGGGACCTCGGCTGGCCACAGCGCACCGCGCTTTTGCGCCAGGCCGCCGGACTGATGACGCGGCGTCAGTTTGAATTTGCCGCGCTCCTCAGCCTCGAGGTCGGCAAAAACCGCTTTGAAGCCATCGCCGAAGTTTCCGAAGCAATCGACCTTATCCTCTACTACTGTCAACAGATGGAGGAACACAACGGTTACGAGCTTCCCATGGGCGGCGCCGGCTCCGAGCAGACCCGCAGCGTGCTGAAACCCCACGGCGTCTGGGCCGTGGTCGCGCCGTTCAACTTTCCGCTCGCACTGGCCACGGGCATGGCCGCCGGCGCTCTGGTCGCCGGCAACACAGTCGTTTTCAAACCGGCCAGCGACACTCCCTTCTCCGGCGTTTGCCTCTACGAAGTGCTGCGCGACGCCGGGTTGCCGCCGGGAGTGTTTAACTTCATCACTGGCCCCGGCAGCGCGGTTGGCCATGAACTGATCGTCAATCCGGGTGTGGACGGCTTCATTTTCACCGGTTCGAAGCCGGTTGGCTTGAAAATTTATCATCAGTTTGCCCAGGCCGCGCCGAAGCCGTGCATCACGGAAATGGGCGGTAAGAACCCGGCCATTGTCATGCCGTCGGCCAACCTCGACGACGCTGCCGAGGGGGTCATGCGCTCGGCGTTCGGCATGGGCGGCGAGAAATGTTCCGCCTGCTCCCGACTTTACCTGCACCAAGACGTTTACAAGCCGTTCATGGACCTGCTCGTCGAAAAAACCAGGCACCTGAAAATCGGCGACCCGACGGCGCGCGACACTTTCCTCGGCCCCCCGCGGCTACTTTGTCGAACCGGCGATCGTGGACGGCGCGCCCAAAGACTCGCGTTTGTTCCAGGAGGAATTTTTCGCGCCTGTGTTGGCTGTGGCCAAAGTCAAATCGCTCGACGAAGCGATCAAGCTGGCCAACGACAGCGAGTATGGGTTGACGGCCGGCATCTTTACCAACGACGAAAAGGAGGAGCAAAAATTTTTCGACGAAATCGAGTCTGGCGTGACCTACTGCAATCGCCGCGGCGGCGCGACCACCGGCGCCTGGCCGGGCGTGCAATCGTTTGGCGGGTGGAAAGGCTCCGGCTCCAGCGGCAAGAGCGCGCTCGGTCCCTATTATGTCGCCCAGTTCATGCGCGAGCAGAGCCAGACGACGATCAAGAAGTGAAATTGCATCCTGGCAGGACCGGTTTAACCTCTGGCTCATGCACGCGCCCGAAAGCGTCCGCATCGACAAGTGGCTTTGGGCGGTGCGGCTTTACAAGACCAGATCGCTGGCGACCGAAGCCTGCGATGCGGGGCATGTGAAGATCGGCGGCAACAGCGTGAAACCGTCGCGTGACGTCCACGTGGGCGAAGAGATCACGGCGCTCGCCGGGCGCGTCCGTCACACGGTCAAGGTGCTCGCGCTGCTCGATCAACGCGTGGGCGCGAAACTCGTCGGCCAGTTTCTTGAAGATCTGACGCCGCCCGAAGAATATGCTCGGGCACGCGAGGAAGCGTTGCAGCCGCTAATTCATTTTCCAACAGGCTTCGGCCGTCCGACGAAAAAGCAGC
>QHNT01000402.1 GCA_003218515.1 Verrucomicrobiota bacterium | reverse complement strand
GCGGGTCATGCTCGAAATGCACTGCCGCGAAATCACCATCGCCTGCGGCATGACCGAGACCTCGCCCGTCTGTAACATGACCGAGGTGGACGATTCGATCGAGGTGCGCGTCGGCACGGTGGGCAAAGTAATGCCGCACCAGGAACAGAAGATCGTTGACCCGACCACAGATCGGATTCTGCCTCGCGGCCAGCAGGGTGAGCTGTGCTATCGCGGCTATCAAGTCATGCGCGGTTACTACAACAACCCGCAAGGCACGAACGAAACCATCGACGCCGCCGGCTGGCTGCACAGCGGCGATTTGGCTGTGATGGACGAAAACGGTTATGTGAAAATCGAGGGACGGCTGAAGGACATGATTTGTCGTGGCGGCGAAAAAATCTTTCCGCGAGAAGTTGAGGAGTTCCTGTTCAGCCACCCGAAGATCGCCGAGGCGTACGTCATCGGGGTGCCTGACTCCTACTACGGCGAGCAGGTGATGGCGTGGGTGAAGTGCAAGGAAGGCCAGACGTTGAACGAGGACGAAGTCCGCTCCTTTTGCCGCGGCCAGATCATGGACTGCAAGATTCCGCACTACGTGAAATTTGTCACCGAGTTTCCAACCACCGTGACCGGGAAAATTCAGAAGTTCCGCATGCGCGAAATCAGCGCGTCCGAGCTCGGCGCCGAACCAGTGAGCCGGGTGAAAGCAGCATAGCAGCGACCGGGCCCCTCACCCTGACCCCACCCTGACCCTCCCCCAGGGAGAGTATGCGGTAGCGGCGGGCGTCTCGCCTGCCGTAGAGCCGGGCATCCTGCCCGGCGGAACAAGCCCAAGCATACCCCAAAGCGTCCGGCTTATTTGCAGATTGCCGAAACAACCGGGCATTCTTTCCGGGCGGCAAGATGCCGCCCTCTACGGCAGCCCGGATGGCCGCCGCTACGCTAACCACATGCCTCCGACTTTGCCAGAGGTGACTGACTTCCGGCGGCGACAATTCCCGCCGTTGCTGGCGGCTCATGAAAATAGGTGTTAATTTTTCCCTGTGATCACCGGGCCTCCATTGTACTTCAATTTCGCCCGCGATGTCGTTGAACGCTGGGCCCGGGAGCGGCCTGATGCTCCGGCGCTCTGGTGCGTCGGCGAGAGCGGCGCGAAGGAACAAAGGTATTCGTTTCGGCAGATCACCGAGGATTTTCGCCGCGCAGCGAGCTTCTTCACGCCAAAGCCGAAGGGTCGCAGGTGTACCATCGCGTCCTCGCTGGTGGCGAGCGTCCCGGCTGGATCAACTTCGACGCCGGCGTCCGTGATGCCGATGCGAGCTTCGATCCTGAACCGACGCGCAGCGACGAGCCGGGCATCATTTATTTCACCAGCGGCACGACCGGTCCGCCTAAAATGGTTTTGCACACCCAAGCCAGTTACGGCCTCGGCCATCGCCTCACGGGGGAGTTGTGGCTCGACCTTAAGCCGAACGACGTCCATTGGTGCCTCACGGACACCGGCTGGGCGAAGGCGGCCTGGTCCTGTTTTTTTGGACCGTGGCAGATGGGCGCTTGCGTGTTCGCAGTGGACTCCCGCGGCAGGTTCGATCCCGTCGCAGCCCTGCGGACGCTCGGCCAGTACCCCATCACCACCTGGTGCGCGCCACCGACGGCTCTGCGACTGATCGTGCGCGAAGATTTGTCCGCCTGCCGATTTTCGCATTTGCGCCATTGTGTGAGCGCGGGTGAACCGTTGAATCCCGAGGTCATCGCCGCGTGGAAGGAGGCCACGGGTCACACCATTTACGAAGGATACGGTCAGACCGAGACGGTTGTTTTGATCGGCAATTTCCGGTCGCTTGGGGAGAAGGTGCGCCCCGGTTCGATGGGCAAACCGACGCCGGAATTCACGGTCGCGTTGCTGGACGAGAATCTGCAGGAGTTGTCTGCCGGTCGGGAAGGCGAGGTGGCCGTGCGCGTCAGGCCGGAGCGGCCACTCGGATTGTTCCGCGAATACTGGCGCAACCCGAACGAAAATGCCGCCCGTTTCCGGGAGGACTGGTATTTGACGGGGGACCGCGCCGCGCGGGATGCGGAGGGCTACTATTGGTTCGTCGGCCGCGCGGACGACGTGATCAAGAGCTCGAGCTACCGCATCGGGCCGTTCGAAGTCGAGAGCGCCTTGATCGAGCATCCGGCGGTGCTGGAGGCCGCGGTGGTGGGAAAGCCGGACCCGGTGCGCGGACAGATCGTCAAGGCGTTCGTCGTGCTGCGCAAAGACCGCGCGCCGAGCGAAGAGCTCCGAGCCCAACTGCAGGCGCACTGCAAGAAAGTTACCGCCCCCTACAAGTATCCTCGTGAAATCGAGTTCGTGGCGGAATTGCCCAAGACCATCAGCGGCAAGATCCGGAGGGTGGAGTTGCGACAGAGACCTTAGCAAACTTCAGAGCGTAGGTGTTGCGCTCGCAGTTTGCTTGACCAGTGCGGAACTCTCACGAGTCCCGTTGAGGAAAATGATCAGGTTCCAGTTTGGCGGTGATATTGTCTGGCGACCGACGCCTGAATTGATCGCACAGAGCAACTTGAGCCAGTTTATGGCGCGGCACGGTCTGGCTACCTATGGCGAACTGTTACACCGCTCGACAAATGACATCGCGTGGTTCTGGAGCGCCGTTTTGGAGGAACTCGACATTCCCTTTTACCAGCCTTACTCGCACGTCGTTGATTTCTCGCGCGGCATTGCCTGGCCGCAATGGTGCGTCGGCGGCGTGATGAACATCATCCATGTCTGCCTTGATAAACGCGCCGGCACATCGGCTGACCACCACGTCGCTGTTCGCTGGGAAGGCGAGGAAGGAGCGGTCCGCACGTTGACTTACGAAGCGCTTCGACGCGAGGTCAACCGGGTCGCCAACGCGCTGCGCTCGTTCGGGCTGGGCCGCGGCGATGCCATCGGCGTGTTCATGCCCATGACGCCGGAGATTGTCGTTGCCATGCTGGCCATCATCAAGATCGGGGGCGTCTTCGTGCCGCTGTTCTCCGGGTTCGGCGCGCAGGCAATTGTCTCGCGACTCGCCGATGTGGAAGCCAAAGCGCTGTTTACGGCGGACGCCTGTTATCGGCGCGGGAAATTGACGCCCCTGAAATCGACCGCGGATGAGGCCGCCGCGCAAATTCCCAGCCTCAGACACATGATTGTTTTCAAGCGAACCGGCGCCGACATTCCGTGGAGCGCGAATCGAGATCGTTGGTGGCACGACTGCGTCCACGCGGCGCGAGACGAAGCTTCGACTGAGCGGACGGGCGCCGAAGATCCTTTGATGATCCTTCATACCTCCGGCACGACGGGCCGGCCGAAGGGTGCAGTCCATACCCACTGCGGATTTCCGATCAAGGCCGCGCAGGACATTTGGCACGGGCTCGACCTGCATGCCGACGAGGTGCTCTATTGGGTTACGGATATGGGCTGGATGATGGGACCGTGGCTCGTGTTCGGCACACTGCTGCTGGGGGCGACGATGGTGCTGTACGATGGCGCGCCCGATTATCCCGGACCGGACCGGCTGTGGGATTTGGTGGAACGACACCGGATCACCGCGCTGGGGATTTCACCCACGCTGGTTCGCGCGTTGATCCAGTATGGCGAAGAGCCTGTGCGGAAACACAACCTCTCTTCGTTGCGCAAATTTGCTTCGACGGGCGAGCCATGGAATCCCGATTCATGGCTATGGTTGTTCCAGGTCGCCGGTGGCGGCCGGTTGCCGATTATCAATTACTCCGGCGGCACCGAGATTTCGGGCGGCATCGTCATGGGCAACGTGCTGACGCCGCTCAAACCGTGCTCGTTCGCCGGGCCATTGCCCGGGATGGCAGCCGATGTCGTGGATGAACAGGGCCGTTCCGTGAGGGAAAAGGTGGGGGAGTTGGTAATCCGCCAGCCGTGGATAGGGATGACGCGCGGCTTTTGGCGTGATCCGCAACGCTATCGGGACACGTACTGGTCACGCTTTCCGGACACCTGGGTGCACGGCGACTGGGCTGCCATCGACGCCGATGGCCTGTGGTATATCCTGGGGCGCTCCGATGACACGATTAAAATTGCCGGCAAACGCGTCGGGCCGGCGGAGGTGGAATCGACGCTCGTTGGGCACCCCGCGGTAAGCGAAGCGGCGGCGGTCGGTGTGCTCGATGAGCTCAAAGGCGAATCGCTGGTCTGCTTTTGCGTGCTCCGGCCCGGACACGCTCCCGACGACGCGCTGCGCAGCGCGCTGAAAGAGTGTGTGAGTCGCGCCTTGGGCAAGTCGTTTGCGCCGCGCGAAGTGAGGTTCGTGCGGGATTTGCCGAAAACCAGGAACGCGAAAGTCATGCGGCGCGTCATCCGCGCGGCCTGGCTGGGCCACGACCTGGGCGACATTTCTGCGCTGGAGAATCCGGGCGCGGTTGAAGCAGTGCGACGAGCGCTGCGAAGAAATCCAAGGCGTGAGCCGCGCAGCCACCGATCCTACTCGACTCGCAGCTTGCGTTGCATCGCCCCAATTGTCTCAAACTCCCAAAAACACGCCAATAGTCATCCCCGACCCCTCCTTTTGTGAAAAGTGAAGGTTGGCTAATAAGGTAAAAAAGTCTAACCGAGATCTCCACGATATTATGGCTTGGATACCCGTACTGCTATGTCTGTTCATTTTGACCGGATGTGCCTGTCGGTCTCGCGGCACATATCTCAATGCAGGAATTGCGCAATACAGTGGCGATGGAAGAATCAGTGATACGTCCGAGCACTCGGGTTTTGTCTCTACGCGAGGCTATCTCATTGAATTTCCTAGGTTTGACTTGGGTCGCTCTTACGACGATCGGTTCCGGCTTATTAACTTACCGACCATTGGAGACCAGGAGATTCAGATCCGATTTGTTGTCGACGATGAAACCCTCGAACGCACCAAGAAAAAACTAGACGCGAGTGTTACTGTTTCACTAACAGATTCCGCTGGCAATCTCGTGACAGAGTTTTCTAGCAAGATCGGCAATTTGGTGTGGTCTTCGCCCATTCACGGCCATACAGGTTACGCGCTCTACGATTCCAAACACTCGCTCTTCATACCGCGACCAAACGAGGCGTATTTTTTGCATGTAATCTATTCGCCGGACGCGTCACTTGTATCCAAAAGCGGCTATGTTTATTTATACTCAGGTTGCGGTGGGTCTTAAAATTGTGTCAGCGGACGGTGAAAAGGGGCCCCGAGGATCGCAAAGGTGTCAGAAACGTGTCAGT
>QHNT01000262.1 GCA_003218515.1 Verrucomicrobiota bacterium | reverse complement strand
TGCACATCGCAAAGTTGCTGCCGCAGTTTCTCGATAAAACCAATGACATGAGCGGGAATGCTTTCAATAATTGTGCGCATCCCCATTCTAAATAGCCAATGTATTTACTTTGTACATTCAAAAATGATTCGAAATGCACATCGACTCCTTAATTCAATGGCAGTGCACCCCGGCCCTCTCCCCCAGGAGAGGGGGAAGCACGCACAGGTCCCGGAATTTTCACGCCCTTTAGTGTGGAATTGCTTCATGGGGACTCACGTCGGCTGCTACGAGGTTCATGCGGAGGACATGCGCCGCCACCTTTCCGAAATGAATTCAGCCTGCTGTCGTTCCTGCGTCCGGCAATTTGCTGACCAGCCAGCGGTGTTTGCCGCCCGGCGTCTTTTCCACATCGTTCACTTCGCGGAAAGTGATTTGGAAATCATCGCCCAGCTTGCGCCGAATGCCTTCCTCGATTCGCGCGAGACGCGAGGAATGAAACCGCGGTCCGGCCACGTAACGGAATTCAGCGACCCCAGGCTGTTCCTGGCAGAACTGCACGGCGTATAAATCGTCGAAGACCGCGTCGTGCATGTTGAACGCGGTGAGCGAAATGTGCCGGCCCGTGGCGCTGACCAGGAACTCCTGTTCGCGTCCGGCGATCTCCAGCGCGGCAGGCCAGGGAAATTCGAGGTCAGAAATCTTTTCCGGTTCAGCCAGCCGGACATAATCGCCGGTGCGGTAGCGAATCAGCGGCATGACCAGGTTGTGAAATGAGGTTCCGATGACTTCCCGCAAACCATCGCCGTCCGGCGGGCCGAATTCGACAAAGCCGTATTGCGGGAAGAAGTAAAACAGCTCGGACTGCGCGCCCTCGCCAGCGAGCACGACTCGTTCGGAGTGGCCATACCAGCGGTAGGCGCGGCAATGGAAGACACGTTCGAGCAGACGTTTCTGCGGAACGGTCAACCGTTCGGAGCCGCAGAGCAGCCCGCGCAACGGCAGTCGCCACGCGTGTCCGAATTTTTCCAGATATTCGGCCAGTTGCAGCGCCGCCGAGGGATAGGCGTGCAGGAAGTCGGGTTTGAACTTTTCCAGCGCATCCAGATATTCCGACAACCGCTCCGGCTTGAGGTGATAGGACGAGAGCAATAACCAGTTGCGCGTGGCGTCGTAGGAGGTGATCCGTCCCTGCGCTTGCGAACTGGTGACGTGACCGCGAATCACCGCGAGTCGCGCGCCATCAAAATAACCGGCGCGCCGCCACATCGCTTCGAGAAAGGCCTGCTCTTTCGGTCGGCTGACGCCTTTTTGCAGATAAAAACCGACCGGCACGCCGGTCGAACCGCCCGTGGTCATGTAAAGCCGTTGCGACGCCGGAAGCTCCGCAGAGACCATCTCACTCAGATGTTCCTGCAAGTCCCGCTTTTCGAGGAATGGACAGTCCTTCAGGTCCTTCGGGCTGTGGACGTTTTCGGGGCGGAATCCGGCGCGAATAAAACTCCGTTGGTAGAACGGGCAATGGTTTGCCGAGTGGTGCAGCACGGCGCGGAGTTGCTTGAGCTGATAATTCTGGATTTCTTCGATCGACCAATTCTCGCCGGCGGTCGCGAATCTTTTGAATTCGCCGTAACGTGCTCCGTAGCGCCAGCCTTGCGGCAACTGCCGGTAAACCGTGCCCAGCGCGGATTGCGCCCAGCGCGGCAGCGCGTTATAGGAATCGAGCAGCGGATAGAGTTGGTCTTCCAGGCTCATGGCGTTTGCTTGTCGAGATAGACACGGCACCACAGCTCAAAGCTCAGCAAAATGTAGATGAGATAATTGTAATCGTGACGGCCGGAGGCGTTTTCCTGAATCAACCGGCTGACGTAATGGGGCTCAAAAAAGCCGCGGCGTTTGAGGTTCGATTCGCAAAGAAGGTCGTCAATCATTTCCTTCAAGTCAGAAACGATCCAGGTGCGAATGGGCGCGCCGAAGCCGGCTTTTTTCCGGTTCAGGATGTGAGCGGGCAGAAGTCCACGCAGCGCCTGTTTCATCAGATATTTTCGGGTCGTGCCGCGCATCTTCAGTTCCGGTGGAACACCGGCCATAAAGTCAACCACCTCGTTGTCGATGTAGGGGACACGCACCTCGACGCCAAAGGCCATGCTGGTTTTGTCGGTGTACGCAAGGTTAAGTGAAGGGAGAAAGGTTCCCATGTCCAGATGAAGCATACGATCGATGTAGTGCCAGCGACTCGACCTTTTCAGAAGCTCCCAGTGCGATCGTTCCGGAAGTCCGGCATTGATCGAACCGGCGTAGCGCTCGCCCAACAGTCCGCTGAGGTTCTCACCATAGGCGTAGGACAGGAAGCCAATCAAGCGGTCTTCAAATTCCAGCGATGCGCTGTTGTTGAATTTTCGCAAACGCCGAAACGTGGCGGTCAGCGGTCCGCCTTTGGCGGCCGGGAGTTTGTTCAACAATTTTTCGATCAAAGCGCGGACGGCTTTCGGCAAACGGTCGTAGTAGCGGGAGAGTTGAATGGCCAGGTGCCATGGGTAGCCGCAAAAAACTTCATCACCGCCCTGGCCGCTCAGAAGCACTTTGGTGTCCTGTTGGCGCGCCGCCTGGCAAATCAAATAGCTGGTGATGCCGGCCGGGTCGGCGATTGGGTCTTCGAGGTGCCAGATCACTCTCGGCAGCAAATCCACGATCTTCGGTTCGAGGATGATTTCCTGGTGATCGGTTTTGAAGCGGCGCGCGAGTTCGCGCGCATACCGAATATCATCAGGCTGGCCTTCAAAACGCTGGTCTTCCTGGCGGAAACCGATAGTGAACGTTTTGAGCGGCTTCGGGCTAAAGCTCTTTGCCATCGCCAGCAAACCACCGGAATCCACTCCACCGCTCAAAAACAAACCAACCGGCACGTCGCTGATCATCTGGCGTCGGACGGCTTCGAAGAGCAGGTCGCGCAATCGGGTCGCCAGGGCTGTTTCGTCCGCCGGCGCATGGGTGTCGCAAAAAACCAGTTCGTAGAAGCGCGAGGAGGAGGCTTTTTCGACGCCGAACGTCATCACGTGTCCGGGCGGGACCTTGCGTACCTGTTTGAATAGAGTCAGCGGTTCAGGGCAATAACGGAATTTGACGTAGGCGAGGAGGGCCTCGGTATCCACTTCCCGATCGAGATTGGGGTCGCGGAGCAGAGACTTGATCTCGGAAGCGAAGAGCAGTCGATGGCCTTGTTTCCAGTAAAAGAGCGGTTTAACGCCGTAGCGATCACGGGCTAACTGAAGCAATTTGCGTTTGGAATCCCACAACGCGAACGCAAAAATTCCGTTGAGTTTTTTGACGAAATCGATCCCCCATTCCTCGTAGCCGTGAATCAGGACCTCGGTGTCTGTCCGCGATCGAAATTGATGGCCCGTCGCCAGCAGATTTTTTCGGAGCTCCGGAAAGTTGTAAATCTCGCCATTGAAGACAACCCAGATAGTCTCGTCCTCGTTCGTCATCGGCTGATGGCCAGCGGAGCTGAGGTCGATGATGCTCAGGCGGCGGTGTCCCAGCGAGACCGCCTGATCGGGGTGGGTGAAAACTTTGATACCGCAGTCGTCGGGGCCGCGATGCGAAATGACGGCCGTCATCCGACGGATCAGTTCCTCGTTGGCTTCACCCCAGATTCCGGCAATGCCACACATGAAAATTTAGAGCCCTCGGCAAGCAAGAGCATTCATTTCGATGCGAAGATAAACAGGTACCAGCCGATTCTGGCGGCGAGAAATTTTTCGACGCTGAAAGGAAGCCATTGACCCAAAGGATACCTGTTCAGGGGGAAGTGGGCCACCTTCATTTGCACACTCTGGAAACGTGAAAATAACCGTCGCGCCTCGGTCTTGCTGAAGGCGAAAGCAATGGGGCACTCCGGACCGTCCGTGCAATGGTGGACGAAGTTTTCCGCTTTCAAATAGCCCCAACCTGCCTTCAGAAAGTTGTCATAGTGGATTTCCCAGATTTTACGGTCGGTGTTGCCGCGCAATCCAGCCAGCGACCGGGAAAGAGCAGTTTCACGGTCGCATCGCCAGCGGCCCAAGCGGGAGAGGATTTTTAATAAAACGCGCAGGCGCATGTAAGTCATGATCCTGGCGCGGTAATTGAAACTGTGTTTGTGATAGAGCATGACGGTTGCCCGGCCGCCAGGTCTTAGAACCCGATATACTTCGTCGATTGCAGCCTGTGGATGGGGCGTGTGGTGGAGCACACCGTGGGAATAGACAATGTCAAAGCTCTCCTCAGGAAAGCTGAGATGCTCGGCATTTTCCTTCTGAAAAACCCCCGATAAGCCAAGGAGCTCGAAATGCTTTCGGCTCGCTTCCAGTGCAGCTTCAGTTAAATCGACTCCGGTGTAAATGGCGCCGTTGAGCGCGAACATCACTCCATCCGCGCCGTTGCCCGTGCCAATCTCCAGCACTTTCTTTCCTTTCCCATCGGCAAAGGGAACCAGCAGCGGGATATGCCATTCGGTGCGAAACCGGTGTTCGCGATATTTTTCGAAGAAATCTCTCTGGTCGGCAGATTTTTCGACGAAATGAGTGCCGCAGGCTTCCGTGTTCCAAAAAGAATGGACGCTGGTCAGTGACGGTTTGGGAGCCATCGGGTTATGAATGATGACGACGTTCGTTTTCAATCGCTCCGACCCAGCCAAAATGCGGACGGAAATTGAAGGTTTGCTCAATCTGATTCAGGCCGCCATTCCATGCGGGTCTGTTGGAAATCACCCTGATTTCGTCCGCACGAAATGGGACGAAGTTCAGTTCGTGAATCTGGAAGCTGTTCTTGAGCAGTCGGAGTTTTCGCCAATCGAAGCCCATGAGCGTAGCGGCGACGCAATCCAGGGCTACCGGATGGGTGCTGGCGAGGATCACGCCGCAGGGTTTTGGATCAGGCGACATCGGTCCGTTGCCTTCACCCGCAATGATGCCGTCCACCACCGCCAGATAACGCAACGGCTTTTGGCGCGGCCGACCGCTGCCGTCGAAAGAGAAAAGGCATTTGTTCAAATCGAGCACCATGCGCCAGCAGGTGTCGTTGCCGTGCCAGTTGCCGGAGCGAATCACTTTTTGCGTGTCGCCGAAGACAAGGCGGCCAGCTTTTTTTAGCGGCACAAACAGCCGCGACGCGCGATGGTGGTTTTTCAGCCAGCGTTTGGCCGCGCCCATCCAGGCATGCTCGAGGCGGGCTTTAGTCGTCGGAGCCGGGAATTGATCGCCGCCTTGGTCCGGCGTTCCTTCGGTGTGATGTGGCAACCAGTTTTTGTTAGCGTTGATGCCGACCAGATTTTTCAGCGCGCAGGTCACCCCGACCTTTTTATGCGTTTTCAGTTTAGGGACGTTGATGAATACATCGGCGTCCATCGGTGTGCGGCACAAGAGATATTCGTGGCGGTCGCCGTTGTGCCGGGCGTTCGTCTCCGCCACGTCGTAGGCAGCGCCGTAAAGCCTGCCCTCGCCGTGGTGCCCGACGAATTCACTGGATCCGTCAAGCCGGAGATGCGTGTTGCCGAGCGGGTCGCCAGGAAGTTTGGTTGTGGACACAGTGACGCCATCGACGGCGAGCCATTCTTCCGCGCGAAGGTCCAGCATCGAGATGGCCACGCCGGGAAAATCCGCACGAAGCCGGGCCAACATCGCGTCCAAATTGCAGTACTCTCTGATTTTAGCAAACGAGGAATCTGTCTGCGGCGCATCGCAAAGGGTGATGGAGCCGGCACCATCCATTTTTGACGCCGCCCAACGCGCCACGGCCTCGATCACAGAGGGGTGGGTTACGACATGCTCCCATTGATCAGGACCAGGAAAGCGCTCGTCGTGCTGCTTGATCCAATTCGGCTTGAGCACCACACGATCGCCGGGCTGAATGAAGGCGTCGGGCAGAGCCAGCGCCTCGATCGTTTGGGCAACAAGGTCGCAGACGGAACGGTCCGTGTCGTATTTGTCCTCACCCCCAAAAGCCGCCACCAAAGAGGCGGGCACGTTATCTTGTCCGTGCAACACGAATTCGAAGGCTATCAGCGTTGGCTGCCGGATTCAGCTTTATTTGTTGAGATCCATGCGAGGCCTGCCGGGGCGTTTGCCGGGATCATTTAGGTTCTCCTGTTTTTTCAGCTCCCGTTCAACGATCGAAAGATAACCGGCCGCGTATGGGTTATGCCACGGATGTTGCAGACGCAAGGAACGTTCAAGCCAGGGTTTGGCTGCCGCATAGTCTCCAATCTGAACAAAATGCCAGCCTTGGTGGGCCAGCACGTAGTAGTTATTCGGGTCGCACTGAACCGCCTTTTCAAAATACGGCCCTGCTTCGTCATGTCGCCCCAGCCAATCCAGACACATGCCGATCTTCATGTAATTGAGAGGGGCATAAGGGTTCAGGTGTCTGCCTCGTTGAAGCCACTCGATAGCCTGTGAGGCGAGCTTTTCATAATCGTCGTTCCCCTGAAAACTCAACTGGCGCAACGCTTCGCCGAGGTTGTAGGTCGTCTCGAAGTTCATCGGCTCGACGGCAGCGGCTTGTTTCAGCGAGAAAAGATACCGTTCGGTTGATGCAGTGATGTCGCGAAGGAATTCTGGAGAGGGTGAATTGGTCACTGAATTCTTTTTGAGCTCGGCCATGTTCGTCTGCTGAAGGAGGCGTTCCTGATCAGCACGGTTCAGCCAGGCATATTCGTTACCGCGTCGCCATCCCTGCCGGCCCAAGTAGCTGATGGCAGCCAAACCAATGAACGTCGCCGCCAACCGTCCCGCCCAGCCGGGGTCTAGCCAGATGCATTCTGTTGCGTAACGGAGATGTCCAGCAAGCAAAGCCATCAGAGCAACAGCCAGGATCGCGTTGGCCGGAACGTGCATGTTGAAGTCGGTGAACGAATGAATCAGGATCGCCAACAGGCCAATGGACGCCCCTAAAACGAACGCTGCCCGGTTGCTGGGTTTCGTGCCAAAGGCGCTCGGGTCGCGGCTTACGACTTTCCAGGTCTTGAACACGCTGGCGTAGAGCAGTGCAAAAGCGGCAGCAACCAACACTGCGCCTACCACGCCCCAGTCAGCCAAGGTATTCAAATAGTCGTTATGAGCGAAGCCTGCTCGGTCTTGAACTTCCTCCGGTCTGTAGAGGGGAAAACGATAATCGAAATGCGCTGGCCCCACGCCAAACCACGGATGATCCTTCCACATTTGCAGCGTCGGTTCCCAAAGCCACAAACGTATTTGCGTACTGTCGGGTGACGTGGTCGAAACGACGTTGTGGAGGCGCTTCTGAACGCGGTCGGCTTTTGAATAAAAGTAGAAGCTCGCGGCGGTCAATGCCGCCAAAACAATCAATGCCGGTATCCGATACTCGCGCCGCCGAATCAGCAAAGCGAAAAAGAGGGCCAGTGCCACGCCGGTGGCGGCCCAGGCGCCCCGGGAAAGCGTGACGCCAATTCCGGTCAGCATGACCAGCGAGGCATAACCCAAAAACACGCGGAGTAAATGGTTGAGGCGTCCGGCCAGCGTGTAAGCCAATCCCAGCGGCACGAGCATTTCCAGAAAGCCGGCCAGATCGTTCGGATTGATGTAAGTTCCGGAGCCGCGTTTTCGGAAGACGGCCGGTTTAATGAAGTGCCAGACATATTCCGAATTGGTGGCAAACTGGTAAATGGCAAACATGGAGATGACCATGCCCAGAAAAACCATGACCAAAGTGACAAGCTGCGCCGATTCTTGATGGGCCAGGTTGTTGAGTACAAGAAAGAACAAGAGCGCATAGAGCAAAACGCGTATTAGCTCCTGTCTGGCAACATATTCGATATCCGCTCGTTGATAGCGGGCGATCGCGTAGAGCACAAAGGCGATGACGGCCCAACAAATCGGCGGCCACAGCAGGCGATGACCAGGATTCAACCAGAAACGGAGCGTCCACAGCAAAACAGCTGCGATCGTCAGCCCCTGAATGATGAGAAACTCAAACGGGCGCACTGCGCCAGTGGCCAAAGGACCGAACACAAGAACCGCCAGCACCAGAGCAAGAACTCCTTTTTCGCAGTAACTGTCCAGCCGCTCGCGGATCATACGACGATGCGGTTGCGGGACTGCAACGCTGATTTGCGCAACGAGGCGTGCAAAGCTTCATTGAGGACGAACTGAATTGTCTCACCAGTCCGCTGGCTGCGCCAACAATCCCCGGTGCCGCCGCAGTGCGATGGTTTGAGCGCAACCAAAGCAATCAAAAGAGGCTGTAGATAAAGGGAGCTAGCGCGGAGCCTTTTGCCGCCACCAAGACCACACCAAGCATCAGTAAAAACACAACGATCGGAACCAGCCACCATTTCTTGCGGACCTTCAAAAAGTTCCAGAACTCTTTGAGAATGGCAAATTTGTTCATGCACCCAATCTGTTATCGCCTCAAGCAATCGCCCGGCGAGGACTTTATTGCTTTCGAATCTAAACTGAACCGGGTCCGCCTCCAAGTAAAGGGATTTCCGGTAATGGTACAGTTTAACGCGGGCTAAAACTGTTGCTCGTAGTTCTTTTTTTGTTCAGGCACCGAACGATCGCGCATGATCCAGTAGGATTCCGTCTGCGCATCAAGTTTGCGATTGAGAAAGTCCTTTCCCGCCAGGCGCGCGACCAGTCCGATTGGAGTCACAACGAGATAGAAAAAGAGCGTCAGAAGAATATTCGAGACAACGAATCCCAGCAAAAACGCAAGCGACATCCAACCGACGTAAATCAACCGCAACACCCGTGGGGCCACCGTTCCAAGAACCACCAGCACAGCACCGGGCGCCAGAAAATATGGATAACGTCCTTTGCCGCGCCACCAAAACCAGACTCCGAGGAGCGTGAATACCGCGCCGACCAGAAGCCCAAATTTTCGCAATTCACGCTTGCCGGTCTCGAGCTGTCTTATTTCTTCGCGAATCATGGGGGTGTAAAGGGAGTGAGCAGGGCTGCCGGTGACGCGGACAGTTAGTCCAGTTCAAATTGTTTCAACCAGTCGATGTCTTTGTCCAATGGCTTTTGGTCTTTCTTTTCCAGGAGAAAATTGCCCAACAGCAAATAATCCATGTTCGTGCGCATGAAACAGAGAAAGGCATGCTCCGGCGTGCATACAATCGGTTCGCCCCGGACGTTGAAAGATGTGTTGATGATGACCGGGCAACCGTATTTCTCTTCGAATTTTTTGATCATCCGATGGTAAAGCGGGTTGTCCCCTTCCGTCACCGTCTGCACCCGGGCGGAGTAATCCACATGTGTCACGGCCGGGATGGCCGAACGAATTTTCAACAGTTTCTCCAGGCCAAAAAGTCCTTGCTCTTCGGCCGTCATCTCCCGGCGAATTGACTTCGCGACCGGTGCGACCAGCAGCATGTAAGGACTCTCTTCGTTCAATTCGAAAAAATCGGCCGCTCGCTCGCGCAACACCGAAGGCGCGAACGGGCGAAAACTTTCCCGGAACTTGATTTTTAAATTCATCAGTTCCTGCATTCTGGGCGAGCGCGCGTCGCCGATGATCGAACGCGCGCCCAGCGCGCGTGGCCCGAATTCCATTCGGCCCTGAAACCAGCCGATGACCTTTTCCGCCGCGATCAGGTCCGCAATTTTTTCGGGTATTTCTTCATCGGTCAGCTCGGTGAACGGAATCTTCTGTTCAACGAGATATTGCCGGAGACCCTCCTTGGAATAACCCGGACCGAGGTAGGAGCCTTGTTGGAAATCTTTTTTGCCATCCGCATGACGCGGCATTTCAAGACACTGGTGCCAGACGAACAGGGCCGCTCCCAAGGCGCCGCCGGCATCGCCGGCCGCCGGTTGAATCCAGATCCGCTCAAAGACACCTTCGCGAAGGATGCGACCGTTGGCGACACAATTCAAAGCGACTCCGCCAGCAAGGCACAAATTCCTTTGGCTTGTCTCTTTGCGAACGTGTCTCGCCATGCGGAACATGATTTCTTCGGTGACTTCCTGGATGGAGCGGGCCAGATCCATGTCCCTTTGAGTCAGCTTCGATTCGGGCTTGCGAGGCGGGCCCCCGAATAATTTCTCGAAGCGGCCGTTCGTCATTGTCAGGCCGACGCAGTAGTCAAAGTATTTCATGTTCAGCCGGAACGAACCGTCCTCTTTGAGGTCAATGAGTTCCTTCAAAATCACATCTACATACTTCGGCTCGCCGTAAGGCGCGAGGCCCATCAATTTGTATTCGCCTGAATTGACTTTGAACCCGGTGAAATAAGTGAAAGCGGAATAGAGGAGTCCCAGGGAATGCGGGAAATGCAACTCGCCGTAGATTTCAATTTGATTGCCGCGCCCCACGCCAAAACTGGTCGTCGTCCATTCGCCCACACCGTCTATGGTGAGAAAAGCCGCTTCCTGAAACGGCGAAGGGAAAAAAGCTGCGGCAGCGTGAGCCTCGTGGTGCTCGGGGAATATGATTTTACCGTGGTAACTGAGCTCCTTCCGGATCAACTCTTTCATCCAGATTTTTTCTTTGATCCAGAGAGGAATGGCTTTCAGGAAGGACTGAATGCCCGCTGGGACGCACGCCAGGTAGGTGTGCAGGATCCGATCAAATTTAAGGAAGGGTTTTTCATAAAAAGCGACCAAGCCCACCTCCTGGATACTCAATCCGTCTTCTCGCAGACAATAATCAACCGCGAACCTGGGAAAGGAAGCGTCGTGCTTCTTGCGAGTAAAGCGCTCTTCCTGGGCGGCGGCGATGATCCGACCGTCACTCACGAGACAGGCTGCACTGTCGTGATAAAAAGCAGAAATTCCCAAAATGTTCATGCCAGCCGGCTGCAGTTTGTTCAGCGTATGAGGACCAGGACTCAACACCCGCAATCAGACGCGACCATTAGTGGCAGCATGTAGCAGTATGACGCGGACCGGGCAACACCTTTCCACCGCGGTTCGCATCTCGATGGCTTTCAACGATCGCCGCGATTATCTCTGTGAAACGACTTGAAAAAGCGACGGAAAACGTTTTGCTCCTTGGCCTGAGGAAGGCACACCGGCCACTGCGGCTTTTTGATGAATGACATGGCGAGCAGTGCGTAAGATCGCGCGATGAACTGCGCGGTTAACCATTGAAATTGATTGACATGTTTTCCCCACACGGCGGCCTGGACCGCGGCGCCTTCTGGCATTCCTAATGTTTCAAGCTGAGTCATGGTTTTTGAATGCCGGTGCTTCCTAAAAAATCCCCAGACCCTGCCTGCGTGTACAACCTTGCCTTGCAGGGTGATCTTGCTGAACAGGTCGTAATCAATCGAGAATCTAAGGCCGGTGTTGATTCCGCCCACCTTGAAGTAAATTTCCCGCCGCCAAAAGCAACTTTCCTGGCTGATGGTCGTGGCGATGTAGGGTGTACGTGCCAGGATCGGCAAGCTCGGTTTATAGTATAGAAGTTGCCCCTTTTCATCAATGCATGCGCGGTTGCCATAGACCATCACCACATCGAGACGGCGGGTCAGGACCTCAACAGCCTTCGCCACGGCATCGGGAGCCAATAGATCGTCGGAATTCAAATACGCGAGAATTTCGCCTTTGCTTTTTTGAAACCCTTGCGCGATCGCATCGCCAAAACCTTTGTCCGGGCGGCTGTGCCAGTAGGCGAGTTGCAACTGGTACTTCTTGACGATCTCCACGCTTCCGTCCGTGGAGCCGCCATCGAGGATCAAATATTCAATGTGCGGGTAGGTTTGATTTAATACGCTAAGAATGGTTTGCTCCAAGTAAAGGCCTTGGTTGAACGAAGGCGTTACGATTGAAACCAAAGGGGTGAGATTTCTGCTCAAACAAGTGCGAAGACTTGAATAAAATTGGGCGGAGGACTCCGGATGCCGTCTTCCGGCATGGCAGGGTAAGCGTCACTCTCAACGGCACGGAGAGATCGACAACCTTGCCGCAGCAGGTCGGCCACAAGGTGCCCGCCAATGAAGCCGCCGGCTCCACAAACAACAATTTTATCGCGGTTCATTAATTTTAGCTAACAGCTATAAAGGAATCCTACTGGAAGGCACGGGCTTATTTCCAGAATTTATTGGCTGCGTCATCAGCTTGAATGGGATCATCGTGAGAGTGTTGGCCGGGCTGAGGAAGGAATTTTCTTTTGCGAGAAAGGGTATTTGCGCTTGACGCCAGCCTTTCCAGCTTTATGTTGCGCGGCCTGTTCATGAAGTCCATCAAGTCCGTCTCTGTGTTTGGTCTGGGCAAACTCGGGGCCTGCATCGCTGCAACGCTTGCTCAACGCGGTTTCAATGTTCTGGGTGTGGATGTTGATCCCGAAAAGGTCCGCAAAGTAAACCAGGGGTTATCGCCGGTCGATGAACCGCTTCTGTCAGAAACGATCATCGGAGGTCAGAATCATCTTCGCGCGACGCAAGAGCATTCAGAAGCGATTCCAACCGACGCGTCCTTTTTTATTCCTCCTTCTCCCAATCTGCCTGACGGCAGTTTTTCCAGCGAGTATTTGCTGCGGGCCATGCAGCCGCTGGCCAAAGCACTCCGCGAGGCCGGAAAGAAGGGGCACCTTTTCGTAATTAACTCCACTACCACTCCCGGTTCGATCAATCGCGTCTTAGTTCCCATGCTCGAAAGAGAAACAGGCTGGACTTGTGGCGGCGAATTCGGTGTTTGCTACAATCCGCAATTCATTGCTTTAGGCAACGTCATCAAGGGCTTATTGGAGCCGGATTTGGTATTGATAGGCGAGTCAGACGTTGAAAGCGGGCGTTTGATGGAGGAAATGTACAAGAGATATAACCGCAACGAGCCTTACATCGCCCGCATGTCTATTATGAGCGCGGAGCTGACAAAGATTTCGGTCAATAGTTACATCACCATGAAGATCAGCTTCACCAACCAGCTTCGGCTGATCGCGGAGAAGTTTCCCCAAGCCGACATCCACGCCATTCTGGATGCAATCGGCACAGACAGCCGGATCGGGAAAAAATACCTGCGAGCGGGTTTGAGTTATGGAGGGCCCTGTTTTCCGCGAGACAACCGGTTGCTGGCGTACACGGCCCGGCAAGTTGGGCTTGAAGCGCCTTTGGCAGAGGCCGCGGATCGCATCAACGAGTTGACCCGACAGAAGTTGTTCGAGCACGTCAGCGGCATGCTCGTGCCGGGAGACGCTGTGGCCGTCCTGGGCATGTCCTACAAACCGAATACTTGCATCACCGAGGAATCTGCCGGTCTGCACCTGGCCCAACACCTGAAGCGTCGCGGGTATCAGGTCCTTGTCCATGATTGCGCCGCTGCTCCTGCAAACAGCCCCAGCCTCCTCGAATTCGAATTCATCGAAGACCTGGAGACAATCCAAAAGCGAAAAGACATCAAAGTTGCCGTGGTCTGTTGCTCGTGGCCACGATACAAGGAGCTGAGGTTCCATCCCGAGACGAAGATCCTCACCCCATGGAAAACGTGGTTTGAAGACACGCGCCCGGAATATGAAAACCCAGGAAGGTTATAGCCGTACGCAAGATGCTGATGGTGAGAAGCTCAAGGCAAAAGTGCGGGATTTCTGGAACCAAAAGAGCTGCGACACACAGGTCGCGGAGGCACCGGAATTTTCCAGGGAATACTTTGAACAGATTGAATCTTTTCGTTATCTGGACCAATCTTTCATCCACGGATTTGCCCAGTTCACTCGCTATCACAAAAAGCGGGTCCTGGAGGTTGGCTTCGGCGCCGGGACCGACTTCATTCAGTGGTTGCGCGCGGGGGCGATTGCGTCGGGGATCGATTTGACGCAGGAAGCGTTGGAGCACGTAGCAAACCGCATTCGGATTTATAATCTTCCTCCGCCGGAACGGATACAGTTGGCTGACGCCGAACGCCTCCCTTTTGCTTCTGATTCGTTCGATCTTGGATATGCTTTCGGCGTATTGCATCACTCGCCGGACACGGAGAAGGCAATCGAGGAATTGCTAAGAGTCGTTGCACCTGGCGGGGAGATCAAGATCATGCTCTACAACCGGCACAGCATCTACGTGTTCAACGTGTGGGTGAAACACGCGCTGGCGCGCGGGAGACCCTGGAAGAGTCTGCGCTGGGCGCTCTGGAATCATGTGGAAAGCCTCGGAACCAAGGGATATACGCGGGGGGAACTCCGGCAGATGCTTTCCCGATTGCCGCTCCGGGAGGTACGGGTGCGGACCGAGGTGCCGACGGGAGAATACCTGTGCGCGTCGGCGTTCAAACCGTTGAACTGGTTTTATCGCGGGGCGATTCGGCTGGCGGGATCTCAAGCGGCCTATCCGGCTACAGGGTATAATCGGGAGTTGATAGAGAAGCACAGGCCGGCTGAGGGGAAGATTGAATTCTCCGGCA
>QHNT01000248.1 GCA_003218515.1 Verrucomicrobiota bacterium | reverse complement strand
ACGCAATGGTACGACGACGGCCCGCCCAAGACCGAGAGCCAGCTGCTCTCCATCACGAGCCGGTTCTACCGCGTCATCGCCAATCCCTGACGGCCAATGAACACGCGCATGAAAAGAACAAACGTCACCAGGTCCGTGCTGGTTGCCGCCGTGTTGCTGGCGCCGGGCGCAGTCAGGGCGGAGGAATTCGTCACGAATCGACTCACGTTTTCCGCCCGGTTCGGCTTCAACATTTCCGCGAAGTTCAAGGGGACGACCACGCTGCCATTGCCCACGAACACCCGCACTACGCCGCGCGGCGACCTCTACAACTACGACGATGGTTACGCACTCGCCGACAGCAGCGGCAATAGCGGCGGCCAGACGTGGTATTGGGGTTACGACAATAGCGCGAGCCAGATTTCGGGCGACAACATCCTGTTGAGCCGCTCCACGCCCAACCGGGAATTTTCCTCCCCATCACTCCAATCCGATCCGAGCCTGGGCTGTGAACTCGTTTACGATCGCCTGCTTCTCGTCAAAGGGAATGTCCGCTTCGGCCTGGAAGCCGCCGTTAATTACCTGAACATTTCGCTGAGCGACCGCCGCACTTTTTCCGGTACGGCGTCGCGCATGACGGATGCCTATCCCTTCGCGCCCGGCACGACGCCGCCCGCCGCCACGCCGTCCAGTCCATACCAGGGCAGCTTCGACGGGCCGGGTTTTGTCATCGGCACCAACTTCACTTCGAGCGCCACGACCGTGCCGGGTGGCGTTATGGTCACGGGCCAGCGAAAGTTCGATGCAGACGTCTGGGGCTTTCGTGTTGGGCCATACGCTGATTTTCCGATTGGCACGAACTTTAACCTCTGGATCTCCGGCGGTGTGGCGGTGGGATGGTTGATGAGCGAAGCTTCCTGGTCGGAAACCATCACGCTGGGCGCGGCCAGCGAGGCCAGTTCCGGGAGCGGCAAACACGATGGTTTTCTGTGGGGCGGCTACGTGGCGGCCAACGTGTCATGGGACGTGAACGACCGGTGGAGCGTCGTGGGCGGCGTGCAATATCAAAACCTCGGCGTTTACCGCCACAACTTCGGCGCGCGCCAGGCCGAAGTGGATTTGAGCAACTCAATCTTCGTGACCATCGGCGCGAGCCGGAGGTTCTGATTTAACGTTGTAACGATTTAACGATTTAACGATTCAACGGATACACTGACCATGCCTGCTCTGAACCTCAAATCTGCCGGCTCCTGCAAGTACGACCTGATCGCGCTCGGAGAAATCATGCTCCGGCTCGATCCGGGCGAAGGGCGTGTCCGTTGCGCCCGCGAATTCAAAGTCTGGGAAGGCGGTGGCGAATACAACGTCGCCCGCGGACTGCGCCGCTGCTTCGGCCTTAAGACCGCCGTCTGCACCGCGTTCGCCGATAACGACGTGGGCCGGCTCATCGAGGATTTCATTTTGCAAGGTGGCGTGGATACTGAGTTCGTCAAGTGGGTCCCGTTCGACGGCGTTGGCCGCGTCACGCGCAACGGCCTCAATTTCACCGAGCGCGGCTACGGTGTGCGCGGCGCTGTGGGCATTCCCGACCGCGGCAACACGGCGGCATCGCAACTCAAGCCAGGCGATTTCGATTGGGACCACATCTTCGGCAAACTCGGCGCGCGCTGGCTGCACACCGGCGGTATTTTTGCGGCGCTCAGCGACACCACGCCGCAGCTCGTGATCGAGTGCGTCCAGAAGGCCAAGCAATACGGCACGATCGTTTCTTACGACCTTAATTACCGCCCGTCGCTTTGGAAGAGCATTGGCGGCCAGAAACGCGCGCAGGAGGTCAACAAGGAGATCGCCAAGCACGTGGACGTGATGATCGGCAATGAAGAAGATTTCACAGCTTGCCTAGGCTTCAAGGTCGAAGGGGCGGACGAACACCTTCTGCATATTGACGTCACCGCGTTCAAAAAGATGATCGGGACGGCGGTGAAGACCTATCCGAATTTCAAGGCCACGGCCACCACGTTGCGCGCCGCCAAGACAGCGACGATCAACGACTGGGCGGCCATCGCATGGATGGACGCCAAGTTTTACGAGAGCCGCAAATATCCCGACCTGGAAATCCTCGACCGCGTCGGCGGCGGCGACAGTTTTGCTTCGGGCTTTATTTACGGCCTGATGACGACCGGCGATCCGCAAAGGGCGGTGGATTACGGCGCGGCGCACGGGGCACTGGCGATGACGACGCCGGGTGACACCTCGATGGCGAGCAAGGATGAGGTCGAGAAACTGATGAAAGGCGGCGGCGCGCGCGTGCAACGGTAATCAAGCGTAGGACAGCGCGTCCCGCCTGTCTCAACTTGGATTTGCGTGGCGACCCGTAGCCGCCGGCGTGAGTCGGCGCTAATCCTTTGCCTCGAAAGCAAACGAGTGCGCCGACTCACGTCGGCGGCTACGAGGTTCATGGGGAGGGTTGGCTTCGGGACCGAGGAAGGAGAAAGCAAAGCGCCGCGCCAACCAACAGCCCGAGACCGAGCACACTGAATGGAATCGCGACGCTGTGGGTCTGTTGCTTGAGTATGCCGAAGATTTTCGGGCCGTAATAGCCGCCCACGTTCCCAATGGCGTTTACCAGGCCCATAACCGCGCCCATCACCGTGCGAGGCAGTGTTTCGGCCGGAATGGCCCAGAACGGCGCCAGCCCGGCGAAAGGACCGGGAATGGCGAGACAAAGGAACGCGTAGGATAACCAGAAGGAATGCTCCTTCACCAGCACGCTCGCGATCAGGCTCATGCCGCTGATGCTGTAAACGAGCGCGACGTGTCCACGGCGCTCGTGCGTTTTGTCGGAATGACGCGAGTTTAAAATCATCACTACGGCGGCAACGGCGTACGGCAGCGCAAACAGGAGGCCGGTTTGAAACCCGGTGAATTGATGTCCGCCACCCTTGATTCCTTCAGTGAGAAACGTGTTGCAGCCATAAGCCGCGCAGTTTTGAAGAAAGTAAATCGGCAACATGACAAACACGGCCGGCTGCAGGAACGCCCGCCAGAGTGGCACTTTTTTGCCCGGCTCGAGTTGACTGGTTTCGGCGCGGAGCGTCGTTTCAAGATGCTCGCGCTCCTGGTCTGAAATCCATTTTGCCTCGCGCGGATGGTCGTTGATGAACAAAAGCCAGATGGGCAGCCAGAGAAAGGGCAGGGCGCCCTCCGCGATCAGCATCGTTTGCCAGCCCCACTGGCCGAGGAGCCAGCCCGTCAATGGAGCGGACCCCGCCACGGCCAGTGGCTGGCACAGGTTCCAATACGCATTCGCGCGAGCGCGTTCGGAGCGGGGGAACCAATTGGCCAGCAGCACGAGCGTCGCCGGAAAAACGCCGCTCTCCGCCACACCAAGCAGAAAGCGCATGAACTTGAACCGGCCGACCGTCGTCACCATCCCGCAACCCACGGCGCAGATTCCCCAAAGCACCAGCAGGATAGCGATCAACTTTTTCGCACTCCAGCGGTGCGCCAGGTGCCCTCCCGGAATCTGAAACAGCACGTATCCTAGAAAGAAAATTCCCGCCGCCTCACCCTTCATTTTGTCGTCCATGAAAAGGTCCTTCATCATGGTCGAAATGGTCGGATCCAAAGCCAGCGCCACGTTGGTGCGGTCCACGTACGAAATCGTGTACATGATCAGCGCGACCGGAATGATGCGCAGCCAGCGTTGCTCTTTCATCGTTTCTTGCGGGATGGCGCCGCGTTGTTAGCAGAAACGCAGCAGCGTTGTCGAACCATTTCCTGCGGATAGGCCCGTCTGGGGCCCCCAAGCTGATGTGACGCACCTATTCTGCAGACGCTCAGTTCACCACGTTTTCAGGTTCGCCTGCGATGAAGGCCCGCACGTTGGCGATCGCGATTTGCATCAGGCGCGGCCTGTTCATCGATCAACGCGCCCCGGCTGGTGTTGAGTAGAAAGGCCGTTGGCTTCATTAAACCCAGGCGTTCCTTGTTCAGCAGGTTTTTCGTTTGTGGCGTGAGCGGGCAGTGCAGACTGATGACATCGCTTTGGCGAAAGAGCGTCGCGAGATCAGTGAACTGAATGTTCGCCGGCGCGTGTTTCGGCGTGGCGCTCGTTGCCAGCACTTTCATGCCAAAAGCAGCCGCGAGTTCAGCGACCGCTTTTCCAATGCGCCCATAACCGACAATGCCCATCGTCAGGCCATCGAGTTCGACTAGCGGAAAGTCCCAGTAGCAAAAATCGGAGCTTTTCGTCCAACGACCGTCGCGCACCGTCTGCGCGTGGTGGCCGGCGTGTTGCGTCAATTCCAACAGCAAGGCGAACGTGTGTTGCGCTACCGATCTGGTTCCGTAAGTCGGGACGTTCGTGACCAGAATATCTCTTTCCCGCGCGGCCGCGGTGTTCACGATGTTGTAGCCGGTAGCAAGCACACCGATGTATTTAAGCCGCGGCAGTGCAAGAATGGATTCGCGCGTGACTGGCGCTTTGTTGGTCAGAACGATTTCAGCGTCGGCCGCGCGTTTGACAACTTCCTCCGGCGGCGTGCGATCGTAAATTTCGCAGTCGCCCAGCGATTTGAGTTCGTCCCAACTCAAGTCGCCGGGGTTCAATGTGAAGCCGTCCAAAACGACGATTTTCATTGCAGCGTTGTAGCCGCCGAGGTAACGAGGCGGAACTTAGCCGGTTCAATTCCGCCTCCTCACGTCGGCGGCTACGGCAAGAATGATCAATACTTCGCCACGGTTTTGCTCGCGCCCAGACCGAGCATCCTGGCGAATTCGCCGGCCTTCGCCAACATCATGCCGGCTTCACTGGTGATGGCGATGAATTGAAAGCCTTCCTTGATGCGCCGTTGCGCCGCGTCGGCGTCCAGCACGTGAATGCCCGGCGCGACTCCGTGCTTTTTCGCGGTTTTGAGCACGTGAGCGAGGGCGTCTTTGAATTGCTTGTCGTCGCTGTCGAACACCGGCTTTTTGCCCATCGAGTTGGTCAAATCGTTCGGGCCGATGAAGGCGACGTCGAGTCCCGGGACGCTGAAAATCTCCTCGGCAGCCTCGATCGCCTTGACGTGCTCGATCATCGCGACGACGAGAATCTCGTCGTTGGCGCGGGCGTAATAGGTTGCGGGATCGGTGTCGAAGTTCGCCGCATGCAGTTGTCCGCCGATGGAGCGTTCGCCGAGCGGTTGATAGCGCGCGGCGCGAACCGCGGCTTCGGCTTCGGCGCGTGAGTTGACCATCGGGACAACAATCCCGTAAGCCCCCGTATCGAGGACGCGCTTGATGTTTTCTCCGGTATTCCAGGGCACGCGGGCGAGCGGCACGCAATTGTTGCCGGCAATGAGCGCGAAACTGTCCGCCGCGGTTTCAAAGTCTATGGGCGTATGTTCCAGTTCCACCG
>QHNT01000247.1 GCA_003218515.1 Verrucomicrobiota bacterium | reverse complement strand
GGGCGTCCGCATCATCAATCCCGAGGAAAGCGAGGAACTGGACAACTTTGCGCGCCGCTTCGAACTGGTGCGCCGCTACAAAGGGGTCAAAGAACAGGAAGCGCGAGAGGCCATGCTCAAGCCGAATTACTTCGGCGCGATGATGGTGGCGATGCACCAGGCCGACGGTCTGGTCTCCGGCACGAACGAAATTTCCGGCAGCGTGTTGCGGCCCTTGTTCCAGATCATCAAGGTCGCGCCGCAGCAAACCACCGCTTCAAGCTGCATGGTGATGGAGGTTCAGGACACGCGCTTCGGTGAAAACGGTGTCATGTTCATGGCCGATTGCGGTGTTATTCCTGACCCAACCGTGGACCAGCTCGCCGATATTGCCGTCTCGACCGCAGAACTCGCGCGGCAACTGCTTGGCAAACGCCCTCGCGTCGCCTCGCTCTCCTACTCCACCAAGGGCAGCGCCACGCATCCCTCGATCGGCAAAGTGCAGGCCGCCACCGCGCTGGCGGAGAAAAAGGCTCGCGAAAAGGGGATCGAAGCGGATTTCGACGGCGAGTTGCAGGTCGATGCGGCGTTGGTTCCGGAGATTGCCGCGCGCAAGCTGCCCGACAGTAAAGTGGCCGGCCATGCGAATGTGCTGATTTTCCCTGACCTCAATTCCGGCAACATCGCCAGCAAACTCATTCAGCACGTCGCGCGCGCCAATGCCTACGGCCAGATTCTCCTCGGTCTGGACCGGCCGGCGGCGGATGTTTCACGCGGTTCCAACGCGCACGACATCCTCGGCGTCGCTGCCATCGTGGGCGTTCAGGCCGTTGAATACAGCAAGCTTTATCCGGGCGCGGGCCAGAAGCTGCCCGGAGAATGAAGCGACCATGCCGTTCACAGCCCTTCCCTGATTGACTGCTCCAGAAGAATCTCCCGAGCCGCTGAAAAACACAACCACACCGCGCGTGTTTATCGCCGCGACGCGCCAAAATGACGGCAAGACGACCGCCTCGTTGGGTTTGCTGGCCGCGCTGCAAAACGTTTATCCCCGCATCGGCTACATCAAGCCGGTCGGGCAGCGGTTCGTTGAAATCGAAGAACAGAAGATCGATGAGGACACCGTGCTCATGGACCGCGTGTATCAGCTCAATTGCCCGCTGGTGGACATGAGTCCGATCGCCGTCGAGCCGGACTTCACCCGGAGATATCTCGAGTCATCGAATTACGACGTTCTGGTTAAACGCATTCAAAACGCCTTCGACCGTGTTGCCTGGGAAAAGGACTTCGTGCTTTGCGAAGGCTCCGGCCACGCCGGCGTCGGCTCCGTCTTCGATCTGTCCAACGCGCGGGTGGCCAAATTGATTGGCGCCAAAGTCATCGTCGTGACCCAGGGCGGCATCGGCAAGCCGATCGACGAAGTTTCCTTGAACCAGGCGCTGTTCGAAAAAGAAGGCGTCGAGGTCATCGGCGTCATCCTCAACAAGGTGCTCGGAAAAAAAATTGATTCCATTACCGAATTCGCCCGCCGCGGTCTGAAACGAAAAGGTCTCGAACTGCTGGGGGTCGTGCCCCACCAGCCGATCCTGACGCAACCGACCATGGAGCTGATTCGCGAGGAGTTCAACGCCGAAGTGCTGAACCACACGGACCAGTTTCACAATGCCGTCGAAGAAGTCCTCATCGGCGCGATGGGCGTCCAGAACGCCCTGCACCTGTTCAAAAAAGGCGTGCTGATCATCACGCCGGGCGACCGGGAGGACATCATCCTCGCGGTGGCCACGACGCTTTCCGGCGAGGCCGACGGCGGATTGGCCGGCATGATCCTCACGCGCAACCTCAGGCCGAGCAAGGAAGCGCAAAAGGTCATCAGCAAACTGCCCTTTCCGGTTCTTTCCGTCGCGGACGACAGTTATTACGTCGCTTCGAAGGTCCATGATTTGACCGTCAAAATCCGGCCCGACGACACGAAAAAGATCGCGCTGATCCGCGACCTCATCGCCCGCCACGTGGACGCGAACAAAATCCTCGCTGCGCTTTAGCATGGCCTTGCCCTTGTCTCTCAACCCGGCGCTCCAAACTCTGCCGGTCTATCAGCCGGGCCGACCTGTCGAAGAAGTCGCGCGCGAACTCGGCCTGCCCGCCGAGAGCATCATCAAGCTGGCCTCCAACGAGAACCCGCTCGGCCCTTCACCCACCGCCCTGGCCGCGATGGAAAAAGCCCTGAGGAACCTGCACCTCTATCCGGACGGCAACGCGTTTTACCTGAAGCAAAAGCTGGCAGCCAAACTCGGTGTCCAACCGGACAACCTGATCCTCGGCAACGGCTCCAATGAAATCATCGAGTTCGTCGGACACGCGTTGATGAAGCCGGGCGCCGAAGTGGTTGTATCGCAATATTGCTTCGCGGTTTACCCCATCGTCGCACACCTGTTCGGCGCGAAGTTGATTTCCGTTCCCGCCACGAATTTCGGACACGACCTGCCCGCGATGCTCAAAGCCGTCACGCCCAGCACGAAAGTGACCTTCGTTGCCAATCCGAACAACCCTACGGGCACACTCGCGCCGCCTGAAGAGGTCGTCCGGCTGGCAGACCAGATCCCCGAGGGTGTGTTGCTGGTGATGGACGAAGCCTATATCGACTTTCTCGAAGAACCGGTTGATTTGCTGCCGCTGCTTCGCGCCCGAGAAAAGCCGAACCTTCTGTTGATGCGGACGTTCTCCAAAATCTTCGGCCTGGCTGGACTGCGGCTGGGTTACGGCATCGGACACCCGGAACTGATTGCCGCGCTGGAAAAGGTCCGCCAGCCGTTCAACATCAACTCCATCGCCCAGGCCGGCGCGCTCGCGGCGTTGGACGACCAGGCACATCTCGCCCGCACCCGCGCCAACAACACCAGCGGCCTGGATTACCTGCAGAACGCGTTTCGTCAACTCGGTCTGGAGTTCATTCCCTCCCACGCGAACTTCGTCCTCGTCCGCGTCGGCGATGGCCAGCGCGTGTGCGAGGAAATGCAGAAGCTGGGAGTCATCACGCGCCCGATGGGAGGCTACCAATTGCCGGAATGGATTCGCATCACCGTCGGCACCCCGGAACAAAACGACCGCTGCATGGCCGCGCTGAGAAAGGCGCTGGGCTCATCTTGCGCACGGTGATCCGATCCAGCCGCAGTTCGCTGGGCAATCCGGCGCTTTGACCAGCCCAGCTCTTGCAGACCGACTCTCGTTTCTGTCACTTTGAGTTGGTTCATCGCCCCTTCTGTTCCCAAATCCGGAAGGTTGCGCGCTAAACCGTGCGGCAGAATCCGGTCCGCCAGACCAGATATCAAGCCGAAATTGACCAATAGCCGGGACTGACCCCCCTGAGGCCAAGTCTCTCCGGGTCTGTCGTGGCGGCCGGCCTGCCACTACGCAAATAATTAAACCAGTAGAGTAGAGAGGAAAGCACGGAGTGAAAGACATAAGCGTCAATGACCGTCACTTCCCTCTCCCTCGTCGAACCGGACATGGAGGTTTCCCCCATCCGGCTCTCGCCAGGGTCGGCTCTGCCAGAAAGCATTCACAACGCTACCAGGCCCAAGTGTTGCAAATGAGCATAGACGCTAACGCCTTGCCGCGCCCGCCAGCCGCGCTGACTACGGCGCTGCAAGTGCTTGCTCAACCGCTGCCGCACGAAGTGGTTGAGGTGCCGGAACGCCTCTCGCGGGTAGCCCAGCTTGAAATAGTTGGACCACCCTCGAAGATTGCGATTCACGCGCCCGATCAACTCCGGCAGGGGTGTATGGCTTT
>QHNT01000246.1 GCA_003218515.1 Verrucomicrobiota bacterium | reverse complement strand
GAAACCCAGGGCTGAACAAGGAACTCAATTCCTGTTTTCTGAGCTGCTCCGGTTGCGCTTCCGCAGAGCCGTATCCTTCTCAGAACGGCCGCAGGCTCCAACCAGCCCGATCCGACAGGCAAGCTCAAATCACAAAACACCCTAACAATTCCACTTTTGATCTAACAATTCGTCCGGTTTTGATCTAACCCCAACATAGAAAAAAACGGCCCCGAAACACGCCCCGGGGCGTACGGGCGGCTAGTGGCACGGGCCTCCCGCCCGTTGCTCCAAACCAAGAACTCACGGGGCGGGACGCCCGTGCCACTCGAGTTACAGGACACTGAGATGCCCCAACACTCGCATCCGGCCAATCCGCGCTTGCGCCACCACGGAACTTTGCCTAAAAACGCCGCATGCCTGCGACCGCCACGCGAGCCGGGGCGCGCCATCGACACCCCTTTGACCTCCAGGCGTATCTGACGGACCGCACCGCCGCGGTCGATCGAGCACTGGACAGGTTTCTGCCCGAAGCAACGACGAGACCCGCCACCATCCACAAAGCGATGCGTTACTCGCTGTTCGCCGGCGGCAAGCGGATGCGTCCGGCGCTTTGCCTGGCCGCCGCCGAAGCGTGCGGCGGTTTGGCCGACGACTGCCTGCCACTGGCCTGCGCCGTCGAGTGCATCCACACTTACTCGCTTATCCACGACGATTTACCGGCAATGGACAACGATGATTACCGCCGGGGCAAACTGACGAACCACAAGGTCTTCGGCGAAGGCATCGCCATCCTGGCGGGCGACGCCCTGCTGACGCAGGCGTTTGAAATCGCCGCGCAATGCAAAGGCTGGCCGCGCTATCCGCATCGCGATGTCCTGCTGGAAATCGCGCGGGTCGCCGGCTCGCTGCAGCTCATCGCCGGCCAGGTCGCCGATCTCGAGGGCGAAGGCAAAAAAATCTCCGCGGAGCAACTGAAATACATCCACGAACGCAAAACATCGGCTCTGATCTGTTGCTCCGCGCGGCTTGGAGGCATGAGCGCAAACTGCACCGCGACGCAACTCAAGGCGCTGACCGACTTCGGCTACAATGTCGGCCTCGCGTTTCAGATCATTGACGACATTCTCGACATCACGCAATCGAGCGAACAGCTCGGCAAGACCGCTGGTAAAGACACCGAAGCGCAGAAGGCGACTTACCCCGCCATCGTCGGCTTGGAGAAATCGCGGAAGATCGCGCAACAACTCACTGACCGGGCGTTTGACGCGCTGAGAATCTTTCGCGGCAAGGCCGTCGCGCTGGAAGCGCTGGCGATGTATCTTTTGCAGCGGGACAGATAATCTGGTTTGGTTTGTTCCTCCGCCTACTGCCCCGAATAATACGCATCGACTTTCGCTGCGACGTCTTTGTAGGCAATGTCCGTTTCGTAAATCAGTTTGAATTGCTCGATGGCTTCGTCTTTCTTTCCCATTTTTTCCAGCACACAGCCGAGCGCATAGATCAATTCCTTTTTTTCGTCGTCGAAGGTCGGCTTTTCCTTGATGGCATTTTGCAGCGTCCGGGCGGCGAGGTCGTTCATGCCGCGTTTCGCGAAGCACTGGCCAAGGTAACTCATCGCCTGGATCCGTTTGTGCGGATTGTTCTGGGCCTTTTGAAATTCCGAAATCGCTTCGTTGAATTTGCCCCTCTTGAAGTAAAGTTCACCGAGTTCAAATCGCATTTGCAAATCGTTCGGATACCGTTCAACTCTTTTGCGGCACTGTTCGAGTTCGTACGCCTGCTGTTCGGCCTGGATGCGCGCCGATTGCTCGGCGTAGTCTGGCGCGGACCGGTCAAGCTGGGCGAGGGCGTGCTCGAATTTTTTCACGGTCGTCTCGGCCATGACCCGTTCGAGTGAAGGATCAGAGGCGCCTGCGGTGGTGAGGATGCGGTTGTAATATTCGAGCGCCTTGTCGAACTGCTTCTTCTGCGTGTAAAGCTCGGCCGCGGAACGGAGGAGTCGAAGGTTACCCGGCTCCTGCGCGATGCGCGCTTCGTATTCGGCGAGCAACCGCCCGGCGACGTCTTCGTTCTTGACGGCGCGGTTCTCCTGCTCCAGCGCGGCGGCTTCCTGTTTGTCCTTCAAAATGTCGCGATACGAACCGCCTCCTCCTTCGAGCGCCTCATAGCCCCCTTCGGACATGGTGCGGCGGGCGGAAACGTTTTTCAGCACCTTGGCAATCTCCGGGTCGTTGGGGAAGGTGCTGGCCAGCTCCGCGAGAATATTTTCGCCCTTTTCGGACTGGCCGGACTGCGCCAGCGCCTGACCCAGTTTTATCGCCACCTCGCGATCGGGAGTATTCCTGAACGCGATTTCCAGCGACAGCGCGGCGGTGCGCGGAAGATCGAGGGCCAGCGCGGCGTCGGCGAGCATTTTGTGTGCGGCGACGTTATGCGGGTCGCTGTTGAGCATTTGTTCGGCGATATTGATCGCTTCGGCCGGATTGGAGCGCAAGGCGAGCTGGCCCTTCGCCATCAGCGGTGAACTGGTCGCGGCGCCGAACATTTTTTTCAGGAAGCCGCCTTTTTTGCCGGCACGTTTGGCCTGCGCGGCCCGCAACGCTTCGCGGCAGGCGTAGAAGCCCGGCTCCTTTTGCAGCACCTGATCGAAGATGGCGATGGCGTAGTCCAGGTTCTGGCGCTGGATGGCAGCCAGACCTTTTTCGTATTGCTCGCGCAACGGGCGGGGTATCGCAGTCAAAAGCTTTTCCGGCATGGAAAAATTGTAGCGGTTGTCGGACCAAAATCCACCCCAATCACGACGTATATCGACGCAGTAATCTGACTCGGAATTCGGGAGAAAATTTATCGCAGTCCCGGACGCCGCCTGAGCGTTTCATGGAGTTGTGGAGGCCAGAATGAACTTGCCTCCAAGCCGTGGCGTGCTGCAATTTACGGCGGTTTGCGGATATGGTGGAATTGGCAGACACGCTACTTTGAGGTGGTAGTGCCGCAAGGCGTGCAGGTTCAAGTCCTGCTATCCGCACCAATATTCCTAAGGAAAATGAGGATTCTGGTGTTCTTGACACAGTTTTGACACAAGAAACGCCCGAACCCACGGACACCGAAGTGAAGTTCCCCAAACGCATCAAACACCGTGGCAGAGTCCTCGCCACGATCTACGGCAAGTCCAAAAGCTACCCGTCTTACCGCGTCGCGTGGACTACGGCCGGGAGGCGGATGATGAAAGCCTTCCTCCGCTATGGCGAAGCCAAGCGTCACGCCGATGGTTTGGTCAAGGACCTGGCCAAAGGTTCGCAAGTCACCGCCCTGACTGGTGGCCAAGCGCGCGATGCCCTGGCCGCTCTTGAACGATTGCAAACCTTCTACCAAGCAACTGGACGCCGCGTGTCCCTGCTGGCGGGCATTTCCGAGTATTGCGAGGCTGCCAGCAAGCTGCACGGTCGGACGTTGGGCGAAGCCGTCGAGGGTTACTTGCGCACCGTCGCCAGCGTGAAGCGGAAGGACATCAAAGAAACTGTCGAGGAATTCATCGCCGCCGATGAACCGCGCACGAAGGCCGGTGAAGGCAAACGGGCGCAACTCTCAGCCAAGTATGCTTACAACCGGGAAATCCAGCTTCGCCGCTTCGCCTCCACATTCCCCAACACCGCCGTCTGCGATCTCAGCAAGGAACATCTCGACGCCTTCATTGCCTCGCTTGGTGAACTGAAATCCAAGTCCCGAAATCGCCGGGCCGCGACTTCAGCCAAGAGCCGGAATCATTATCGCGCCGCCATTAAGCAGTTTTTGCAATGGGCAGTGCGCAAGGATTACTTGCCGCTGACGCACCGTTTGCTTGAAGCCGACGCGATGCGCCCGGAGCGGGCGAACACAGCCGAAGTCACCTTCTACACGCCGAAGGAACTGCGCGCTTTACTGGAAACCGCCGAAGGCGCGATGCGGGCGATCATCGCCATTGGCGGACTGGCGGGGTTGCGTACCGCCGAGTTGCTGCGCTTGGATTGGGCCGACGTGTGGCGTGTGCCAGGTCATATCGAGGTCACCGCTGGCAAGAGCAAGACACGACAGCGCCGGC
>QHNT01000245.1 GCA_003218515.1 Verrucomicrobiota bacterium | reverse complement strand
TAATAAAAGCTGCCCTTCTTTACACCGGCCTTTTCACAGATCTGATCGATGGTCGTGCTGCCATAGGAGCCTTCCCAGATCAACTCCCGGACGGCTCCCATCAATCTTTCTTTGGCATCACTGACTCGGCCCATAAACAAGTTTTTCTTTCTATTTTCGGTTCGCCCTTTGAACGAACACGCGACCAATTTAGCCAAGTGGACCAAATAGTCAACTATTTTTTTTTGACATGTAAACTGAACCCGCGCGGCTTCCAAATGGACCACCCCTCTGCCAGCCTGCGTCCGCCTGAGGTCACCCCCTCAAGCACCTTGCGGGGAGAGATTTCCACGAAACGATTCGCGCTGAACGGTAGTCGCCGACGTGAGTCGGCGCTAATCCTTTGGCTGGAAAGCAAACAAGTGCGCCGACTCACGTCGGCGGCTACGCGGTTCATGGGAAGCCCCCTTTCGTTTTTCGCATGCATTGGGACCATGAACCGGCGACGGACAGGAGCGCGGACAGCCTTGTCCGCGAGTTCCCTGAACTTGATTCGCGCGGACAAGGCTGTCCGCGCTCCGATACGCGGTTCATGGTAGAGGGCAGGCAGAGGGAGGACTTGGTTCATGGTCCCAATGCACTCCCGATCTTTTGAGATTGGAGGCTTTCCAAGAACGCCTGGTCTGGTGTAGAATTATCATCCAGAAACCTTTTTGGATTGAACGTATGAGCAGGTCTTTTCCGCAACGCGTCCGGCTGGTCATGCTGACGATGACAGTCTGGATGTTTATTGCGACCGCTCCGGCCGCTTCGCCGAAAAGGCAATCGTCCGCCGAACCCGTCGATTTCAGTTCCCAAATCCGACCCGTCATCTCCAGCAAGTGTTTCAGTTGTCATGGAGCGGATGAAAGTTCGCGCAAGGCGAAGCTCCGGCTCGACGTCCGCGACGAAGCCATCAAAGACCGCAAAGGCTCGCGCGCGATCGTCCCCGGTGACATCGCGAACAGCGAGATGATCCGCCGCATCACGGCCACCGACCCGGACGACGTGATGCCGCCGCCCAAATCCGGTCGCACTTTATCCTCGGCGGAAATTGACCTCCTCCAGCGCTGGATACGACAAGGCGCGGCCTATACTCCGCATTGGGCCTTCGTGAAACCGCAGCGCCCGCCGCTGCCCGGAGTCAAAACGAAATCCTGGCCGCGCAACGCAATCGACTCCTTCATTCTCGCAAAGCTCGAAAAGAACGACTTGAAGCCGTCGCCTCCAGCCGACCGCTACACGCTGATTCGCCGACTGGCACTCGACCTGACGGGTCTGCCGGCGACGCCAGCGGAGGTTGACGCGTTCGTGAACGACAAGCAAAGCGACGCCAACGAACGACTGGTGGATCGTTTACTGAGGTCGCCCGCTTACGGCGAGCGCTGGGCGCGTGTTTGGCTCGACCTCAGCCGCTACGCCGACTCCGCCGGTTACGGGTCTGATCCGCTCCGCCCGAACATCTGGCCGTGGCGCGATTGGGTGATCCGGGCGTTGAATGACAACATGCCTTACGACCGGTTCACCATCGAACAAATCGCGGGCGACCTCCTTCCCCAAGACCCGAATTCCGAGAACCAAGACCCCGTCATTGCGACCGCGTTTCATCGCAACACGATGACCAACACCGAGGGCGGCACCGACGACGAGGAATTCCGCGTCGCCGCCGTGAAGGACCGCGCCAACACGACCGCGCAGATCTGGATGGGACTCACGATGGGCTGCGCGCAGTGCCACACGCACAAATACGACCCCATCACCCAGCGGGAATACTACCAGTTCTACGCGTTCTTCAATCAAACCGAGGACAACGACCAGCCCGACGAACGGCCAACGATGCCGCTCCCGACGAAGCAGCAGCGCGAAAAAATGGACAGACTCAAGGCTCAGCTTTCCGAAATGGAAAAAGCGCGAAAGCAAACGACGCCGGAGTTCGAAGCGGAACTGGCCGAGTGGGAAAAGGCGCAGGCGAAAGGCATCGACTGGATTGCCCTCGAACCATCCGCCTTCAGATCGTATGAAGGCGCGACCCTCAGCAAACTGTCGGACAACTCCGTTCTCGCCAACGGCGATTCGCCGGAACGGGACACCTACACGATCAAAGCACGAGCCTCCTTGACCAACATCACCGCGGTCCGGCTCGAACTGTTGCCGGAAGAGAGTTTGCCAAACCAAGGTCCTGGCCGCGCTGCTGAAACAGGCAAAGCCGTTCTGAATGAACTTCAACTCGCCGTGCGCTCGCCAAAGACCGAGCCGCCCCGCGCTCGCTTCATTCGCGTCGAGTCGCCCGGCACGCAGCGCGTCCTCTCACTGGCGGAAGTCCAGGTTTTCAACGAGCGCGAAAACGTCGCGCCCAAGGGCAAAGCGAGCCAATCGACCACCGACAGCGGCGCGGAAGCCAGCCGTGCCATCGATGGCAACACCGATGGGAACTTCGACGCGGCATCCACCACAATGATCAAAGCCCAGGACAGTCCGTGGTGGGAACTCGACCTTGGTGCCGACACGCCGCTCGAAGAAATTGCCATCTGGAACCGCACGGACCGCGGTCTTGGCACCCGCCTCGCCGATTTCAAAGTGTTCGCGCTTGACGCGCAGCGGAAGACCGTCTGGGAACGAAACTTCAACGCCGTGCCCACCCCAACAACCCGCGTTCGCGTTCCCGACGAGAAGGAGGTCCGACTTCAGCACGCATCGGCCGATTACAGCGAAAGCGGCTACCCGGTTTCCAGGGCTATCGATGGCAGCGCCGACGCGAAGAACGGCTGGAGCGTCGGCGACAAAACCGGCCGCGCGCACGCCGCGTCTTTTGAAATCGAAGGCAATCCAATCCAGGAGCCGGGTTCGGTGCTGATTTTCACGCTGCTGCAGAAATACGGGCAGAACCGCACGCTCGGCCATTTCCGTCTTTCCGCGACGACGCAACCGCAGCCAGTTCGCGAACTGCCTGAAAACATCAAAGAAATGCTTGCGGCCAAACCGGAAGAGCGCACCGACAATCAGCGCGAAGGTCTGGCCGATTATTTCCGCGAATTCGCGCCGTCGATTGTCAGAATCGACGAACGTCTGAACAAGTTGCGGAGGGAACTCGACGACATCAATCCGGGTGCGCTGCCGGTGATGCGCGAACTGGCCGCCTACAAGCGTCGTGAATCGCATCTTTTGAACAAAGGCAACTTCCTCAACCCCGGCGAGAGGGTTGAACCCGGAGTGCCGGCGGCGTTTCACGCTTTTCCACAAGGCGCGCCGACGAATCGACTCGGCCTCGCGCAATGGCTGATGAGCCGCGACAATCCGCTCACCGCGCGCGTGGCGGTGAACCGCCTGTGGGCGCAGCTCTTCGGCATCGGCATCGTCGAGACGGAGGAAGACTTCGGCACGCAAGGCGCCCTGCCGAGTCATCGCGAGTTGCTCGACTGGCTGGCGGTTGAGTTCATGGACAATGGCTGGGACATGAAAGCGATCCTCAAAACCATGGTGATGAGCGCGACCTACCAGCAATCGTCGCGCGTCACGAATCGGCGGGCCATCCGTTTACCCGTGGCAACCGGACGGTCTCTGGCGCGCGGCGTTCAACGGCGAGCGCACCTGGGCGACGAGCAAAGGCGAGGATCGCTATCGTCGCGGCCTTTACACCTTCTGGCGAAGGACCGTGCCGTATCCGAGCATGGCCACGTTCGATGCGCCGAGCCGCGAGACCTGCACCGTCGGCCGCATTCACACCAATACGCCGCTACAAGCCTTCGTAACGCTCAACGACCCGGTCTTCGTCGAAGCCTCGCAGGCCCTCGCCCGCCGACTCATGAGCGAAGGCGGCCAGACGGTTGCGCACCGCGTCCGGTATGGCCTGCAACTTTGCCTCGCCCGTCCGCCGAAAGACGAACAAGTCAAGACACTGGTCGAACTCTACGAAAAAGAACTCGCTCAATATCGCGACAACGAAGCGGACGCGAAGAAGCTCGCGACCGAACCGATCGGCCCCTTGCCGGAAAATCTAAGCGCCGCCGAAGCCGCCGCGTGGACCTCGGTGGCGAATGTGTTGTTAAATTTGGACGGAGTGCTGACGAAAGGATGAACATCATTGTCGCTGTCAGAACTATGCGCAGGGCCGTGCCATTTTTCCTCTGTTTTTTCCTCGTTGCCTGCACGCCGACCATCAGGAGGACGGAATACGATCAGAAATGCAAAGAGTCTGTGAATTTGCACAACACGCTTACTGGCCAGATTTACTACCAAGGCTCGAAAGACGGATATGACTATTTTTTGTTTGAGCCATTCGGCGCGATCTCTCATCACGCTCGCGTGAAAGAGGGAGATGTGGCATTGAAGAAACGGATTCCTTACAGTGGTGACAGAAGCAAGTGGGTTGTTGCATACCCGGACTGGTCGGGTGTGACAAGCATGGTCATTCAGACAGATGCAACG
>QHNT01000244.1 GCA_003218515.1 Verrucomicrobiota bacterium | reverse complement strand
TCCGAAAGAAAAATTTCTGGCCAATGTGCGGAAGTCGAAGGAATACATCACCGCCGGCGACATCATTCAGGTGGTCGGCTCGCAACGTTTCAGCACACCGGTCAAAGCCGCCCCGATCGACGTTTATCGCGCCGCGCGCTCCATCAATCCGTCGCCTTACATGTTTCTGCTGGAGTTGGACGGTTTCGCGCTGGTCGGCGCCTCGCCAGAGATCCATGTCCGATGCGAAAACCGCAAAGTGGAGATTCGTCCCATCGCCGGGACACGTCCGCGCGGCAAAACCCCCGACCAGGATCTCGCAAATGAAAAGGAACTGTTGGCCGACCCCAAGGAGCGCGCCGAACACGTCATGCTCGTGGACCTCGCGCGCAACGATATTGGCCGCGTCTGCGACTTCGGCTCGGTGCAGGTCAAAGACCTCATGACCATCGAGCGTTACAGCCACGTCATCCACATCGTCTCGCAGGTCGAAGGCAGACTGTCAGCCGACAAGACGCCTTACGATCTGATGCGCGCCACGTTTCCCGCCGGCACGCTCACCGGCGCGCCGAAGGTCCGCGCCATGCAGATCATTTCCGAACTTGAGCAGACGGCGCGCGGACCTTACGGCGGCTGCGTTGGCTATTTCTCGTTCAACGGCAACCTCGACTGCTGCATCACCATCCGCACGGCGCTCATCAAGGACGGCAAAGCCTACGTGCAGGCCGGCGGCGGCTGGGTCAACGACTCTGAGCCCGAAGCCGAATTTCAGGAGACCGTGAACAAATCGAAGGCGATGCTCAAAGCCGTGGCGCTGGCGGAGAGTTTCGCGACGCACAAATAATCACAGCATCCGGGCGATGACCTGGCCGAGTTTGAGCAGCGCCTGGTCAATCGTTTGCGACCATGGCGCGCCGCAGTTCAACCGAATGAAGTTCCGGAACTGCTGTTTGGGGGAGAAAATAGGACCGGGCGCGACGCTGATCTTTTCTTCCAGCGCACGGTCGAACAGTTCTATGGAATCGATGTGCTCAGGGAGTTCGACCCAGAGCACATAACCGCCCGTGGGACGCGTCACACGGGTGCCTTTGGGGAAATATTTTGTGATCGCGTGAGTGGCACGTTCGAGCTGCTCGGCGTAAGCGCGCCGTAGTCTGCGCAGATGATGGTCGAACCCGCCGTTCGCCAGAAAATCCGCAATCGCCAGTTGAGGCAGCGTCGCCGTCCCCACGCTGGTCACGTATTTGAGGTGCTGGACCCGCTCGCGCAAGCGTCCGGGCACGATCCAGCCGACGCGGTATCCGGGAGCGAGCGTCTTGCAGAACGAGCTGCACAACATCACCTGACCGCCGCGATCAAAGGCCTTCGCCACTTTGGGTCGCTCCGGCGCGAAGGCGAGTTCGCCGTAAATGTCGTCCTCGATCAACGGAATATTCCGGCTGGCGAGCATCTCCACCAGGCGCGCCTTTTTCTCGTCGGGCATGCAACTGCCGAGCGGGTTGCTGTAGTTAAGCATGAAGAGACACGCTTTGATGCGGCAGCAATCCAGACGCTTCTCCAGTTCGTCCAGGCAGATGCCGTGTCGCGGAAAGGTTGGAATCTCGCACGCCTTGAGACTGAGCGATCCGATGATTTGCAGCACGCCGAAGTAGGTCGGCGATTCGATGGCAATGGTATCGCCCGGTTCGGCGACGGCGCGCAAGGCAAGGTAAAGCGCTTCCTGGCAACCACAGGTGATGATGATGTCGTCGGGCGCGAGGGTGCACCCCGTTTCCATGGCCCGTCGCGCGATCTGGACCCGCAGCTCGTGCGCGCCTGGAGCCACGTCGTAGCGATTGGCCAACTGCGGTGAACGACGGCCCACCGCGGCCATGGTCCGGCACAATTGCCGGGTCGGCAGCAGCAGTGGACTCGGCAGGGCCGCGCCGAAGCCCACCAACGCAGGGTTGCGCGCCTCCTGCATGAATCGCATCACCAGTTCGCTCGTGTTCACCCGCGTGGCGCGCAACGGCGGCTCCGACTTCTCCGGCTCGGCCGGCGCCTGCCAAAGCCGCGCCTTGACGTAGTAGCCGGATTGCGGTCGCGCTTCGATCAGACCCTTGCTCTCCAGGATCCGATAGGCCTGCATGACCGTGGCGATGCTCACTTCCTCCTGTTCGCTCAACTTGCGGACCGATGGCACGCGCGCACCGGGCCGCAACGTGCCATGCTCGATCAGTTCCGAGATGCGCAGCGCCACCTGATTGTAGAGTTTGTCTCCCGCGCCCTGTTGCTCGGCCAGATGTGAAGCTAAATCCTGTGTCGCCATGGTCGAATTCTACCCTTCGGTCGTGGTCGCAACAGTGACACCTCGCTGCATAAATGACCAGTACAGTTTGCGGCTCTCCGGAACTGTTACGGTTGAATATTTCTCGTTCTGCATCTGTTCCGGTCGGCGATTTTGCTCATCATTAGGGCCATGAAAACCATATCGCTTTTCTACGGCCAGGGAGATGGACGAAACGGCGCGCAGGAATCCGTCATGCGCCGGGGCAGTGCGTTGTGCAGGCGAGAGCTCGCGACGAAGAAAACCGCGCGACTGAAGATTCACCGCGGGAAGAGATCTGCCGACCTGACCCGTCTCGGAATGGACCCCATGGTTCGCGATCAAACGGGGTGGTGGGAGCAACTGGTTTTCTTGGCCCTCTGGCTCAGCGGCCTTTTCAGTGTCGGGTATTGTCTGAAGGCCGTGTTGTGATTACCCTGGTCGGGATGACGGGTGACGCCGGCCGCATGCGCGGCACAATTCGTCATACAGCCCGGCGCGCCAGAGCCGCAACCAACGTGGGGCAGGCTTCCAGCCTGCCAAAGACGGGCAGGATGCCTGTCCCACTCCGCAGCGCCTCCGCTCGGCAAATTCGCGCAGCTTGCGAAATCTTTTGAAGCATATGAGCCTGACGATTTACCAGGTCGATGCTTTCACCGACCAGCCGTTTGCCGGCAATCCGGCGGCCGTGTGCCTTCTGCCCGCGCCACGCGACGAGGCGTGGATGCAAAACGTGGCCCGCGAAATGAATTTGTCCGAGACGGCGTTTCTGCATCGGGACAAAGACGGCTGGCGCTTGCGGTGGTTCACGCCCGCGGTGGAGGTCGCGTTGTGCGGCCACGCCACGCTCGCCAGCGCTCACGTTCTGTGGGAGAGCGGCCAACTGTCACTCGGCGAAACCGCGCGCTTCCACACGAAGAGTGGGTTGCTGACCGCCGCGCGCAACGGCTCCGGCATCGAACTGGATTTCCCGGCGAAGATCGCCGAGCCAGCGGACGCGCCGGCCGGGTTGACTGACGCTTTGGGTGTGAAACCGCGGTTCGTCGGGCGAAGCGCGTTCGATTATCTGGTGGAGATCGATTCCGCGGCAATGGTGCGGGCCATGAAACCGAACTTCACTAGGCTCGGAGAATTGCCGGTGCGCGGCATAATCGTGACGAGCCGCTCGGATCGGCCCGAATTTGACTTCGTTTCGCGTTTCTTCGCGCCGGCGTCCGGAGTGAACGAAGACCCGGTGACCGGCTCGGCTCATTGCACCCTGGGACCGTATTGGGAGACAAAACTGAGGAAGAGCGCGTTCGTCGCGTTTCAAGCGTCGGCGCGCGGCGGCGTGGTGAAGGTGCGGGTTGCTGGGGACCGTGTCTTTCTTGGCGGACAAGCGGTGACCGTGCTGCGAGGTGAATTGTTGTGAGCGGCTCACCCAGGAGTTTCGGCAGCCATGCACCGGACGGCATCGCTACACTGGAGTTCACGCTTCAGCGGGTCTCGGGGCAAGCCAAAGCTTGGACTCCAGCTTGTCGGTTCGCGGAGAACTTCAACCACCTCACAATCGCGCATCCGAACCCTGAACGGGTCACGACGAACTTTTGTTGCATATGCAACAAAAGGTTGCACCAGTATGCACTTGGAAATCGACAGAACCATACTTTCATGCGAAGTGGAGGTGGGCTAAAAAGCGCTGAATTCCAGAAT
>QHNT01000261.1 GCA_003218515.1 Verrucomicrobiota bacterium | reverse complement strand
AGGAAATCGAACTCGCCCGGCGCATCAAGCGCGGCGACAAGAAGGCGCGCGAGCAAATGATCAAGGCCAACCTGCGTCTCGTCGTGAAGATCGCGCGCGACTACGAAGGTTACGGTCTGCCGCTGCTGGACCTCATCAACGAGGGGAACATCGGGCTGATGAAAGGCGTCGAGCGCTTCGACCCGAAGAAAGGCGCGAAGCTTTCGACCTACGCCGCCTGGTGGATCAAACAGGCCATCAAACGCGCGCTGGCCAATCAATCGAAGACCATTCGTTTGCCGGTGCACGTGGTGGACAAACTCTTCCATCTCCGTCGCGCAGCGGCAAAACTGGAAGAGGTCCTGGGCCGCGAGGCGACCGACGATGAACTGGCCGAGGAACTCGACTATCCGGTTGCTCGCGTGAAAATGTTGCGCCGCGCCGCCATTCGTCCCACTTCACTCGAGGCGCCGATTGGCGACGATGAAACGAATCGCGTCGCTGACGTCGTCAAAGACGAAAGCGCGGAAACGCCCTATGAGCAGCTCGAAGAGAAAACGAACAGCGCGCTGGTCCACGAAATGGTCGGGACGCTCGACTCTCGTGAGCAGGCGATTCTCCGCCAGCGATTCGGGCTGGATGGAGGCGAACGGAAAACGCTGGAACAAATCGGCGAGCAATTCGGCGTGACGCGCGAGCGCATCCGTCAGATCGAGGAAATCGCGCTCAAGAAGCTCCGCAAACGGATTCAGGACCTCGACACCGTCCAATTCGCTGCCTGATTGAAAGCGGCCGGGAACGAAACACGACCGCTTTTCACCGAAAACGCGCTCAGGAGGATTTTCGTCTCATGAGTCACCAAAAAGTCGCATCAATCACCGACGCCAATCCCGGCGTTGGCTTTGCAGTCGTGCGGCAACCAGCCGGGAAGAGTTTCCACGTCTTTCTCGCCGCGCGCTGACGGGTGAACTCATGAATCTGCCGTCGCGCGCTCAAATTGTCGCGGCCTTTGCCGTGCTTTACGTCATTTGGGGTTCGACCTATCTCGGCATCCGCTTCGCGATTGAGTCGGTCCCGCCGTTTCTGATGGGCGGCACGCGCTTTCTGGTGGCGGGCGCAATCCTGTTTGTCGTGGCGCGCTGGCGGGGTGCCGCGTGGCCGACGTTGGCGGATTGGCGAACAGCGTTCATTGTGGGCGCTTGTTTGCTCCTTTGCGGCAACGGCGGGTTGGCATTCGCCGAGCAATACATCCCTTCGAGCCTGGCGGCTTTGCTGGTGGCGACGGTGCCCCTTTTTATGGCTTTGCTGGGATGGTTTGCCGGCATCACCGGGCGGCCAACGCCGAAAGTGTGGTTTGGGTTTGCGCTCGGTTTTGCCGGAACTTTTTTGCTCGTTCAGCGGCGAGCAGGCGACCTTCACGCGTTTTCTTCCACTCCTGGCCTGGGAATCGGCGTGGTGCTGTTTTCCGCATTTGTCTGGTCCATCGGTTCGTTGTATGCGCGCAAAACCAGGTCGGCAACCTCGCCGTTCATGGCCGCAGCGCTGCAGATGGTTTGTGGCGGCGCGCTGATGACGCTGCTGGCGCTGGGGACCGGCGAAGCGAGCCGGTTCAACCCTGCCGCCGTCACGACGCGCTCACTGCTCGCCTACGCCTACCTCGTTTTGGTCGGCTCGCTATTGTACCGGCGGTGGTGCTGGTCATCAGCAGCCGCGCCGGCGAAAATCGTCGGGCCGCTGCTGGACTTCCCGCCGAATGCGCCACCTCGCAACCCACTTGAGACGACGCGATTGGACTGGAGCGCAGGGTGTTGTTCAGCCAGGGCGGAGCGCAGCGTTCGCCGCCCTTTGAGATTTTCTTAACCGGGCAAGCATTTTTTCCCGCAAGCCGCTTGACCGTCAAAACTCAACTGTTACTTTTTCGACTTTCACGTTGCTTTTGCGACTCGACTTGACCGCTGAACTTGAACTGACCTATGTCGAAATCGAAACTCGGAACCTGTAAAACGACCAACAAAGCCGCTCTCGCCTGGGTGGGCGAGATGACCAAACTCTGCCAGCCGGACCGCATCTTCTGGTGCGACGGTTCGGAGCAGGAAAATCAGATGCTCTGCGACCTCATGGTCCAAAGCGGCACGCTCACGAAGTTGAACGAAAAGCTGCGTCCCGGCAGCTACCTGGCTCGCTCGCATCCCAGTGATGTCGCGCGTGTCGAGGACCGCACGTTTATTTGCGCGAGGAGCAAGGATGAAGTCGGGCCGACCAACAACTGGGCCGACCCGGCCGAAATGAAGAAGACGTTGCTCGGCCTGTTCAACGGTTCGATGAAGGGCCGCACGATGTATGTAATTCCTTTTGCGATGGGCCCGCTCGATTCGCCCATTTGCAAGATCGGCATCGAGATTTCCGATTCGCCCTACGTCGTCGTCAACATGCGGATCATGACGCGCATGGGGCAGGCTGTGCTCGATAAGCTCGGCGCCGATGGCAGGTTCATTCCATGCCTCCACTCCATTGGCGCGCCGCTGAAGCCCGGACAGAAAGACATCGCCTGGCCGTGCGAGCCGGACCCGCAGAAGAAATACATCGTGCATTTTCCGGACGAACCCTCGATCTGGTCTTATGGCTCCGGCTACGGCGGCAACGCGCTGCTCGGCAAGAAATGCCTCGCGCTGCGCATCGCGTCGGTCGTGGCGAAGAAAGAAGGCTGGATGGCGGAGCACATGCTCATCCTTTGCCTCACTTCCTCCCGGGGCAAAAAACATGACCTCTCCGCGGCGTTCCCGAGCGCCTGTGGCAAAACCAACCTCGCCATGATGCTGCCCACTTTGCCCGGCTGGAAGGCGACCTGCCTCGGCGACGATATCGCATGGATTCGAGCGGGCAAAGACGGCCGCCTCTACGCGATGAATCCGGAGACCGGGTTCTTCGGCGTTGCGCCCGGCACTTCCAGGAAGTCGAACCCGAATGCCGTGGACACCTTCGCGAAGAACAGCATCTTCACCAACGTGGCGCTTACGGCGGACGGCGACGTCTGGTGGGAGGATTCCGGCATGCCCGCTCCGGCCAAAGCGATTGACTGGGAAGGAAGGGAATGGACGCCCGACACCGGACGCAAAGCGGCGCATCCGAACTCGCGCTTCACCGCGCCCGCTTCGCAGTGCCCGGTCATCGACCCCGACTGGCAGAATCCCGAAGGCGTGCCGCTTTCAGCGATTCTGTTCGGAGGGCGTCGTCCGAGCACGATTCCGCTCGTGAACGAGGCGTTCAATTGGGAGCATGGTGTTTTCCTCGGCTCGGCTTGCGGATCCGAGACCACCGCAGCGGCGCTGGGCCAGGCCGGTGTGCTGCGCCGCGATCCGTTCGCCATGCTGCCGTTCTGCGGCTACAACATGGCCGATTACTTCACGCACTGGCTCTCGTTCGCGCAGCGCGCCGACCGCAGCAAGCTGCCGAAGGTCTATTTCGTGAACTGGTTTCGCAAGGACAGCAACGGCAAATGGCTCTGGCCTGGTTACGGCGAGAACAGCCGGGTCTTGAAGTGGATTTGCGAACGAGTGGAAGGCGCGGCGAAAGCGCAAGAGACGCCCATCGGCAACCTGCCCACGCCCGACGCCCTCGACCTCTCCGGGCTCAATCTCCCTGGCGAGGACCTGAAGCAACTTCTCGCTGTGGACATTGCCGGGTGGAAGAAGGAAGCCGATGACATCGCGGGTTATTACGCTAAGTTTGGAGAGAAGCTGCCCGGCGCGCTCAAGCAACAACTCGACGAGTTGCGCGAGCGGCTCGGTTGACTGGGTTTACTGTTGATGACTTGCTCCTATTTTCGGGAGAAACCGTCTCCTCGTAGCGGCCGACGTGAGGAGGTTCACTTTCAAATGCGGAGTGCGGAGTGCGGAACGCGGAAGTGAGCCAGAGCTCCTTCACGTCGGCTGCTACGGATGAGGGGAAACCTCTGGGCTTTCGGCAATCGGCTTCATTTCGGACGACGAATCACGCCGTCAGCGGAATCGCCTCGTCAATCAACATGACCGGGATGTTGGCGCGAATCGGATAAAGAAACTTCTTGTCCTCGCGCACGAGGCCGCCGTCGATTTTTCCCTTCACAGGTTGTCCGGCGCGGTTTTGCAGTTGCCCGGCGGCAATTTGCCGGTTGAGCTTTTCAATCAAGATCGGCTCCGCGAGCGAGATCGGTTGGTGCGTTTCCGGACAGCACATGATTTTCAGAAGGTCGGCATTTATCATGGTCGAATGGATCAATACATTCCGAGATAAACACCGTGGCTGAGAATCGGCGTCACCAAGAGGAAACAATACAGGAGGCAGAACATCACCAGCAATCCACCGCAAAGAGACAACCAGAGCGGACTACGAAGCGGATGGAACTTCAAGGAGAACACACAGACCACCAAAACCAGCATCGGGACAAGGTAAACGCAGTGTCCAAAGTGGACGACCAACTGGAAACCTTCCGGAAGGTCCGATTTCCCGCCCATAATGTCGTGAGAGCCTCTCATAAGGTCGTGGAAAAAAGAATGATGAAACCACGCCACGGCCGTCGCTGGCAGGAGAAGAAACGAATAACAGATCAGGGTTTTGAGAGTCGATTGGTACGGCATGACGGGTTTGCGCCTATCGAACTTCGCCTTTGCAGGCCGCTTCGTAAATCATTTTCAACCCCACGCCGGTTTGCTCTGCCACTTTTTTGCACGACTCAAACTCCGGCGCGACCTGCACTACTTTGCCATTCAACTTGCCGACTTTTACGGTGACCTCGCCGAATTCCGTTTTCACCTTCACCAGTTCGCGTTTCAGCTTGCGCCGCTCGGTCGAGTAACGTCGCACGCCGAACGCGCTCGTTTCGCGGAGGATGAGTTCGGAAAACTTGTCGGCCTCTGCGGCGGCGCAAAGCACCGTGAGTAACACGCCCGGCCGGTTCTTCTTCATCTGAATCGGTGTGTGGAACACATCGAGCGCGCCTTCGGCGAAGGCCTTCTCCACAAAGTGGCCGAGGATCTCCGCATTGATGTCGTCGAGGTTGGTTTCGACGACGGCGACGGTGTCTGTTTCCCAATCGTTCGCGCCCGCTGAACGCGGAACTCGGAGCGCGGAACTCGGAATTTCTCCCAGAACGGCGCGGAGCACGTTTGGCCGCGTCTGGTTGTCGCGCGTGCCAAGCCCATAACCGATTTTTGCGGCGACCAGACCCTGCATCGGCCCGAAGCTCTCAACAAATTCAGCCAGCAAGGCCGCGCCGGTGGGCGTGACCAGTTCGTGCGGCTCGTCGCATTGCGTGACGGCGACGCCACGCGCGCCGAGAATGGCGAGCGTGGCCGGAGCGGGCAGTGGAAAGCGACCGTGCGCGCAATCGATGAAACCCGCGCCCTCGACGACCGGCGCCGCGAGCACGCGCGGCTCGCCGAGCAGTTCGAGCGCGACGCACGCGCCCACGATGTCCATGATGGAATCCACCGCCCCGACCTCGTGAAAGTGGACTTGCTCCGGTGGAAGGCCGTGAATTTTTCCTTCGGCGACGGCGATGCGGTGAAAGACCGCGATGGACTTCAGTTTCACCCAATCCGAGAGCGCGCTCCGCTGAATCAACTCTTTGATCTGCGCAAAATCCCGTCCGTGCTCGTGCTCCTGCGCGTCGCCGTGGTCGTGGGTTTGTCCGTGTTCGAGGTGATGCTGGTGCTCGAGGAACTGCGTCTCGCGCTTCTCGATCCGGCTTCCAAGTTTCAGCCTCAACACGGCTGCGAACTCGTGCGGTTCAGGCAGCTCTTCGGTCGCTTCGAGGTAGTTACGCTGCCGCTTGAACTGAAAGAGCTGACGTCTCCTGCCTGCGCGAATCGTTTCGAGGCCGACGCTCCTGGCCGCGACCGGCGCGAGCGGTTTGCCTGTTGAATCGAAAAAGTAGAGCCGGAAGCGCGGCGGCACATTGGTCTCGAACACGCTGAGTTCGACGTTGCCGAACGACGTTTTGACCAGCGGACCCTCATGCGGACCGCGCGGACCCTGGTCGCGACCGGCTGTGTGCGAATGCGGGTGCGTGTGCCTGGTGCCGTTGGCGTGCGTGTGTTCGTGGGTGTGCGCGAGCTGCACGTCAAATTTCACCCCAGCGATGTTCGCCTTTTGTCCACGGGCGACGTGGATACGCCCGCCGTCGAGCTTAAGCTTTTCGAGAGCATGTTCGAGCGCGTGCGCATCGACGCCGAGGTCAATCATCGCGCCGATGAACATGTCGCCGCTGATGCCGCTGAAGATATCCAAATACAATGTTTTCATCGGAATGGTTACGCCGATACATCGTTAAAACGTTGCAACGGAAGCTCTCGCGGTAACGATGCAACGATTCAACGTTTTAACGATTTAACGACTCCGCCGCGAGAGCGTTAATCTGGCTGGCGGCGTAGCCCGCGCCGAAGCCGTTGTCAATATTCACCACAGTCACGCCGCTGCCGCAACTGTTCAACATGCCAAGCAGCGCCGCAAGCCCGGCAAAGCTGGCTCCGTAGCCGACGCTGGTCGGCACGGCGATGACCGGTTTGGAAACCAATCCGGCGACCACGCTCGGCAACGCTCCTTCCATGCCCGCGACCACGACAAGGACGTTGGCGCTTTGGATCAATTCCAGGCGGCTCAGCAGCCGGTGCAGCCCCGCCACGCCAACATCGTAAATCCGCTCGACACGGTTGCCCATGATGTCCGCCGTCACCGCGGCTTCCTCAGCCACGGGCAAATCGCTGGTGCCAGCGCACAGAACGGCGACGGTGCCAGGCCGCCTGGGCAAAGGCGACTTTTCAATCGTCACGCAACGCGACGCCTGGTGATGAACTGCGTTTTTGAACCTCCTGCGCAGCGCGCGCGCATGTTCGCCATTGATGCGAGTGACCAGGATTCGTTGTTCGCGCTCAAAAATTTTCGCGGCGATCTGGACGACCTGGAGTGGTGTTTTGCCCGCGCCAAAGACAACCTCCGGGAAACCCTTTCGCAGCGCGCGGTGGGTGTCCACCTGGGCGAAGCCGAGGTCAACCAGCGGCGCGGTCTGAAAAGCGCGCAACACTTTCTCGCGGCTGGCCTTCCCGGCGCGAAATGTTTCCAACAAGTCGATAGCTTCCTTCGCGGTCACGGGCCGAGGATGCCAAAGCCCGGCCGGCTTGGCATCTCAATTCTCAGTGGCATCCTGGTGAGGTTGATGGTGATGCCGAAAGAGACGATGCCGGTTCTGCAATAGATACCAGACAATGACGACGTTGATCACAAGGATGCCGAAGACCACCCAGGGAAACCGCTCGCGGTTCGCCCGATGCACCAGTTCGTACACCTCGATGGGGATGAAAAAGGCTGATTCACCGATCGACAGCCAGCAGGCCCAGCTCACGCGGAACAGCAATCCCGTTCCTTCGACGAGCGAAAACAGACTGTAAACCAGCGTTCCGGCGGCCGCCCAGAGGACGTTTGCCTCGGTGAGCTCGCCGATTCGAAGGGCGAGGTCAGCGACGAATTTTCTCTCTGGATTCACGCGCAACAAGTGCAGCAAGTGCCGATATTCGGCGGGGAGGTCATTGTCGGAAAGCGTGTAGGCCATCATGGCAAGGCCCACAAACAGCAGTCCTTTCAGCAGCTTGATAGCGATGATGGCATAGAGTGTGGGCGCCCGCTTCGGCTTCAGCGCGTCTGCGGTGGCCGCTGCGGAAATGGTTTTTGGCGCATCATGCACGGTGTCTCAGGCTGCCTTTCTGGATTCGGCCCCATCGCTGGCGAGGTCAGAGACTTTATTTCGTGAAGCCTCGACCTTGATGTAGTGCAACACGACCGGGGCGAGGATCATGCCGGGAATGCCCATCAGCTTTTCGCCGAGCACGAGTCCAAGCAGCGTCAGCCACATCGGGTTCTTGATCCGGTCGCCGATGATTTTGCTGTTCAGCAAATATTCCAGTTTATGGACCACGACGAGGAAGATCAGCGCGAAGAACGCCACCTTTGGAGAGATGGTGAATCCGACGCCGACGATGAGCGTGTTGCTCAGGATATTGCCGATGATCGGCAGAAGGCCGCAAAGAAACGTGATCCCCACGAGGACCATGACGTAGCCGTAGCCGGCCCAAACCAAAAAAGCCGTGGTCAACAACGTATTGATCGTGGAGATGGTAATCTGCGCGCCGATGACTGTCGCGAAGCTGCGGTAAAACGTTCTGCAGCGGAGGGCAAGCTCCTGGCTGACGAGGGCGTACAGGCTGTCTTTGACGGCGTGGGGATCGCCCTCCATTTGCCATCGGGCATCCAGAAAAAGCCCGACGGCGACCACCAGACCGATGATCAACATGGCCACTTGAAGCACAGCCGCGCGTGCGTAACGGCCCACGTTGGCGAATTTTTCTGTGACCGAATTCAACGCGAGCGTCTTGAGGCTCGCGTAATCGGTGAACGGCAGTTCCAGTCCCTGTTTCTCGGCGTATTCCACCACCGCTGGAATGGTTGCGGCCGCGATGGTGGGCAGCTCGATGTACGCCTTGCGGGAGAAATAAAAAAGCCCGTACCCGATGGCGGTCACCGCGATGATGTAAATGGCGACGCCGAGCGCTTTGCTTCGGTTGAAACTGAACAGGCGCAGCGCGAAGTAACCGAAAAGCGTGGTCAGCAACAGCGTCGCGAGGTGCAGGAACCCCACCAGCACGAGCAGAACCGCGACGATCACGTAGGAAATGCGCGCGGGCGTGCTCATGACGGACTATAGCAAGTCAGTGGCTTTTTGCCACTGGCGTTTTATAGGAAGCCGCCTCGGCTTTTGCGCATGCATTGGGACCATAACTAGATCGTCCTCGGAACCGAGTCGGCCAGTCGAGGACGAGTTCGAGGACGAGGACGAAGGGGCGGATCATGGTAGAGGGGAATTCACCGGAGCTTTTCCAGCAATAATGGAACGAGGTCGCCGATCTTCACTCGCTCCTGCTTCATCGAGTCGCGGTCGCGCAAGGTCACGGTGTCTTTCAGTTCCGGCCCTTTCTCGCCGAGCGTCTCGAAATCAATCGTGAGGCCGAACGGCGTGCCGGCCTCGTCCTGACGGCGATAGCGGCGGCCAATCGCACCGGCCTCGTCATAGAAAACCGTCAGGTGCGGACGCAGAAGATCGCGCACTTCTTTTGCCTTGTTCACGAGGTCGGGTTTGTTCTTGAGCAACGGGAACACGGCAACCTTGATTGGCGCAATGCGCGGATGGAACCGCATCACGACGCGCGTTTCCAGATGGCCCTTTTCGTCGGGCGCCTGATCTTCGCAGTAAGCGTGGCAGATCAAAGCGAGGATGAGACGGTCCACCCCGGCGCTCGGTTCAATCACGTGCGGAATATAGTTGCCCCGGGCGAGGCCGTTGGCGTCTTCGCGCGCCTGTTTCGCGGATTCCTCGGCGGCGACGCCCATCTGCGCGAGATATTTCAGTCGCGCATCGTTGTAGTGCTGCCCAAGCTCCTTCTTTTTCGCTTCATCGAGCCTCGCCCAGGCCGCCTTCAACTCGTCGTCGAACACGCCCATTGGTTTGCCGGAAAAACGTTGGTGTTGCGAAAGGTCGAAATCGCCGCGCGCGGCGATGCCTTCGAGTTCCTGCGTGCCGAAAGGAAACTTGTAGAGAATATCGACCGTAGCCTTGGCGTAGTGGGCGAGTTCGTCCTTCTTCTGCCAGTGTTGCTCCAATGAAGCGCGTGGCAGGCCAATGCTCTCATACCAACGGATGCGTTGCTCGATCCAGTATTTGTGCCACGCTTCCCAGCCCCAGTCGGGCTGTGGTTGAGGGTTGAGGGTTGAGGGTTGAGAGCCAGAGGTTGGATGTTCGGCGTTCGATGTTCGAGGTTCGGTGTTTTCTTTCCAAATATCTGCCGCGTTCGCCACCTTCCCGCAGATCGTCTCGACGACCTCATCAGGGCGGATGAAGAACTCCAGTTCCATCTGTTCGAACTCGCGGGAGCGGAAGGTGAAGTTTCGCGGGTTGATTTCGTTGCGAAATGCTTTGCCGATCTGCGCGATGCCGAAAGGAATCTTCTGACGCGAAACTTCGAGGACCGTTTTGAACTGCGCGAAGATGGCCTGCGCGGTTTCCGGGCGGAGATAAGCGACGCTCTCGGGATCCTCCACCGGACCGACGTAGGTCTTGAACATGAGATTGAACTGCTTGGGTGGTGTAAGAAGGCTGCCGCATTCGTTGCAGTAGCGCGTGCTGTTTTTTACTTCCTCGGAACGCTCGCCGCGCGGCACGGGGTTCGCGACGCCGCGCTGTCGATAATACTGTTTTGCGATTTTTCGCGCGCTCTCGGCCGCCTTCCCCAGAACTGCGAATGGGATGTCGCATTGATACTTGCTGGTCGTCTGCTGTTCCAGGTCCTTTCCAATCGCGCGGATTTCCGGCTCCGACGAAGACAGAAGTTGTTTTGCAAAGTTGTGTCTCGTTACGTCGTCTGTCAGTTGTGATAGAAAATCTGCCGAAGGCTCCGTCCCGCCGGTTATTCCAGCAATGGCTGCCTGGCTCCACAGCTTTTCATCAAATGCTCCGACGTAATAATACGCAGTCCCGCTCCGTGGCTCGATTTGGTCCGCTCGAAATCGTTTCTTGCAACCGAGGCAATCCACCATCGGATCGCTGAAGGTGCTGGTGTGGCCGCTGGCCTCCCAGATTTTCGGGTGCATGATGATGGAGGCTTCGAGGCCGACCACGTCTTCGCGCTGTTGCGTCATGTTGCGCCACCAAAGTTCTTTCACGTTGCGCTTCAGTTCCGCGCCAAGCGGACCGTAATCCCAGAACCCGTTGATGCCTCCGTAAATTTCCGACGATTGGAAAATGAAACCGCGCCGTTTGCACAGCGACACGATTTTTTCCATCAAGGGAGTTTCTTTCGGCTCGGCCATGAGACGGGCAGTTTTCTTGAAGCACCGACTGATGTCAAGGGAGGCGCGGAATGGGTAGTGACTCAGTTTGATTCTTCAGAACGTTTTAAGCAACACACAGCACGAATCAATTTTCCTTGTAACACGAAAGGCGTAAAAGATACCAATTCCCATCCTTCCCGTCCGAACCGATCCAAGAACGTTTCAATTTTGTCTGAATCTAAAGTTTCGATGCAAAAATCAATCGTAATCACCATGTAGTCAAATTTCATAGAGTGTGCGACTGTTGTGCGTGAAGCCACCCAAAAGGAATAAGGCGGAAGAAAGAATGTTGTCCATTGTCCTTGGCAATCCTTTTGCAACTACAAGGTATGCAACCGACTCTTCCATTGGCTTACAAACATTTGAGACCAAGAATCAATCAACAGCCAATCCAGCAAATCGTCGGGCTTCTTTGAATGAAAACGAGCGCCAAAAGACAAAAGCCACTCCGAAAAACAGTGGGCGTAAAACAATCGAAAGTAAATATAAAAGGCATCATCTGATGACATGGCGGGGAAAAAACCCGTTTGAATCCATACCCTACAACTTTGAGAAATGGCATCTCGAATCTCAACTTCTCTGGTTATTTTGGAAGAAGCAAACTCGGCTTGATGGTCCTGCGCACTTAATATCTGCCCTTCGACGGCCCACCGACAGGAAGTAATTAGTTCTCGGTCTAATCTATCAAACGCCGATTTTAAGGCATTGGAAGCCATAAGGATTAGCTCACAATATTAACTATTTCCTCAATGCTCCAAACGTGGTCGGAAATTCCCGCTGCCATTGCTGGTGTTATCCTGAGCGTCTGGTGAATCCTAGCAAAGTTGTAGTGCATGAAGTGAAGGGCAATAGCTGCCGCATGGTTTTCCACCTTCTTTGAAAAGGCATTTGTGAGCCGTGTAAACCGGCGTATTTGCATCCTCATCGTGAGATTGTTTCGTTCCGTGTAGCTCGTCGAAACATGCGTAAAATCAGGCGAACCAGACACAACCGCTTTACGTGCGCCCATGCACTGAGCGGGACTGTAGCGGACCTCTGAGCCTTCCGGCGCGGCCCCGTAAATCTTCACCAGTTGAGCGTAATCAATGTCTGAGCCGAAAGCGTCTTCAACAGCTTCAACGTAGGTTCTCAGACCGTCCGTTGTAAGTTGAACGCGCGAAGCGAGCCGGTCTTTGAGATCGTGCATGAAATGGAACGCTGCGTAAGCGTCCCGCGTTCCGACGTACCAGCAAGGCACCAGCTTGGTTTCCGCGTCTAAAGCCGTCCACGTCCAAACGTCGCCCCATCCTTTGCGCTTCTGCTTCACTGAGACGTTCTTTTCTTTAGCGCCCACAAACTGCCAGACTTCATCGCATTGCAGACGCCTACATTTGAGATTGCGAAAAGATTTGTCCTGGTAATCAGAACAAGCACGGCCGGCGTCAACCAAGAGTTTTAGGACTGTGTTAAAGGCTACGTCAGTCAACCGCGAAGTAGCACGGAGACTGTTGCCTTCTACCAGACAGGCAATGACTTTGGTGCGTTGGTCAACGCTTAATTTGTTCATGCTGGCACTATGCTTGAGCGGTCAAGCAATGTCAACTAAATCCTTGCTTAAAGATAAGTTCAGTAATAAGGTAAATGCACTTCAGGAACCGGGCACGTTTTAGAGCGCACCCGGTTCCCTCCGCGTCAGGTCGCCCACCCTAGCCCCGAGCTAGGAGACGACACCAACAGTCGGTCGCAGGGTACGGACTAAAACTCCGTACCCTGCTAAATTGATTCTTAGGCGACTTTCCAAAGTCCGTTATCCTGTTTGAATCTGTGTTTTTTGTCTTTGTGCAAGGTTCTAAACACCGAACCATAGCTAACGCCAGTTTTTGACACGATGTCTTTGATGGATAGTCCGCCGTTGTTGGGGAGCGAAGTTAGCAGTTCATGGACAATCTTCACAGCCTCTCCCTTGCGAAGCCGCTTTTTTGATCCATTTGCACTGACGGAAGCTGCTTGACCATTAAGTTTGGCCTTAAGCTCGGCAAGTGTCCGCCGTAGGCGATCTCGCTCGTCTTCCAGACTTACGATGTGACTTTCAAAACCGGCAATCTTATCCTCCAAAATAGGAATAAGCTCTTTTGCCAATTCTGCGGTTACTTCTATCCTGTCAGTTTGAGTACTTGCCATGCATCCAATTTCACAGAACTGGACTGGTTTGGCAATAGTTGGACAGAAAATAAAATGAGATTTTTCTTATCTGTCCAAGTTGTGACTTTTGGATTCCGGGGTATATTAGAGGTTTTTGTTACTCCACCTTTGGAACGCCGCTTTTCGCGCAATGGCAGACCGTCGTTTAGCGGACAGCTTTGCGGCTCTAGCCTTGCCTCCTTTTAATCCTCCCAACTTACCAAGCGCAACGGCTGCGGGGTTCTTGGAAGCCTTTTGGGCATCGCCTTGAGTTACTTTCTGGACAAGATCGTAAGCGGCTTCGTTCAGGTCTTTGCTTGAGCGTTTAGGCATACGTTCACAATGCACGCAAATCGGGATTGCGCCAGTGGAAAATGGGGTGGCTAAAGTTCAAACTGAGTCACTACCGCGGAATGGCAGTGGTACAGTTCGGTGGGGCAAGGCCCATGAACCGCCCCTTCGTCCTCCTCGTCCTCGTTCTCGACTGGCCCACTCGTTGGACGTTCGATGTTTCCCTCGGTTCAATGGGGGAGAGGGTTGAGGGGGGCAGGTTCATGATCCGTGAGCAGTTCCCAAAGGCCAGCGCTCGACGTTGCGGTACCGGCCGAATTCGTGGTATTATACCAGAAAAATCTTTGCTTTTTCCGTCCCTGGGCGATACTCCGCGTGTCGTTAATCCGGAAACGGAACCCGAAACAAACAGCCGTTCACAACCACTCGAAGGAGCCACATGAGCTGGTATTACGCCGAAGCCGGACAACAACGCGGGCCGGTCACGGACGCCGAGCTGGAGGACCTGGTGCGCGCCGGAACGATTTTAAGCGACACACTGATCTGGCGCGAAGGGATGGCAAATTGGCAGCCCTACGGCCAGGTCAAGGGCGTCGCTACGCCGCCACCCGCGGCGGCCCCGATGCCCGAAGATGCCGTAGTTTGTTCGAGTTGCGGCAAGCTGTTCGGGCGCGACGACGTGATTCGCTACGGCGACCTCTGGGTTTGCGCGGCATGCAAGCCGACGTTCGTGCAACGGATCAAGGAAGGCGCCGCGTTGCCGGGCGTCGTCGAGTACGCCGGGTTTTGGATCCGGTTCGTGGCGAAATTTGTGGACGGATTGATTCTGCGATTTGTCGGAACGTTTATCGGGCTGGCGGGAGGAGCGGCTTTGGCCGGGTTGAGCAAGTCAAATCCAATGGCGGCGTTGGTGTTGCTCTATGGCACGGGGTTCATCGTTGATATGCTCTACCGGACGATTTTCGTCGGGGCCTATGGGGCAACGCCGGGGAAAATGGCGGTCAAAGCCCGGGTGGTCAACGCGGACGGGAGCAAGGTGAGTTACGCCAAGGCATTTGCCCGCAGTCTGGCGGAGTATTTGAGCATAGTGACGCTGTTTATCGGGTATATCCTTGCGGCGTTTGACAGCGAGAAACGGGCGCTGCACGACCGCGTCTGCGGCACTCGAGTGATAAAGAAAATGTCGTGATCGGTTGAACAGCAGATGCGCACGACCGTTCCCTGCACCAAATGCGGCTCGCAGTTGCCGGGCGAATTGTTTAACACCGGCAATCTGATCACCTGTCCCCAGTGCGGCGCGCGACTCCAGTTGGAGGTATTCCCGGCTTTCTTCAAGCCACCGGAGGTCGGCCAGACCGGCGACCGGGTCGCGGTGGAGGTGGAATCGAGTTGCTTTTATCATCCGCAAAAAAAGGCCGTGGTTCCGTGCGAGGCATGCGGCCGTTTTCTATGCGCGCTGTGCGACGTGGAATTGGATGGAAAACATCTCTGTCCGGCTTGTCTGGAGTCCGGCAAAAAGAAAAAAACGATCCATAGCCTGGAAGACATGAGGATGCTGTACAACCGGCAGGCGCTCGTGCTGGCGGTACTCCCGTTGTTCATCACGGGATTGGCCGCCATTTATGTCGCCGCGCGGTATTGGAAAGCGCCCACCAGCCTGGTGAGGCCGATGCGCTGGGCGATGCCGGTCGCGTTGGTCCTGGGCACCCTGCAAACGCTGGTGTTCGTGATCGTGATCATTGCTGCGGTCAGGAGTTAACCGTTGTTATGGCCAACGCCGCTCCGCCTTATCGTCGCCTGTCCGGGACAGGCTACCATTACCTTGTGCCGCCCTGGGCGTTGGTCCTGCTGTTCTTTGTGATGGGCATTTTCGTGCTGTTGTTCCGCGGTCGCCGCACGCAGCTCTGGCTTGGCCCGGAACACCTGTTGTTGGTGGAAACCGATGGCTACCGGGAGTACTACAAGCGATTTAATTACCGCGACATTCAGGCGTTCATCATCCGCAAGACGCCCCAGGGCAAAGCCGTCAATGTGCTGCTGGCGACGATCGCTGCGCTCCTGATCTTTTTCGCGATCGTCGTGGCAGATCCGGTCGGGGGTGGAGTGTTGGGTGGCATCGGCGCATTCTGTGGACTTTTGCTGTTGATCAATGCTCTTCGCGGTCCGACCTGCCATTGCCGGCTTCACACCGCCGTGCAGGGGGTTGATCTGCCTTCGCTCACGCGCGTGCGGCTCGCGCGGAATGTGCTCGGAAAAATCCGCCCGCCGATCGAACAGGTCCAAGGCCGCGCCGGTTTTGAACCCCTCGTCGGGCCAACTGCCGCGAGGCCCGACCCGGTGCGGGAGACGCCCGGCCCAACTGCGAGCTGACCTGATGCCTTCTCTGACCCAGCAGCGTTGCCTGAATCACAGTTTTCGCGAAGCAGTCGCGCGTTGCCCGGGGTGCAAACAGTACTTTTGCCGCGAGTGCGTCACCGAGCACGAAGACCGCGTGCTGTGCGCCGCTTGCCTCAAAAAGCTGACCCGGTCGGGTTCAACCCGGCGTTTCAGGGTCGTGCAGCTTGCGGTGTCGGTCCAGTGCCTGTTCGGCGTTTTGACCGCCGGGTTGTTTTTTTACTGTATCGGACGGGTTTTGCTGGCGATTCCTGATTCCTTTCACGAAGGCACGGTCTGGAAGAGCAGCCTCAGAGACGAGGAATGAACCGGAGAAAGCAAAGGCGCGAAGGGGATGGGGCGCTGGAATTGGTTGAAAAGTTCGTCGGCTTACGAACATTGCGCCCCGGCGTCGTTTGGAATGGCGCTGTTGTTCCTCTGGATGAAAACGTGGCAGACGATTTTCGCGGGCCAGCTCAAAGCGCAGATCGCCGGCCGACCGGCGCCGGCGCTGAGCTTTTCACGCTTCGTCCGCGCGGCGTTGGTTCAGACCGTGATTCAGCCATCCGGGCTTTTCATCCTGCCGCTGGCGCTGCTGTTCACCCTCCCGTTCGGCTGGGTTTACGCCTTTTATCAGAGCGCCACGGCGCTCGGCGCGGAGGACGGCGCGGAAGTGAAGCGCGTTTTCCAAAGGGCCATCCAGCAGGCGCAGCTTTGGCCGAAACAAAATCACCTCTTGCTGGCCATCCTCGCTCTTTTTGGTCTGGTGGTGTTCCTCGACGTGACGATTGGGTTTTTCCAAATCCCGGCCCTGCTCAAAACCGTTCTCGGCGTCGAAAGCGCCTTTACCCGCGGCGGCTGGAGTTTTTTCAACACAACCTTTCTGGCCACCGTCTGGGGCCTGACTTACCTCTTGCTCGATCCGTTGCTGAAAGCGGTTTATCTGCTCCGTTGTTTCTACGGCGAATCGCTGCAGACCGGCGAAGATCTGAAGGTCGAGTTGAAACAGTTCGTGCCGGGCGCGCGCGGGGCGGCGACCGTCCTGGTCCTGCTCGTTCTTTGGATCGGTGCGGGTCCGCTGAGTGCCGCGCGAGTTTCCGAAAATCCGCACCCCGCGCTCCGCGCTCCGCACTCTGAAATCTCTCCTCCCGACCTCGACCGCGCCATCGAGCAGGTCATCAACCAACCCGAATTCAACTGGCGTTTGCCGCGTGAAAAACGCGTCGACGATGCGGGCCAGAAGGGAATTTTCGCCTCGTTCATGGATGGCATGCTGGAAACGATTCGCGCCTGGAGCAAAACTCTGGCGCGGTGGGTGAAAGCGGCTGTGACGTGGCTCGCGGACGTTCTCGATTGGCTGAAAGAGAAAGTCTTTGGCAAGAACAAAAGCTTTTCGACAAAAGGACGCTCAGATTCATCCTGGATGACTTCGTTGCAAATCCTGATTTTTGTTTTACTCGCGCTGGCCGCCTGCGCCGCGGGTGTTCTGTTTTACAGGACCTGGCGACAGCGCCGTCGTCGAACGGAAGTCGCCAGTGAAGCTGTGGTTGCGGTTCCAGATTTGGCCGACGAAAATGTCACTGCCAGCCAATTACCTGAAGACGACTGGCTGAGGCTCGCGCGCGAGTTGTTGAGCAAAGGCGAACTGCGCTTCGCGCTCCGCGCGCTGTACCTCGCCAGCCTCGCGCACCTGGCGCAGCGTGACATGATCAGCCTCGCGAAGTTCAAATCGAACCGCGACTACGAACAGGAACTGCGGCGTCGCGCCCGGGCGCTGCCGGATCTGCAGGACGCGTTCGCCGAAAACGTCGGCATCTTCGACCGCGTCTGGTATGGCCTGCATGACGTGACGCGGGAGGCGCTGCAACGTTTTCAAATCAACCTGGAGAAAATCCAAGCGTGCTGAGTAGAGGATTCAAAGTCCGCTGCCGACCCCGCCTCCGACCCCTCCGAGGCCGGGAGCAACATTCGGGCGCGTCTGGCGAGCTCCCCGCCTGGGCGGGGTTTGGGGGCGCGTGGCCCGATCTGGACCGATGAAAAAAGGCCGACCCTTGCTGTTGCTGCTGCCCGCGTTGCTGGCGCTGTTCGGGTTTGGCGTGGTGCGACTCCTCCAGTTGCGCTTTGAGACCGGGGACATTTATCCGCCTTACTCGTCCTTGCGCGCGGACCCGCTCGGCACCAGGGCGTTTTACGAAAGCCTCGAAACCTTGCGCGGCATGACGGTCCAACGCTTCATCGAGCAGTGGACCAAACTTCGTGAAGGCCGCAACACGACGCTCTTCGTTTTTGGCACTGACACCTTCAGCATGAACGACTCAACCGCGGACGAATACAAAAAACTGGAGCAATTCATGTACGACGGCGGACGCATCGTCGTTTCGTTCGCGCCGTTAAACACCAGGCCCTGGAGGACCCGGCGCAAAGAAGCAAAGGAGCAGAATGGCGCCAGGGAAAAGCAGCCGGACAGAGAAGAGGATAAATCCGATGGCGAAGTGGAGGACAAAACCGGACGGACGAAAAAGAAGCGGCCGTTCGACGAGAACGAAGAATGGCCGGGGACAAAGCGGATTCCAATTAAGGACCGCTGGGGCATTGACTTCGGCTACGCTGACCTGCCCAAAGACGCCAACGGCGTTTATCAATCGGTGGCCGCGCGCAGGAGCGCCGACATGAACCTCCCCGAATCCATCGCCTGGCACACGGCGCTCTACTTCGACAAACCCGGCACGAATTGGAACGTGACTTACAGGCGCGACAAACATCCGGTGCTCATCGAACGCAAATTCGGCACCGGTTCGCTTGTTTTTTCCGCCGATTCCTATTTCCTGAGCAACGAAGCGATGCGCAAGGAGCGGCATCCGGAGTTGCTCGCGTGGCTGGCGGGCGCGAACCCGAACGTTTTGTTTGACGAGACGCATCTCGGGGTGATGGAAGAACCGGGGATTGCCGCCCTGGTTCGCAAATACCGCTTGCATGGCGTGGTGACGGGTCTCGTGCTGCTCGCCGGTTTGTTCGTGTGGAAAAACGCAGTCAGTTTTGTGCCCGTTTATGGCGAGGACCAGGCCGAGGTTTCCGGCGACGCTGTGACGGGCAAGGATTCCGCCGCCGGTTTCGTCAATCTGCTGCGGCGAAGCATTTCGTCGTCGCAAATCCTGCCGGTCTGCTTGGCGGAGTGGAAAAGAGCGAGCGCGCCTGGCCGCGTTGAGCTCGACAAGAAAATGGAGCAGGCGGCTGCCGTGATCGCGGAGGAACTGGCGCGACAGGCGCGGGAGCGGAATGCCGTCGAGTGTTATCGGAAAATCAGCCGCATTGTTTCAGCACGAAAATGAATTTGCCGCAACAGAACGCAAACGCCTCTGGCGGCTGAAATCTTATGAGCGATACCGTTGAGCAAGTTAAGGACACCCTGACGCGCGCCCGACAGGAAGTCGGCAAAGTCATCATCGGCCAGAGCGAGGTGGTGGACAAGGCGCTGATCACGATTTTCACCGGCCACCACGCGTTGATTGAAGGCGTGCCCGGCGTCGCGAAGACGCTGCTCGTGCGCACGCTCGCGCGCGTGCTCGGCTGCGACTTTGCCCGCATCCAGTTCACGCCGGACCTCATGCCTGCCGACATCACCGGCACCAACGTGTTCAACCTGCAAAGAAACGAATTCACACTCATCAAAGGCCCGGTCTTCACCTCGTTCCTGCTCGCCGACGAAATCAACCGCGCGCCGGCCAAGACGCAGTCGGCGCTGCTCCAGGCGATGCAGGAACGGCTCGTGACCATCGACCGCGACACCCACGCGCTGCCGCCGAACTTTACGGTGTTCGCCACGCAAAATCCGATTGAATACGAAGGCACTTATCCGCTGCCCGAAGCCCAGAAAGACCGTTTCATGCTGAAGATCACCATGAACTGTCCGGAGCGCGACGAAGAACTGACGTTGGCAAAACGGACCATGGGCGCGGAATCGCCGGAAGCAGTGCTGGCCGGCGGCGCGGTGCGACCGGTGATTACCGCCGAAGCGCTGGCAACGATGCGCTGTCAGTTGAACAACGTCGTCGTTCGCGACGAACTGGTCGCTTACCTCACGGACGTTGTCCGCGCGACGCGCAAGCACGAGCGCGTGCTGATGGGCGCGGGTCCGCGCGCGACACAAGCGCTGCTGCTCGCCAGCCGCGCGTTCGCGGCGATTGCCGGTCGCGATTTCGTCACGCCTGACGACATCAAAGCGATGGCGGTGCCGGTACTGGAGCATCGTTTGATTCTCCGGCCCGAATTCGAAATCGAAGGCGTGACCGTGACCGAGGTGATCCAGAAGATTTTGGAGCAGGTGGCGGTGCCGAGATGAGGTTCTTTAAACAAACGAAGTGAATTTGCACGTGTGATTGTTCCTCAAACCAGACTGTTGCTGTGGGTGAGCGTGGTAGTGCTTCCGTTCGCAGCGCTTGCGGCGCTGGTGTCCGAGACGGCTGTGCTGGCCAGCTTGCTTATCGTTGGCGTCATCGTGCTGGCGTTGCTGGACGCGGCGCTGGCTCAGAGCAGTCTCGAAGGCATCAGCGTGGAGTTGCCGCAGGTCGTCCGACTCGCCAAGGACCGCGATGGCGCCATCGAAGTGCAAGTCAAAAACGAAAAGCAGCGGGCGAAGCGATTGCGGCTCGGTCTGCCGTTGCCGCGCGAAATTTATTCGCCGGACGAGGATTTGTGGACGACGCTGCCGGCGGGCAGCCGGTTGTCGCGACTGGCGTGGCCCTGCACGCCGTTGAAGCGCGGCAATTATCCGCTGGAACGTTGTTACCTCGAAGCCGGGTCGCCGTGGGGACTTTGGGCGGTGCGCGCCTTGCGGCCGGCGCGGGCGGAGATTCGCGTCTATCCAAACCTGTTGACCGAACGGAAAGGTGTCGCGGCGCTGTTTCTCAATCGCGGCCAGTTCGGCGCGCACGCCCAACGGCAGATCGGCAAAGGCCGCGACTTCGAGAAATTGCGGGATTACGTTCACGGCGACAGTTTCGAGGACGTTCACTGGAAGGCGACGGCGAAGCGCGGCCGGCCCGTGACCAAAGTCTTTCAAATCGAACGAACTCAGGAAGTCTATGTTGTTATCGACGCGTCGCGGCTCAGCGCGCGCACAATGGAAAGCCGGGAGTCGAAGGTCGAGAGTCGAAAGCCGGTTTCGGAAGGTCTTCCGTCGATCCCCGATCCACGACCCTCGACTACGGCTCTGGAACGTTTCATCACCGCGGCGTTGATTCTCGGTTTGGCCGCGGAGCAGCAGGGCGATTTGTTCGGCCTGCTGACTTTCGGTGATAAAGTGCAGAAATTCGTTCGTGCGAAAAACGGCAAGGCGCACTACGCCGCCTGTCGCGATTCGATTTACGCGCTGCAGCCGCAAACCGTCACGCCGGACTTCGACGAGCTTTGTTCCTTCATTCGATTGCGCCTGCGTCGGCGCGCGCTGGTGGTTTTCCTCACTTCGCTCGACGACCCCCTGCTCGCGGAAAGTTTCGCGCGCAATATGGACCTGATTTGCCGTCAGCACTTGATTCTCGTGAACATGGTCCAGCCGCCCGGCGTCCGGCCGGTTTTTTCCGACCCGAACGTGGCTTCGTTGGACGAGGTATATCAGCACCTGGGCGGGCACGTGCTTTGGCACAAGTTGCGTGAACTGGAAAAAATCTTGCAGCGCCGCGGAGTGCGTTTCTCGCTGCTCGACAACGAAAAGCTGAGCGCTCAACTCGTCACCCAGTATATCAACGTGAAGCAAAGGCAGTTGATATGAAGGCGAGGGAAGATGGGAGTATTGGAGTGATTCCACGATTCCAGAATCGCGCCTCGGGACCATGAACCCAATCGTTCTCGCTCTCGTGCTCGTCCTCGTCCTCGAAACCAGGAGGGCGAATCGAGGACGAGAACGAGGAGGAGGAAGGGATGGTTCATGGAAGGCTTCCTTTCGCTTTTGCGCACACATTAATTAGGACCATGAACCATCCCCCTCACCCGCCCTTCGGGCACCCTCTCCCCCTCGGAGGGGGAGAGGGACCGGGTGAGGGGGCAGGTTTGGTTGCGTATCACTGCTCCAACGCTCCATCATTCCATTTCGGCACATGATAATCGACCTCCAGAAATTTGTTGCGAGCGAGCGGCGGCATTGGGCCGACCTCGAATCGCTTTTGGAGAAGCTGGAGAACGATCCGGGCTTCAAGCTCAGCCTCGACCAGTTGAAGCATTTTCATTATCTCTACGAGCGGACTTCAGCGGACCTGGCGAAAATCACGACGTTTGCCTCCGAACCACAGACCCGCCGTTACCTGGAATCGCTGGTTGCGCGGGCGTATGGTGAAATTCATGAGACCCGCGAAAGGCCGCACCGTCTCGCGCCCGTTCACTGGTTTGTCAACACTCTCCCGCAAACGTTTCGCCGGCACCTCCGCGCGTTCTGGCTGTCGGTAGGCATCACCATAGTCGGTTCGCTTTTCGGCGCAGGCGCGATTGCTTTCGATCCCGGCGCGAAGTCGGTCATCATGCCGTTTTCGCATTTGCAGGGCGATCCGAGCGAACGCGTGTCGCGCGAGGAAAGGACGGCCGATGACCGTCTGAGCGGTGTCAAGGGAACGTTTTCGACCACGTTAATGACGCACAACACGCAGGTTTCCATTCTTACGCTGGCGTTGGGAATGACGTGGGGCGTTGGCACCATCATCATGTTGTTTTACAACG
>QHNT01000014.1 GCA_003218515.1 Verrucomicrobiota bacterium | reverse complement strand
CGTATCAAACCAACAACCTTGTGAACATGCCGGCGCACGCCGCGTGGCAGACCGAGATGGAAGCGTTACTCAACAGGAAACTACAGGAACGCAGCGACGAGTTCCGGTCCGGCGCGGAATACATCGCGAAATGGAGTTACCAAGTGGACGCCAACGGGACGGTTCCCTACTGGCCATGAAGCCGCAAATCAGCAATCTCGTGCGCGAGCCGGAAACTTGCCTCGTAGCAGCCGACGTAAGTCCGCATGACGCAATACCACACCAACGGGCGCGAAAATTCCGGGAACTGTGCGCGCTTCCCCCCTCTCCTGGGGGAGAGGGCCGGGGTGAGGGCGAGCGTTTCCTCCAATCCCATTTTCGGAGTAAGAGGCTCATTACTCAAAATCCGAAATCCGAAATCCGAAATCCGAAATCAATGAGAGCCTCCTTACGTCGGCTGCTACGGTTCAGAAGTTCAAGCCACCATCAAATCCAAAGGTTGCAGTCTGCCCCAGGCAAGCCCGCATGTAGTTATTTTCTTCTTTCCAAAACTGTCGGTCTCACGGCTGTCTTCCTCGCGTTCGTATTTTTTTCCGGATGTCGCACATCCGAGGCGGCGGTTTCAAACACCGCCAAACCGCAGCGTCCCAACTTCGTCTTCATCCTGACCGACGATCAACGATTTGACTCGATGGGTTGCGCGGGCAATCGGCTGATCCGGACGCCGAACCTCAACCGCCTCGCCGCCAATGGCGTCCGTTTTCGAAATCACTTCGTCACCACTTCCATCTGTTGTGTCAGTCGCGCCTCGATCTTCACCGCCCAGTACGAGCGGCGACACGGCATCGGCGATTTCAAGACGCCATTGACAGCCGCGCAATGGGCGGAAACCTATCCGGCGCTCCTGCGCGCCGCGGGGTATCGGACCGGTTTCATCGGCAAGTTTGGTGTCGGCGACGCCCCGTACATCAGGTCGAAGTCCGCTGATTTCGATTTCTTTCGCGGGCTTCCCGGACAGGCAGGCGAGTGGTTCATTGACCCGAAGGATCCGTCGCAGACACACGCGACTGCCCGATTCGGGAATCAGGCGTTGGAGTTTCTCGATGCCTGCACCGACGCACAACCATTCTGCCTCTCGATCAGTTTCAATGCCCCACACGCCCGCGATGGGAAGCCGCGCGAATTTCAACCCGACCCCCGCGACGAACCCCTCTACGCCGGCGGTCCAATTCCGGTTCCGAAGACGGCGTCCGACGAATACTTCCGGCTTCTGCCGGAGTTCGCGCAAAAATCCGAAGGCCGGCGTCGCTGGACGAAACGTTTCGCGACACCGGAAATGTTTCAGAGCACAATGCGCGACTATTATCGCCTCGTCACCGGGATCGACCGCGAGGTTGGTCGTATCGTCGCGAAACTGGCCGAGCGTGGACTGGCGGACAACACGGTCATCATCTTCACTTCGGACAACGGCTGGTTCGCCGGCGAACGCGGTCTGGCCGATAAATGGCTGATGTATGAGGAAAGCATCCGCGTCCCGCTCATCATCTTCGACCCGCGCGCGCCGAAGTCAAAGCGCGGGCGGATCGTGGACGCGCTGACGCTGAATCTTGATTTTGCGCCGACGATGCTGGAGCTGGCCGGTGTGCCCGTTCCCGCCGGGATGCAAGGCCGTAGCCTTGCGCCGTTGCTCAACGGAACGCGTCCGGCCGACTGGCGCACGGACTTCTTCTATGAACATCACTACGGCCCAAATATCATTCCGCCCAGCGAAGGCATTCGCACAGAGCGCTGGGCTTACCTCCGTTGGCTGGCGCCGAATCCTGAAAGCGAAGAGTTATATGACGTTCAGGCCGATCCATTGGAACAACGCAACCTCGCCGCCGACCCGGCTTACGCTGCCACCTTGGGTTCGCTGCGCGCACAGTGGCGGCGGACCGGTCCCGGTTTGAAATGAGCAATCTCGATTTCACTTTTCAGTGCCCGCGGGCTATCCCGCTGCCTCGGGATGAAATGATGTATGGCTTGAAGCTTTGCTGCCCATTGGGTATCGCGACCGCCAAAAATCATTTTCACTCAGCCGGAGGGACGGGTGATGCACTGAACCCTAGAATCTTATTGGACAAATTCGTGTTGCATATGCAACACGAATTTGTCCAGTCGGTTCATAGTTCCAATACGCGTGCGCAAAGCGAAAGGAGGCTTCCGTGAAACCGGGGGAACATCCAACATCGAACATCCAACGCCGAACTTCGAATGGAAGCGCGAATGCTCGCTCGCTTCTTCTTCGCCCGACAGCGCGACGAAATCTCGTTTCCATCCTGTGTTGCTGGTTCGCGTTTCTCAACGGCCTCACCCTGAAGGCCGGAGCCGCTGAATCCGTCCGCCCGAACATTCTCTGGATTTCCAGCGAAGACCACGGCCCGCATATGGGCTGCTACGGCGACGCGTTCGCCACCACGCCGAACGTGGATAAGCTCGCCGCTCGGGGGATGATTTACACGCACGCGTGGTCCTGCGCGCCCGTGTGCGCGCCGGCGCGCACGACGATTATCTCCGGAATGTACGCCTCGTCCACCGGCGCCGAGCATATGCGCAGTATGGTGCCGTTCCCCGCCGGCAAGAAAATGTTCCCGCAATTCCTTCGCGAAGCCGGCTACTACTGTTCCAACAATGCCAAAGAGGATTACAACCTCGTCCAGCCCGGCCTGGTCTGGGACGACTCCTCGCGCAAGGCTCATTGGCGCAACCGCAAGCCCGCTCAGCCTTTCTTCGCTGTGTTCAACTCGGAGAAAAGTCACGAGAGCAAACTGCGCGTGCGTCCACACCGCCAGCTCCACGATCCCGCTAAAGTCCGCGTGCCGGCTTATCATCCCGACACGCCCGAAGTGCGGCAGGACTGGGCCCAATACTACGACATCGTGACCGAAGCCGACACCGACGCCGGCGAGCGCCTGAAAGAACTCGAAGAAGCTGGCCTCACTGAGGACACGATCGTGTTTTACTGGGCCGACCACGGTTCCGGCATGCCGCGCAGCAAACGCTGGCCCTACAATTCCGGACTGCAAGTCCCGCTCGTCGTTTACATCCCGGACAAGTTCAAGGACCTCCATCCGCCCGAATACAAACCCGGCGGTAAATCCGACCGCCTCGTGAGCTTCGGGGATTTCGCGCCCACCGTGCTGAGCCTCGCCGGCATCCAACCGCCGGACTGGATGCAGGGCCACGCGTTCCTCGGCAAATTCCTCGAAGCGCCGCAGCCGTTCATCTACGGTTTCCGCGGACGCATGGACGAGCGCGACGACCTCGTGCGCAGCGTCACCGACGGTCGCTACGTTTACCTCCGCAATTACATGCCTCACAAAATTTACGGACAGCACATCGATTACATGTTCCAGACACCGACGACGCGGGTGTGGAAACAACTCCACGACGAAGGCAAACTGACGCCTGCCCAGGACATCTTTTGGAACACAAAGGCTCGCGAGGAACTCTACGATCTGCAATCCGATCCCGACGAAGTCAACAACCTCGCCGCGTCGCCGGCGCATCAGAAGATCAAGACGCGGCTGCATAAAGCCCAGCAGGACCTCGCGAGAAAAATCCGCGACGTCGGTTTCCTGCCCGAAGGCGAGCTTTTCAGCCGCGCGGACGGCGGTTCGCCCTACGACATGGGCCACAACGACGGCCAATATCCGTTTGCGCGCGTCTTCGAAGCAGCGGAACTGGCGTCGATGCTTGAAGCCGATGCGGTGCCGGAGCTTAAGCAGCGATTCAAAGACAACGACAGCGCAGTGCGTTGGTGGGCGGCACTGGGCATGTTGACGCGAGGCGAGAACGGTGTGCGGGCGGCACATGGAGAACTGGCCGCAGCGTTAAAAGACAACTCCCCTTACGTCCGCATCGCCGCCGCGGAAGCGCTCGGACGATACGGAAATGACGCCGACCTGAAGCAGGCATTGAACGCGTTGGTCGAGTTGGGACCCATCGGCAAGATGCCCCTTACGTGCCGCGTCTGCTCGAAGATTTGCAGGCGCGATTCAAGTCAGAGCGGCGGTAGTGGTTCTCTCTCCCCGCGGTCACGGTAAGAACTCTATCCTCTAACGCTGCTCCGCTATTGCGATTGCCAAAGGCAATTCCGTTTTTGAACGTGGGCCGCGCGCTGCGGGTCGCAGACCCGCGCTCCGGAGCGCGCCTCTGCGAGGCGCAGCAGACGCCCATCAACGATCCGAGGATTTGTTTCGCAATCACTCATTGCTCCCATGCCCGAAAATTGATTGGCTGTAGCGCAGGCTTTCCAGCCTGCGGGTTGGGGCGACTTCCCAGTCGCCCGGTCGGATTTTGTGATTTCAATTCAATGAAATGAATAACGAAAGAAGATCGCGCCGGATCAAGCCGTGGCAGGCTTTGCGTGTTGGAGCTTACGGGCTGTTAACGGCACTGTTACCGTTGATTGGGGCGAGCCGGGCCGCCGCTGCGGTGGCCGAACGCCCGAACATCGTCTTCGTCATGCCCGACGACGTCGGCTACGGCGACTACGCCTGTCTCGGCAATCCGATCATCCGCACGCCGGCTGCCAACGCGTTCTGGAAACAGAGCGTCCGCTTCACGGATTTTCACGTCAGCCCGACTTGCGCGCCGACCCGCGCGGCGTTGATGACGGGACGGCATGAGTTCAAGAACGGCGTCACGCACACCATTTACGAGCGCGAGCGCTTGACGCTCAAAGCCACGACCATCGCCCAGGTGCTGAAAAACGCCGGCTACACCACCGGCATCTTCGGCAAATGGCACCTGGGCGACGAACCGGATCGCCGGCCGGATCGGCGCGGTTTCGACGAGATGTTCATCCATGGCGGCGGGGGAATCGGCCAGACGTATCAGGGCAGTTGCGGCGACGCGCCCGGCAACACCTATTTCAATCCGGCCATTCTGCACAACGACAGGTTCGAGAAGACCACGGGCTATTGCACCGATGTGTTCTTTCGGCAGGCGCTGGAGTGGATGGATGAGAAGCGAAAGGGCGCGGCGCCGTTCTTCGCGTACATCCCGCTGAATGCCGCCCACGCCCCACTCCAGGTGCCGGGTGAATATTTCAAACGTTACAAGGGCAAAGTCCCCGACGATACCGCCAGATTCTACGGAATGATTGAGAACCTCGACGACAACTTCGGCGCGCTGCTGAAGAAGCTCAAAGAGTGGGGGATCGAGGAGAACACGCTCGTTATTTTCCTGACCGATAACGGCGGGACGTTCGGCGTGAAGGTTTACAACGCCGGCATGCGCGGCGGCAAAGTCACGCCCTATGAAGGCGGGACGCGTGTGCCGTCGTTCTGGCGCTGGCCCGGCGCGTTCAAGGGCGGCGTCGATTGCGCCGCGCTCACCGCGCACATCGATCTCTTCCCGACCCTGGCAGAGATCGCCGGCGCGAAACTCAGCGATGAAGTGAAGCGACAAGTGGAGGGCCGCAGTTT
>QHNT01000260.1 GCA_003218515.1 Verrucomicrobiota bacterium | reverse complement strand
CCACCCAGAAGGGCACGATCACCGAGAAGAAGGGCAGTTGCCGTCCGGCCATCGCGGAAAGGTGGTGGAGATCGAGACCAGTGACGCCGCTCAACGCAATAATGGGCGTGCCCAATGCGCCAAATGCCACCGGCGCGGTGTTGGCGATGAGGGAGAGGCCGGACGCTTGCAGCGGCTTGAAACCGAGTTGAATCAGAATCGCGGCGGTGACGGCGACGGGCGTGCCGAATCCCGCCGCGCCTTCAAAGAATGCCCCGAACGAGAAACCAATCAGGATAACTTGAATGCGCGGGTCGGGAGCGAATGAACCGAGACTGTTCCGCAGCACTTCGAATAGCCCTTTCTTGACCGTGAGCTGATAAAGAAAAATCAGATTGAGAATGATCCACCCGATGGGGAACAGTCCGTAGGCCGCGCCGAAAAGCGTCGTGGCAGCGGCGGCTTTGGCCGGCATCTTGTAAATGAACAAGGCGATGGCCAGCGCGACCGTCAGGCCGAGCAGGGCGCAGAGATGGATGCGGATGTGGAAGAAAGCAATCGCACCGAGCAGGACGACGACCGGCAGGGCGGCGACGATCGTGGAGAGAAACGCGTTTCCCAGTGGGTCGTAATTCTGCAACCAGTGTTCCATGGGTGGTGTGAGTGCATAGATGAAACGCGAAATTGCGGTGGAAAGTCCAGCGGCGTTTCTAAATCGGCAGGGGAGGCTGTTCCCAGCCCGCCGCGGCGCGGTGGGACACCACGTCCTACCGTTTGGGATTCACGCTCGCGCCGACCCAATCGAGGTAGCGCTTGTTGCCCGCGGTGATGGGCAACACGATGAACTCAGGCGTGTCGTAAGGATGTTTGGCAACGATGAGTTTCTCGAGCGCCTTGAGCTTTGACTTCGTCGTCTTGAAGATGATCAACACCTCCGCGCTCGATTCCATTTTTCCCTGCCACCAATAGTGCGATTCGATTCTGGGAATCAAGTTCGCGCAGGCGACGAGACGGGCTTTGAGGGCCGTTGCTACCAGACCGCGGCCAGACTTGATGTTTGGCGCGGTGACGAACGCTAAGAAATGTGTCGGGGCTGTTTTCAAGGGTGGACGTTTATCGTCGCCTAGAGCGTTTTCATAAATTGTGTAGCCGCTATTAGCCGCAAAAGAACGCAAAGATCGCAAAGATGTCCGTTTCCCTTGTGTTTCTTTGGGGTGATCGTAGGTGTAAAGCGCGCGTAAGACGAGGAAGGCGCACCTTGGCACTACCACCCTGCCGCTGGTCGATTCCCTCTCCCCACGACGGAGGAGTGGGGAGAGGGTAAGGGAGAGGGGATTCCAATTAGCCGCGCCAATTCGAATGGAAGGTGCCCCTCTCCCCAGCCCTCTCCCCGCTCGTGCCTCGCAGGGAGAGGGAGCGGGAGGCTTCCACGATGGTGGTGGTATCGAGAAGCGCCCGACGAGGAAGCGGCGGGAGATCAGGGCTCGACGGAGTCTCCACCCTCCGCAGTTTTGCTACGGAGGACGGGTCGCCCCACCACGGTTCTTAACAGTTTGATGGCTTTGCGTTCCTCGTCGTCCAGTTGATCAAACAATCGCTTTACCCGCAAATCGAAGGAACGGCGCGGCTGGCTATCCGGCGCGTCGTGCTCGGCGCCGTTGTGGAAACACCAGCCGGCGGCGCCGCCTGCCAACGCGCCGCGCAAGTCGGCGACAAAATCCTCAGCCTTCGGATTCCAGTTGCCGTAGCCGCGGCGGAATGGTTCCTGGTAATGCACGGGCACCACACGGCCATCCTGGTTCATCTGCGCCATGTATTCTTTCGTCTTTGCTTCGGTTTGCGCTGGCGAGTGGGCTTCGCGCGGACGGTGCGGCGAGATGAAATCCACTTTGACGGTCTCCAGATACTCACGCAGCTCATCCCCGGGGATGTCGCCGCCGTCAGAGGCCGTGAGGAGCAGAGCGGGGTCAAGCCGGCGGGCAAGTTCGCGCAGTTGCTTCAAGGCGTCGATGCTTGTGAAGCGATTGTCCTGGATGTTTCTTTCATTGCTGAGGTCAAGATACCAGTTGCGCCACGGCTTCAAAGCAGTCACGACGGTCTCGACGGCGCGCCGGTGGGCATCCGGAGTTTGCAGGCGCGGCGGGCCGGTCGCGCCGTTGCCGCGCGAAAGAGTGACGTCCACGATAAGGCCGCGTTGGTCGCATTCTTTGAGGAGCCACTTTAGTTTTTCCAATCCTGCTGGTATGGGCCGGCCTTCTCCGTCCACAGCCGCGGCGTCGGCCCCGAACGCTCGCCAGTTCCCCCAGACCCGAATCCAGTTAAAGCCGTAACGCTGCACGTCATCGAGATCGCGGCGGATGAAGTCTTCACTCGCTCCCAACGCGGCGTAGTAACTGATGCCGTAGAGGAATGCGGTCCTGCCATTGAGAGTGAATCGTGAGTCGCTGATTCCGAGCGTTGTTGGGGCCTGAGAGCCGTTTGCTGATCCATCCAGCACCGCTTCCGTCATCAGTTTCCCCGCCTGGTTGCATTGCGTGTTCGGGTTGCCGGGACTGGCGTCGTGGTCTTCGATTTTGGAATCGTTCCAACAAACGATGAGGTCCAGACCGGGAACAATCCAAAGCATTCTCATGCCCCCATGGCCGGCGGCGACATACGTGTCGGGCGGCGCGTCCACAAACAGGCGCTGACCCAGTTTGTTCGTGCGATTGAGCCACCAGTTGAAGCTGTAGTAGCCGGGGCCGATGGGCGTGATGTTCTTCCCGCCGCCGATGCTGCGTTGGTGGGGCAACATGTCGGCCCCTTTGCCGCTCGTCAGCGGTGTGTCAGCGGCGAGAGGACTCGAAACAGCCATGTCACCCAAATTCGGGTCCAGCAACTGGTTGTCGCGCCATTTGCCGTGACGCAAGTAGAGCAGGCCGAAGCGCGCGAAGTCGCGCGCCGAGAGGGCGAGCCTGCCCGGCCGGTCGTTTGACCCGAACGCTTCGAACGTGCAACGATCTTCAAACTGGAGCGGTTCAGCAATTCGCGTCCGCAAGACCTCCGTGCCGTTCGTCCCGAAAACACTTTGTGTCAGCGTGTCGTAGTAAAGCGCCAGGGCGTAGTCGTTGTATGACCAGGCCCGGCCAGGCGCTTCGACAAGTCCGTAGCCGGAGGTTTGCGATGCGAGGTGTCTCCAGGTGATGCCCGCATCTTTACCGTTGTTGAGCGTTTTGAGGCGCGGATCAAATTCGGCGACGGGCTCCTCCACGCTTTTGAGTCTGCCTTCCTGCACCGCCATCAACAGCAACGTGCTGAGGACCGGTTTCATCGCGGAGGCCACGTCGCTGCTTTTGGATTGGTCGCCCCACGAATAGACCATGAAGCCGTGGCGCGCGACACAGCCGCGTCCGCCAACGAGGTCGCGCAGTGCGTCGAGTTTTTCAGGCGACATGCCGGCCTGTTCAGGCGCGCGGGTCGCCCAGTGTTGCGCAGGATATGCCTGAGCGAGACAGCTCGGCCGGTCAGGAGAGAAAAGAAATCCCAAAACGCCGAGGAGGCAAAGAGTCGGCGAAGCGAATCCGGGGCCGTTCATGACAGTGAGGTTAAAGGCCGGGTGCCGGTCGGACAACAAGCTTGTGGAAGCGCCGGGCGCATCTGACACGAGCGCAAGTTCTTGGTGTCATGAGCCATGATGTCAATAGAAGCGCCACCCGATGTGGGTTCGTCCTCCTCCTCGTCCTCGAAACGCCTTGAAACTGACGAGGACGAGGACAACGAGGAGGACGAGCGAACTTCCTGCGAGGAACTTTGAATTTTTTCAAGCACTTATGTCGGACTTTAGAGCAGCTTCGGCCGGCGCCGGCCGGGACGTTTTTGCCATTGATTATTCCGTCAAAGAAATCTATGAAGGATTTGACTGAAGTCCACAGGTGACTGGTGGTTCAACTCAATGGTTGCATGAAGAGGTTTCTGATTTTCGGCATTGGTGTGTTGACGTGCATTTCCTTCCATGCTCACGCGGCGCAGACGGCGCAGGCGCGGTTATTCTGCCTGTCGCTCCGCTTTCAGCAGGGAATCTATCACGGCTTGCTTGGCGACGTTACCTTGGACCTGAGCACGATCAGTCTGAACACTCCCAATGGAGAGTTGGAGCCATACACCGGTCCCGACCATGCCAGCCAGTTCCACATGTGGGACACGTTTTTTGAAGAGACCATCGAAGACGGCGTTTTATATTTGGACGTGCTGGCGTTTACGGACGCCAACAGCAACGGCTTCGCCGACTTCTTTGAAGTCAGTCAAGCGGTATCCGGAGTTTCCACCGGCGCCTATTTTTCGCCGGTTGATAACGGTACCGTTCGGGCGTCGTGGAGCCGTCCTGCGGGATCGAAGGACGGCACGTGCGTTCTGAGTTTCAACAGCAAGATCAGTGGTCCGCTCGGGGATTTTACGCACCCGTTTGAACTGATCGAATATGCCGGAACGATGAACTACACCCCGGCGGCAACGAATGTCTCCGGCGCGCTCAGCCTGGCGCAAAGCGGCGATGGCCCGAGCCAGTTGTCGGGCGCGTTCCTGTTCGTCAAATCCGGCACCAACCGGTTTAATCAACTCGAACTCCAACCAGGTGTCTGGAGCAATGCGGCGGGAGCATTGACCTACACGAACGACACTTTCCGGCGCGATGAGACCGTCCTGACAAACTATTATGGCTACGTTGAGTTTGACGACGGCGACCTAAGCACGCCGGACGCTGATTATCTGATCTGGTTCCTTTCCATTGACGATTCGAACGACTCCAACGGCAACGGGATTCCTGATTTCAGCGATGATATCGGGTCGGCTAACGCACGCCCTCCATTGCTGACTTTAACGCGGGGGAGCACGGCTTTGTCGTTGAGCATCAGCGGCACTCTGGGACGCACGCATGAGGTTCAGCAGACCACTTCATTGGACCTGACCAACTGGACCATTGTTTCCTCCGTAACGTTGACCAACGATCCCCAATCCGTTTCCCTGCCCTTGCCCACAGGTGCGACCAGCTTCTGGCGCGTTCGCGTGCCGTGATCAGAGCGGAGTTCGCAGCCCCCAAAGTGCGGAGGCGATGCAAGCCGAACGCGGGTCCGCCTCCTACTCCGAAAATGGGATTGGAGAAACGCTCGCCCTCACCCCAACCCTCTCCCCCAGGAGAGGGGGAAGCACACACAGTTCCCGGAATTTTCACGCCCTTTGATGTGGAATTGCTTCATGGGTACTCACGGCGGCGGCCACAGCCGGATCGCACAACGAACACACGAAAAGAGGATTGGTCAGACGGGGGCGAAGTGAAACAATTGGGCGCCATGTCCATCCACGTCCAGATACAACCCCTGGTTTTGCAGATCGTCGCCAAAACGTTGGTGCTCCTCATGGCCGAGCAGGTCCTGCATCAGCCAGTTGCGCCGGGTCAAGCCATCGACGGTCAGCGACACAAAACATTGGCTGCGATGTGGAGCCAGGTTCACCACCAGGAGATCAAAGCAATCCGGTTGTGACTGCCACTGGACGACGACAAAATTTTGCTCGGTGTGGTTGTCGGGCCAGGCGGGACGCGGTCGCAGCAAATCGCTTTTGCCGCGACCGACCGCGCTGGTCTTGAGCAAGGCCAGCAGCCGTTGATAAAAGGTTTCAATTTCCAATCGGGGCGGCTCGGGCGGCCGGCGGCGGAGTTGGACCGGCAATTTGATGCGCGCGCCGGTCATTTGGCCGTGATGCACCAATCGCATTCCCGGCAGGCCCAGCGTCAGCAACGCAGCGGCGCGATGTTCCGGCAGTGACAGGATCGAAGCGATGCGCGGCTCGTCATGGTTTTCCAGAAAGTGCGCGCTGCGTCCGATGAACTCAAGCGTCACGCCCAACAGGTGTCGTTGGACTTCGGCGTGGTTGCGATAGCTGAGGTAATCGTAGAGCCGTTTGTCGTACGTGTAATCAAAGCCGAGCGATTGCAGCCGCGCTTCGAGATCCCAATAGACCTCGCCCAGGAAAAGGAAATCCGGGTGCGTCTGTTTGACGACTCGAATCGCATCAGCCCAAAATTCGCGTTCAGTCATGGCGGCGGGGCAGGGGAAACCCTCCCAGGTTTTGGCGAACACGTCGTTCAACAGCAGCATCGCCATGTCGCAGCGCACGCCATCGCAGCGCTGGGCGACGGATTGCAACTGCTCAATCATCGAGGCGCGGGTGTCGGCGCGGCGGTAGTCGAGCTGAACCGTGTCAATCCAGGCGGGGAAATTCGGGTCTTTGCCGTGCGCCAGCCAGCGTGGCCCGGTCCCGGTTTCGGCCGGAAAAGTCTCCGGCATTTGAAGGGACGCTTCCACGAAGAGTTCCGGCTTTTCACTGACCCACGGGTGATCGAGACCGAGGTGGTTTGGCACAAAGTCGAGAAGCAATTTCAATCCGTAGGCGCGCAGTTTTTTGCGGAATTGCTTGAGGGCGGACTCGCCGCCGAGTTCGCGCGCGATTGTGTAATCGGCAACGGCGAATGGCGAACCGGCCACGTCGTCGTCCTGCCAGCCGGGCAGCGCTTCGCTGAACGCGCGGCGCATTCCCTGGCTCGACAATGCCGCCGCGCGGCTGCGCGGGCCGGTCGGCCACACGCCCATGAGCCAGACGTGTGTGAAACCGAGTTGCGCCCAGGCTTTGATTTCGTCGTCCGGCGCCGAGCCGAGTGTGATGTTTGGTCCGTGGCGCGCGGAGAGTTCGCGCAGCCAGCAACGCGCGTCGATCTCGTAAATGAGAGGATGGTTCATCGGCACGATCCAGTTTCGCCAGTGTTCCGCGTCAGAGCGGCTCGGTCAAGGCGCCGGGGTCTCAAACCATTCTGACAGGAAGCGGCTCCGCGCCGTTCAAGAAGCGCTGGCCGAGCCGAGGCCTCACCACTTGCAGCGCTTACGGATGCCCGGACGGAAATCAATCAGCGGATGGCTTGAAATTTTGTGGTTCCAAACTGTGCGTTCAACGGATATAAACGGTTCGTTCTTACCAAACCCGGAACCAAGCTTTATGAACAGAGCGGAAAGCCTACCTCAATGTGACACGTCTCCGGAACGCCATCGAACCAAGCGAATCTGCGCGGCGTCGGCGGGCGGCGTCGGTGAGTCTGACTGGAAAGGAGGCGTTTCAGGATGAACATCTCCGGCACAGTCGGCACCATTTTGAATCAGAAAGGGCGCGAGGTGTATTCCGTTTCACCGGACGCGACCGTGTTCGAGGCGATCCAGCTGATGGCGGAGAAGAACATCGGCGCGTTGCTGGTCATGTCAGAACGTAGGCTTTTGGGTGTGATCTCTGAGCGTGATTACACCCGAAAGGTTGCGCTCAAGGGAAAGTCATCCCGCGAGACAAAAGTCCTGGAAATCATTTCAAGTCCGGTTGTGTCCGCGACGCCGGGCCACAGCGTTGAGGAGTGCATGCGGCTGATGACCAACAACCGTGTCCGCCATCTCCCGATTCTGGAAGGAGAAAAGCTGGTGGGCATCGTGTCAATCGGCGACCTGGTGAACTGGACCATTTCCGCCCAGGACGCCGCGATCGAGCAGTTGAAAAGTTACATAACTGGGCTTTGATACGGTGCGCTCCTACGGTGTGGAACATGGCGGTGGAAGCGAGTTTCCATTTCGTCCGTTATCTTCAATGCCAACCTCTGCGGGATGAGGAACACGAAGCAGCGGTCGGATCGCAAGTGAGTTTTAAGGCTCCAGTGACCGGTTCGTTACAAATCCTGGATACTTCGGCTACAAACCTGTTGTTTAGATTCTATCGAGCAGTCGAGCAGTAGAAACTTCGTAAGCGTCCGGCGAGGCGCATTGGATCAAGGCAGGTTGGTGCCGCCCATCAGGTAACGGTCACACTCGCGCGCCGCGCCGCGACCTTCGTTGAACGCCCACACGACCAGGCTTTGGCCGCGGCGACAATCGCCGGCGGCGAACACCTTCGGGATGCTCGTCTGGTATTTGCCGTAGTCGGCTTTGATGTTCGTGCGGGGGTCGCGTTCGACACCGAGGGCGTCGAGCAGGGGTTGTTCCGGGCCGAGGAAACCCATGGCCAGAAGAATGAGTTGGGCTGGCCGCACCTGCTCGGTTCCCGGAACCTCCTTAGGCATCCATTGGCCCTTTTCATTTCTTTCCCATTGCACCTGCACGGTGTGGACTGCTTTCACCTGGCCATGGTCGTCGCTGACGAACCGCTTGGCCGTGGTGAGGTACACCCGCGGGTCAGCCCCGAACCTCGCGGCGGCCTCCTCCTGTCCGTAGTCGAGGCGATAAACCTTGGGCCATTCCGGCCAGGGATTATCTTTCGCGCGGTCCATCGGCGGTTGTGGAAGAATTTCCACTTGGAGCAGCGTCTTGCAGCCGTGCCGCATGGCCGTGCCGACGCAGTCCGTGCCGGTGTCGCCGCCGCCGATGACCACCACGTCCTTGCCCGCCGCGGAGATGTAGTTGCCGTTGCGATGGCCATCGAGCAGGCTCCGCGTGTTCGCCGTGAGAAAATCCATGGCGAAGTGGACGCCTTTGAGTTGGCGGCCTTCGATGGGCAAGTCGCGCGGTTTGGTCGCCCCCAGGCAAAGGACGATGGCGTCGAATTCCTCGAGGAGTTGCTGTGCGGAAAGGAATCTGCCCACGTCACAATTACAGACAAATTTGATGCCTTCCTGTTCCAGCAGCTTGATGCGGCGCATCACGACCTCTTCCTTGTCGAGCTTCATGTTCGGGATGCCATACATGAGCAGTCCGCCCGGACGATCCTCGCGCTCGAAGACGGTCACCCAATGCCCGGCGCGGTTGAGTTGAGCTGCCGCGCAAAGTCCCGCGGGTCCGGAGCCGACGACGGCGACCTTCTTGCCGGTGCGGACCTTCGGCGGATCGGGAGTGACCCAGCCTTCTTCCCAACCTTTGTCGATGATGGCGCACTCGATGTTCTTGATCGTGACGGGCGGGGCATTGATGCCGAGGACACACGAGCCTTCGCACGGGGCAGGGCAGACGCGGCCGGTGAATTCGGGAAAATTGTTGGTCTTGTGCAGCCGGTCGAGCGCCTCGCGCCAAAGTCCGCGATAAACCAGATCGTTCCACTCCGGGATCAGGTTGTTGATTGGGCAGCCCGAAGCCATGCCGCTGAGCAACGTGCCTGTGTGACAGAACGGAATGCCGCAATCCATGCAGCGCGCCCCCTGCTGCCGCAGTTTGGCCGTCTCCAAGTGGTGATGAAACTCTTCCCAATCGCGGATGCGCTCGGCCGGCGCGCGGTCGGCCGGGAGCTCGCGGAGATATTCGATGAAGCCTCTCGGATTGCCCATGTGTTTCAGTTGCTGACAACAGGTCAGATAGTCATCAACTCGTCGTCCGTCCAGATTTTGGCTGGTGAGGCGCCTTTCATTGCGCAAGAACCTACATTATCCCCCGCCAATGCGCGCCACGTCGCGCGCGTTTTCTTCAAAGGCCGCGGTGATTGCTTCGTCGCCGCTGAGGCCGGATTCATTGGCCTTCTTCAACGCCATGAGGACGCGGTTGTAATCCTTCGGCATCACCTTCACGAACTTCGGCACCATGTCCTCCCAGAGTTGGAGGATGAAGCGGCCGCGGTCGCTGCCGGTGTAGCGCACGTGGCGTTCGATCATCGCGCGCACCTCGGCGGCTTCCTGTGGGTCTTGCAGCTTCTCCAGCCCTACCATCGCCATGTTGCAACGGCTGGGAAAGTCGCCGGTCACGTCGAGCACGTAGGCAATGCCGCCCGACATGCCCGCGGCGAAATTGCGGCCCGTGGCGCCGAGCACGACCACGTGACCTCCGGTCATATATTCGCAACCGTGATCGCCCACGGCTTCGATGACCGTGTTGACGCCGCTGTTCCGAACGCAGAACCGCTCGCCGGCCATGCCGCGGATGTACGCTTCACCGCTCGTTGCGCCATAGAACGCCACGTTTCCAGTGATGATGTTTTCCTCCGGCACGAACGTGGAGCCTTTCGGCGGGTAAAGGATGATCTTGCCGCCGCTCAAGCCCTTGCCGAGATAATCATTGGCGTCGCCTTCCAGTTCCAGCGTCATGCCGCGCGGCATGAATGCTCCGAAGCTCTGCCCGGCGCTGCCGGTGAACTTGAGGTGGATCGTGTCGTCGGGCAGCCCGGTTGGCCCCCACTTCCTGGTGAGTTCGCTGCCGGTGATGGTGCCGACGACGCGGTGCACGTTGCGGAGGGGCAGTTCGGCTCGAATCTTCTCGCCGCGTTCGATGGCCGGCTTGCAGAGGTCAAGCAGCGTAGTGACGTCGAGTGATTTCTCGAGGCCGTGGTCCTGATCGATCTGGCGATAGCGTCCGATCTCCGGGCCCACGGGCGGCTGGTACAGGATGTTCGAGAAGTCAAGACCTCGGGCCTTCCAATGTTCGACGGCCTTTGAAGGCTCGAGACGGTCGGTCCGGCCGATCATGTCGTTGAGCGTGCGGCAGCCGAGTTTGGCCATGATCTCGCGCAGTTCCTGCGCGACGAACTTCATGAAATTCACGACGTGATCCGGGTTGCCGGTGAACCGCTCGCGCAATTGCGGGTCTTGCGTGGCCACTCCGACGGGGCACGTGTTCAGGTGACACACGCGCATCATGATACAACCCAGCGTGACCAGGGGCGCGGTGGCGAACCCGAACTCCTCGGCGCCGAGCAATGCGGCGACGGCCACATCGCGGCCCGTCTTGAGTTGGCCGTCCGTCTCGACGTAAATGCGGCTGCGAAGGTTGTTGAGCACGAGCGTCTGGTGCGTTTCGGCGAGTCCGAGTTCCCAGGGCGTGCCGGCGTGCTTGATCGACGAGAGCGGCGACGCGCCAGTGCCGCCATCGTGGCCGCTGATGAGGACCACGTCCGCGTGCGCCTTCGAGACGCCGGCGGCAATCGTGCCCACGCCCACTTCCGAAACGAGCTTCACGCTGATCCGCGCGTGGCGGTTGGAGTTTTTCAGGTCGTGAATCAACTCCGCGAGGTCTTCGATGGAATAAATATCGTGGTGCGGCGGCGGCGAGATAAGGCCGACGCCTGGCGTCGTGTGGCGCGTCTTGGCGATCCACGGATAGACCTTGCGGCCCGGCAATTCGCCCCCTTCGCCCGGCTTCGCGCCCTGGGCCATCTTGATCTGGAGTTCCTTCGCTTTGATGAGGTATTGGCTCGTGACGCCGAATCGTCCGGAAGCGACCTGCTTGATGGCGGAATTCTTCGAGTCGCCCTGTTCGTTGGTCCAAGCGTAACGCTCCGGGTCCTCGCCGCCTTCGCCGGTGTTGCTCTTGCCGCCAAGACGGTTCATGGCGATGGCTAGCGCTTCGTGCGCTTCTTTGCTGATCGAGCCGTAACTCATCGCCCCGGTCTTGAAACGCTTCACGATTTCCTCGACCGGCTCGACTTCCTCGATAGGGATGGGGGTTTCCGCCCATTTGAATTCCAGCAGGCCTCGGAGTGTGCAAAGGTTTTTGGCCTGATTGTTCACCAGTTCGGCATAGTCCTGGAACACTTTGTAGCTGCCCAGACGGCAGGCGAGTTGGAGCTTGTGGATCGTCTGGGGATTGAACAGGTGATATTCGCCCTCGGCCCGCCACTGATACTGGCCGCCAGGATCGAGCGTGGCGCCGTTGACTTCGCGCTTCGGAAAGGCGTGGCGGTGCCGCTGCAACACTTCTTCGGCCAGGACATCGAGCCCGACGCCCTCCACGCGGGACGGCGTCCAGGTGAAATACTTGTCGATGACGGTTTGATTCAGTCCGATGGCCTCGAAGATTTGCGCGCCACGGTAGCTCTGGATGGTGGAAATACCCATTTTGGCCATGGTCTTCACCACGCCTTTCACAGCAGCCTTGATGTATTTTTTGATCGCGGTCTTGTGATCGAGGTTCGGCAGCATGCCCTCGCGAATCATGTCGTCCAGGGTTCCGAAGGCGAGATACGGGTTGATCGCGCTGCAACCGTAGCCGATGAGCAGCGAGAAGTGATGCACTTCGCGCGGTTCGCCGGATTCGAGCACGATCCCGACGCGAGTGCGTGTGCCCTGGCGGATGAGATGGTGATGCAGGCCCGCAACCGCCAGCATGGCTGGGACGGGAGCGTTGTCGGCGTCAATGCCCCGATCTGAAAGCAAAAGCACGTTGGTCCCGTCCGCGATTGCGCGGTCGGCCGACGCGAACAGTTTCTCCAGCGCGGCCTCCAGTTCCTTTGCGCCATCAGCCGCCTTGAACAGGATCGGCAAGGTGACGGCCTTGAACCCTGGTCGGTCCACGTGCCGGAGTTTCTCCAGTTCATCGTTGGTCAGGATCGGATGCTCCAGCTTGATCATCCGACAACTCTCCGGAGTTGGCTTGAGCAGGTTGCCCTCGGAGCCGATCATGGTTTCCGTGGAGGTGATGTTTTCCTCGCGAATCGGGTCGATCGGCGGATTGGTGACCTGCGCGAAGAGTTGCTTGAAATAATTGTAGATCAACTGCGACTTGTTCGAGAGCACGGCGAGCGGTGTGTCGGTGCCCATCGAACCGAGCGGCTGCACGGCGTCGTTTGCCATCGGACCGACGATGAATCGCAAATCCTCGAACGTGTACCCAAACGCCTGTTGGCGCCGAAGCACCTTGTGGTGGGCGGGGTTGGTTCCCTGCGACGGCTCGGGCAGGTCTTTGAGCAACACGTGGTTTTTGTCGAGCCACTCCTGATACGGGTGCGCCCGGGCGAACTTCGTCTTCAATTCCTCGTCCGCGACAATGCGGCCTTGCTCGGTATCGACGAGGAACATGCGGCCGGGCTGGAGGCGACCCTTGATGGCGATGCGCTCCGGCTCCACCGGCAGCACGCCCGCTTCGGACGCCATGATCACGAGGTCATCTTTGGTGACGTAGTACCGCGACGGACGCAGCCCGTTGCGGTCGAGCACCGCCCCGATGCGGATGCCGTCGGTGAACGCGATGGACGCCGGGCCGTCCCACGGTTCCATGAGGCAGGAATGATATTCGTAAAACGCGCGCCTCTCCGCGCTCATGCTCTCGTGGTTTTCCCACGGTTCGGGGATCATCATCATGACGGCGTGGGGCAGGGAACGGCCGCCCAGCACGAGCAGTTCGAGGCAGTTGTCGAACATCGCCGAGTCGCTGCCGTCGGTGTTGATGATGGGGAGAATCTTTTTGATGTCATCGCCGAACAACTCGGATTCGAACATGGCCTGGCGCGCGTGCATCCAGTTGATGTTGCCGCGAAGCGTGTTGATTTCGCCATTGTGCGCGAGATAGCGATAGGGATGGGCACGGTTCCAGCTCGGAAATGTGTTGGTGCTGAAACGCGAGTGCACCAAAGCCAACGCGCTCTCCATCAAGGGATCGTTCAGGTCGGGATAGAATCGGGTGACCTGTTCGGTCAAAAGCATGCCTTTATAAACCAGCGTCTTGTAGGACAGGCTGGCGACATACCAGTAACGCGCCTGCAAGAGTGCCAAGTGGGGAATGATGTTCGCCGAGCGTTTGCGGATGACATACAGCTTGCGCTCGAAGGCCATGTCGTCCTTCAGCGAGCGCCCGCGCGCGATGAACACCTGCCGGATGAACGGCTCCGACGCTTTGGCGGTGGCGCCGAGCGAAGAATTATCCGTTGGAACGGTGCGCCAACCGATGATCTTCAGGCCTTCTTCTTTGACGATCTTCTCAAACGCTCTCTCGCATTGCTGCCGTTCGGGCGGGTCCTGAGGCAGGAAAATGAGGCCGGCGCCATACTGACCGGGCTTCGGAAGCTTGAAACCGAGTTTATCACATTGCTTCTGGAGGAAGGCATGCGGTATCTGCATCAGGAGGCCCGCACCGTCGCCCGTGTTGGCTTCGCACCCGCAGGCCCCGCGATGGTCCAGGTTCCGGAGCACCTGCAACGCCTGCTGAATGATCTGGTGCGACTTCTTGCCTTTGACGTTGACCACGAAGCCGACGCCGCAGGCTTCGTGTTCGAAAAAGGGATCATAGAGGCCCTGCTTGCCAGGCAGGCCGTTCGTTTTCGTGTTCGGGTCTTTCATTTCCGCATCTTCATGGCGCAACGGGTTCTGCGTTGCCGTGGTTCTCGTTTACCGGGATGCCACGTTAAAATTTGATTAGTGTTTACTGAAACGGGCGCGTCTGCAAGGGCGCAAATGGAAAATATTGACAGTGCAACACCCGCGGTCTGCTGCAAGATGCCGCGGACAAGGCCTGGGGGACCACGGTTAATCACCTCCCGTCCGCGAGTCCCGGTGTTTCGGGTCGCCCGCCGAGCGAGCGGCCGAATCCCCGGCCTGCGAAGGCAAACAAGCTCGCCGGCGGCGCCATACTTCAACTGTTCAACACCTTCAGCGCCTTCCTGGGGTCGGAAGCGCGCAAAATCAAAAGGCCCTTTTTAGCGTCGGGGCTGGTGGCGGAGTAACAGTACTCAATGTTGATTTTAGCGCTGGCGAGTTTGTGGGCCATTTTCGCCAGCGAGCCGGGCTTGTTGTCACCGTCCACCATCAACACGTCGTCTTCGACGACAAGTGTGCCGCGCTCTTCGAATAGCAGAAGCGCCTTGCGCGGGTCGCTCACTACCATGCGAATGACGCTGTGGTCCACCGTGTCGCTGGTGGTGATGGCGTAGATGTTGATTTTAGCTTCGGCGAGCGCGTCGCACACGCGCGCCAGCATGCCCGGTCGGTTTTCCAAAAAGATGGCAAGTTGTTTTGTTATTTGCATGACTCCTCCGCGACTTCCTGGTTGGCCACCAGGCCAACGCCGCAGGCATCATGCTCAAAGTGCGGGTCGTCGGCTGACTTTTTCATTTTTCGGATTGATCGTCTTCTGATTTTCTCTGGATGATCGAGAGCCTATCAGAACGCAGTGTGACTGCAAAAGATTTTTGGTCTCTCGCGTGAATGATGCACGGTCAAATTCGAGCTGTTTTTGCTCCTAGGAAAAACAACTTCAGCGTGATAACTTTCCTCCATGTCCGGCAATGCTGCTGATGCCCGCCGCCGGTGGTTCGGCGTTTTCTTTTTGATCATCGCCGCTGGCATGTTGATTTGGGGGCAAACGATCCTGAAACCTCACCTGGAGGGCGCGGGTTTCGTCATTTATTGGCTGGCGTGCATGGGGTTCACCGCTCTGGCCATGTTGACTGCCTTGCTGGATGTATGGGCGGTCCGCCGGCGCACCCGCGACCAGCAGCGGGAGCTGCTCCGAAAGATATTCGACGAGCGAGAGTCCAACAAGGAAAACAAAAGGGACGAGCCGGACGCCCAGTGACGGCCAGCCCTCGCCCGGCGCGTGTGCAGGAGGTGCAGACGCGCTTCAAGTTTTTTCGTTTGGTGATTGATTGTTGGCGCGTTTTCTGCCAGAATACTCCCGTTCCGGTTCCATGAGTTTTTCCGTTGCCACTGAGAAGTCGCAAGCTCTGTCCGAGAGCCAGAGGACGGCATTGATCAAGCTGTTGGCGGATGAGGACCCGGCAGTTTACCACCTGGTCCGGAAAAAAATTCTTTCCTACGGCCAGACGGCGATCCTCTGGATGCAGCCGCACGTATTGAGCAGCGACCCGGTTTTAAGGCGGCGGGCGCAGGAGATCAACGACCACCTGGGACGGCAATCGGCCGACAATCGGTTTCTCGCCTTCTGTCTCTCTCAACACGGGGAAGACCTCGACCTGGAGCAGGGGACATGGCTGCTGGCCCAGACGCGGCATCCGGACACTAACGTCGCCGCGGATCGACCGGCGCACGGGCAATCCGATCAGTCTCTGCATGGTCTATCTTTTTTTGTCCCGACGTTTGCACCTGCCCGTGACCGGGATCGGGATGCCCGGCCATTTCCTCTGCCGCTTCCAATGCTCGACTGATGAGTTGTATATCGACGCTTTCAACCGCGGCAAACTGCTTACCAAAAACGACTGCGTGAAATACCTCGTCCAAACCAGTTACGGTTATCAGGAGGGTCTGCTGACGCCGGCCACACCCCGCAGGATTTTGCTGCGCATGTGCTCCACCCTGCACCAGATTTATCTCCACTTGAAACTCCCCGATGAAACCGCGCGGTTGCAGCGCTACATCGTCGCTCTGGCCAAATGATCGGTGGGGGAAGTATTGAGTTTCAGGGCGGCTGTCTCAGCCATCTTTTTATGCGCCGCCTGGCACAAGCGGTCTTCTATTTTCGTCTTCATGCTCAATTACTTCCCCGCGCTGAATCCGCCGTCGATGATGAACTCGGTCCCGGTGACGAACGCAGATTCATCGCTCGCGAGATAAAGCGCTGCGGCGGCGATCTCCTCCGGCCTGCCCATTCGACCGACCGCTTGCGTGGTGGACATTTCACGCCGCGCCTGTTCGGGGTCCGGGTACTCTTTCAGTCGCGCGGCCACGAACGGCGTTTCCACACGACCGGGGCAGATGCAATTCACGCGGATGCCGTCCTGCGCGTGGTCCAGTGCCATGCTTTTGGTGAGGCCGGCCACCGCGAATTTCGTCGTGCAGTAGGCCACGCGATCACGGACGCCGACGACGCCGCCGATGGACGCGAGGTTGATGATGTTGCCCGATTTTCGCTTGAGCATGTCCGGCAGAAAGGCCTTCGTGACGTTGAACACACCGCGCACGTTGACCGCATAGAGCCGGTCCAAATCCGCGCCGCTCGTCTGCATCATCGTGCCGACGTGGCCGATGCCGGCGTTGTTCACCAGCACATCCATTCGTCCCTGGCTGTCGAAAACTGTTTTCGCGACGCGCCGGCAATTCTCTTCGTTTGTCACATCCAGCGCGAGGAATTCAGCCTGGCCTTTCTGCGCTTTGAGTCTGTCGGTCGTTTCACGTCCGCTTTTTTCGTCGCAGTCGGTGACGAACACAAATGCGCCGGCGCGCGCGAACGTTTCCGCAATTGCCGCGCCAATGCCGGAGCCCGCGCCCGTGACGAGGGCGATTTTGTTTTGGAGGCTGAACATAAGTTTAGCCGCGAATGACTCGAATGAAAGCGGCTTTCATTTCCAGTCCTATCGAATCGAAATCCGAATGTCGAAATCCGAATGCCGAAGGAAGCCCAAATGTCGAAGTCCAAAACCAGTTCCCGATCGATCTGTTCGGATTTGGAGCTTTGCCATTCCTTCGTCCTTCGTCATTCGGATTTCGGATTTGATACGCCGATGGTCATGGGATCTTCAACAACTCCGCCTCGCTCCACGCTTCCTCGCGTTTCTCGGTCTCTGCGCGGATGGTTTTCACAGAGCCGGGTTCAACCGGACCGGCCGTATGAGCCCATTCGCGACGGACGTAAGTCAAAATCGAAGCAATTTGCTCATCGTCGAAAACGGCGAGCGCCGGCATGTCGAGTTGAAAGGTCTTGCCTTTGACGTTGATGGGGCCGTGCAGGCCGTGCAGCACGATGCGCACGAGTCGCTGCGGCGGGCCCAGGACCCAGTCCGAATCCACGAGTGGCGGCGCCAGCCCCTCCTGGCCCATGCCGTGCGGCTGATGGCAGGCGCCGCAACTGATCAGGTAAAGCTCTTTGCCCTGGTCGAACCGCTTCTGCTCCTCAGGCGTAAGCGGTTTCACGGCGACTTCTGGTTCCGCGCCCGGCTTCCCCGGCCACGTGAGTAGATCCGCGATTCTTGTCGCGCGCTCCTGAACTTCTTTCCTTTCACACTTGCTCAATGCTGCCAAAGCCGCCGGCTCCGCGTTCAAACGGACCGGCTTGATTTTCACTTTGCCCTTTGCGCCCGGCGGCGCGTTGTTGAGGATGCCGTCGAGCAAGGCCAGTCGCTGCCATTCTTTCCCGGCCGGACGCTCCGCCGCCAAATCCAGCAAGCGATTGACACGGTCCGCTTTCGCTTCGGTGAAAACGCACTGAGCCAACGCGCCTAATAGCGTTTCACAACCCGTTTTCCTGGCGCCCAAACTTTTGTCGTCGAGCAGGTGTTCCAGAAATTCCAGCTCGCGCCCGCCGAGTCCCGTGATGACCGCATCGCGAATGTAAAGGTCCACCGCGTTTTGCCGCGCGATTTGCGCCATCGCTTCCTCTGCGCGCGGGTCCTGGACTTGGCCGAGCGTGAGCGCCAGTTGCAACTGCACCTCCGGCGCGGCGTCATTGACGTGCATCAGGAGTTCGTTGAGCAATCCCGCCTGATTCTTCAACAACGGTTCGCTGATGCGCATCGCCGCCGCGCGGATTTTGGGTTGCAGGTCCGAGATCGCCTTTTTTAACGTGATGAAATCGAGTTGCCTCATCCCGTCAAGAGCCCACAGCGCGTGCAATCGGCCCAATGGATTTTCGCCGGAAGTCACGACTCGTTTCAGCGGCGCGACGGACGATGAGTCGTTCCGTTCGACGAGTAATCGCTGCGCGGTGTCGCGCCACCAGCCGTTCTGATGCGAAAGGCATTTGACCAGCTCCTCGGAGCTCGCCTTCGCCAGATGCGGCTTCGGCCCCGGTGGTTTGGATTCGCTGACGACGCGGTAGATGCGGCCGAGGTCGGTGTTCTTTTCGAGGCCCCGGTCGAGAATTTGCTGCCGCAGATAGCTCGTGATGTAAAGACGGTGTTCCAGAATGCCGTGGTACAGATCGACGATGTAAAGGCAGCCGTCCGGTCCGTTGTTGAGGTTCACGGGACGAAACCGTTCGTCGGTCGAGGCGAGGAACTCCGCGTGGTCATAAGCATTCTTCGCTTTGAAACCCACGCCGCGGTCTTCGAGCACGTAACGCTTGATCAAATTCCCGGCGGGTTCGCAGAGGAACACGTTGCCTTCGAACTCGCGCGGAAAATTATCGCCGCGAAACACCAGCGGCGCGCACGCGGCGGTGAATGTGGCCAGGGTGCCGTCGGGCCGCAACTGGCCCGGGCGATAGCCGCGATTGACGCCGGGATTCACGCGGATCGGCCAGACTGCTTTGTCGTCGTAAAGCTGCACGTTGACGCCCGCGGCGCTGCGATAATGCGGATTGCGCCCCAGATAAGTTGAGGGCACGAAATCGGCACGCACTGGGTCTTCATTCGAGTTGTAGAACAGCCGTCCAAAATCGTCCTGCGAAATGCCCCATTGCCCGCGGAAAATGGTCGGCTCGCGCTGCCACGCGCCGTCGGTGTTGCGAAAGCGCGTGGTGTGATTCGCGCTGTAGATCCAGTTGTCAAGCGCCCGGAGCAGGCCGTTCGACGCGTGTTCCGGACTCGCGCGCAGGCCGAGTTTCGGGTCGGCTTCGGTGGCATAATCGCTCGCCACGAGGGTTTTTTCATCGCACTTCAGGTCGTCGTTCGTGTCGCGACAAAACCAGAGGTTTGGCGGTTCGGCCACGAGCGCGCCGCCGCGCGCCAATGCCAGCGCGCGCGGCATCACGAGGCCGTCTAGGAAAACTGTCCGCTTGTCCATTTTGCCATCGCCGTCGGTGTCTTCGAGAACGGCGACATCGCCCACCTTGTTGGTTTCCCCGACGCCATCAATGCTCGACATATAGCCGCGCATTTCCAGAACCCACAACCGGCCATCCGGATCGAACGCGATCTGGACCGGGTCATGCACCAGTGGCTCGGCGGCGACGAGTTCGAGGCGGAAACCGGGTTGGAGTTTGAATGACTTCAACGCTTGATCCGGCGGCAACGCTGGCGCGGGCGGAATCAACTCCTTCGGGACCCGCGGGGTCTCTGCTTCAACGGTCTTGTCTCCTTCCTGCGCGCGCAAACCGAAGGCGAACAAAATTGTGACCAAAAAGGCTTTAAACAACATAATCAAAGAAAAGACTTTGCTTACTCAAGTCCCATTCACTTGCCAAGAGGTTTCAGCTTGGCAAGAACCCGGCACGCGAGCCAAGTAAGCGCGTGGAGAACAAGAATCGGAAGGGTGTGGAAGCTTAGTGCTCTATTTCATAAATACGCACACGTTCGCGGCAATGGATTTTGGGCGGAGGCTAGGCGCGAGCGACGAGCATATCCCGCAGTGGATCTGTGAGGAGCGAGCAACGCCGCCGCCGCCCAAAAGACATGCCGCCCTCCGGGTTGCGCCCAATTTGGCCCGTCGCTTCGTTGCTCGGTCGGCCGAGTATCGCTGCGGATACACTCCCTCACTCGCGCCTCGCCACGGGCCAAATTGGGTGCAACGAACGTGTGCCTATTTATGAAACAGACCACTTAGGGAGATTTCAGTTCCGCTTTGACCCGATAAAAGTGCGCCGACGATGACAGCGTTGTGTCAACCCAGTTGGTGGCGCTAACAGGCCATGAACCGCCGGAAGCGGGCTGCCAGTTTCCTGTCGCAGAATCGGAAACTTCGACTGTATAAACGTAGTGGATGCCCATATCGGTCCAAGCCACCTCAACACCTTGCGGAGTCACCTTCGCGGCAACTGTGACGCACGACGACGGCGATAACTCGGCCACGACTGTGTAATTCCAGAACCCGATACGACCGTCCCTGGCAGCAATCCAACCCTCAACGTTCCATTCCACGCCGCTGGGAGCCCCATCCAAAATCTCTCCGAAAACGTCGGCAAAGCCGGTAAACTCCACGACATGCCAGGACCATTGGGGCGCCCCGACGGCAAGATAGTCGCGGTTTATTCCGTCGGCGCCGGCAGCGATCCTTGCCCCCACGAGAGCGCCACCAATGGAGATGCCTTGCTGGATGAGTGCCCGCGCATGTGCGATATCCTCCTGGTGTGTCAGTGGAAGCACGTAAGAATCGTTTACTACTCTTTTGTCTGGAGGTTCCGCGACAACGAAATAAACAGTATCACTTACGCTGCGCGATACGAATCCTTCATTTATTGAGACCAAGAAAACCGTTAACAAAGTAAACCGCTTTCTCAACTTGGAACGAACGCTCATAACCGTTGGAAGTTCTACATCATGGCCAAACCGAAATATTCTGCTTCCAGTCCGTTCGGCGCCTGGCCAGGGCTGGTGCAGTTCCCGGAAACGCTCAAACCATTGTGTCCATTTGTGTTTATTAAATCCATCTGTGATCTTTCGCCGGAACGAGAAAGCTCACCTGGACGTGGCGGACAGAAGCGGTTCGATGACAAACCGCTTTTCGTTCCATCCCAGGTTCTGGCCAACCGAAAACGGATACCCCCAGCCTCTTGAGTCGGTATCGACCAGGTGAACCGGGCAACGCTCCGCCGCCATCGCCGCGGCTTGCGGGAGGTCGAGCACGCGCAGGACGTTCAGATAATCCGGGCCGTCGCGATGCGACTTTGGCAGTTGCCACAGTTCCAAACCGGCGATGCCTTTCTCGAAGAGCGAAGCGTAAAGCGCGTCGGCAGCCAAGTCACCGTGCGCTTCCACCCAAAGCGGGATGCCCTTTAAACTCGGAAACGAGTGGACCGCCTGGATGGCGCGGCGAATGTCCCACGCGCGCATCCCGTCCAGCGTTTGCCCGATCAACATGAAACGGCGCTGAATTTGCGTTTGTTTCTTCGCGTCGCCGCTCCAGGCCGTCGGGCCGATGCCGCGCGGCGCGACGTAAATGAGGACGCAGTTGTTTGTCGCCAGCGTACGGCGAAAGATGTCGAATTGTTTCGCGCTCGTTTTGAAAAGCGGTTGTCCCTCCGGCGCGTCGGATTCCACCTCATCCGCAAACGCGTGACGCACCCCTGCAATCCAGTTGTCCCACTCTTCTTCGTTCTGTACCGCGAGCACGACGCGCTCAGGTTTTTTGAGACGCGGGCGACGGGCCAGATACACACGCAAGCGCACGTTCGGTTGGCTGGTGAACTCGTAGGCATCCAGGTCAACCCCGCGATGCTCCGCCGAGAAAACCTGTTTCAGCTCCAGCGGTCCCGCTTTTTCCGGCCAACCGCCAAAACATTTCTCCTTCAGCCCGGCCAGCCATTCATCGCGCTGCTTCGTCCAGTCGTCCTTTGAAGTCGGCGCGTCGGGCGGCTTCGCCATCGGCACGAATGTTTCCTGGATCGTGCTGTTTTTCTGGCTGGCGGGCAGTTTGTCGAACACTTTCAATTGCTCCGGCTCAAAGTATTTTTTCGCCGCGACCTCGATGAGCGGATCCTCGCCTTTCAGAAATCGATTGAACCAGCGGAACACCGGCAGTTGGAGGTCCTGCGTGTCCCGGTGCGGGCCTTCGGTGATGAGCAAACCAAGGTTCGTGCTTGCGCCGAACAGCTCGTAGATGCGGCGCACTTTGCCGTGCAGGCGAACCACGCCGTCGAGCGGAAAGATGGTGTCCTTGTCCGAGTTGCCAATGAGCAGCGGACGCGGCGCGAGCATCGCCGCCAGTTGCGGGTAATCCCAGCGATACGTGTTCAGGAAAAACATGCAGTCGCAATGGCCTTCGACCGCGCCGTCCACGACGTAATTCTGCAGATCGGTGATGCCGGCGACCGGCGCGGCGACTCTGATGCGGTCGTCGAGGGCCGCAATCGTCCAGCTATACGCGCCGCCACCGGAACGGCCGGTGACGCCGAAGCGGTTCGTGTCCACCTCCGGCCGGGTGCAAAGGTAGTCAAGCGCGCGAATGCCGTTCCAGGCCTCGACGCCCGCGGGCGTGTAACCGCGCGAGTTCCACCACCACATGCCCTCGCGATACGTGCCGTGGTGGATGCCCTGGATCTCGCCGAGTTGCAAGGTGTCGATGATGAGGCAGACGTAGCCATTTTGAGCGAACCACGCGCCGTGATGTTGATACGAAACTTTGTTCCCGTAACTCACGCCGTCCTTGATCACCGGGCCGTGACCGCAAACGTAGAGGATCGTCGGGGCGGGTTTGGCCAGGTTTTCAGGCAAATAAAGATTCGCGGTGACGTAAAGTCCGGGCAGCGATTGGAAGTAAAGTTTCTCGACCTTGAACGAGTCGGCTTCAACCTTACCGGTGACCACCGGCTGCAAATCTGTCTTCTCCGGAAGGGGCCGGAGGCCAAGCATTTCAAACAGTTGATGTCGATACTTCTCGCGGTGTGCCGTCCAGTCACCGGGCGTCTTGACGTTGGCGAGGCACCGTTCGTTCAACTTCATTGTTTCCGTGCGGAAGTAGTCAGCGAGCATTTGGTCGCCAGCGGTCAAATTCGTTTCTGAAGCAGCGGAGCGGGCGAGCAGCGGCCAGCACAGAGCGACCGCGAATAGCGGTACTAAAAAATCCAAACCTCGGTCAGCTTTCATGGGATTACGCTGGAACTGTTGAGCAGAAGGACACCGGCGGCAAGTTTTATCAGGGGCATCATTTTCTTGACCGCGCCCGCCGTTGCTTCAGCCGGAAGCGGCGGACCTTCGCCACGTTGCCGCAGTCGCTCATCACGCACCAGCGCCGGCTGTGATTCTTCGTTGAGTCCACGAAAAGCCAACCGCAGGTGTCGCCTTCACACTGCCGCACGCGCTCCAGCAGGTGAGGGGAGGTCAACAAGTCCGCGGCCGAACGGGCGATCGGGCCGAGCGGCTGGTCGAGGGATTCGTCCTGTTCGGCCCACGACCAGGTGAACCCTTTCCTGCTCCGGACCAGGCGCAAACGTCCGAGGCTGGACGAGAGGTGGGCGTTCAATTGGTCCAGGTCGGAAGCCTGGGGTGGCTCGTCTGACGCCAACGCGCCAAAGATGCGATAGATCGTTTCTCTCAAGGCGATGGCGCGTCGCAACGCCGCAGCCGAATCTTGGACACGACGCGCCGCGAGGCGAGCCAGGGCCTGGGCCTTTGAACTGTCGAGCAAACCCGCTTGCCGGCACCAGGAGACGAAGTCGGCGTATGAATTCAAATATTCGCGCGGCGCCACGCCACGCTTTCCGCCCATGGTATTCGTGAAATCGAGGCACAGGTCGCCCCCGACGAACTCGAACTTCTTCTGGGAACTGGCGGTGTTGGCGGCGGTGCCCATAAAGGTCACCTATCTGTAACCTGCAAAATAGAGTTTGACAAGTTACAGGAAAACCTCTATGTAACCTTCTAAATTGATTTTGAAAGTTACGCGGCTCTATCCCTGCTCAGTGAACGCTTCAACCCTAAACGAAAGAGAGTCTCCCATGAAAACCCGCAACTCACGACCGTCCTGCGTCAACGCGGACCACACAGCATCAGCGCCGGCCGTCGCCGGTGTTGTCGGGAGGGGGTTGTCCTCCGGACCAATCGTTGTTCGTCGCCGACTTGCGGTTGGGAGGACCGCAGCTTCGCGGCGACAGAGGCCGAGGTGGAATGTGGTTTTGATCGACGGGTCCAACACGGTCAGACCGACCGCGGAACGTCATCTCTTGATCGCGCTATTGTCCACCGAGTATCGGCGCGGCGTGTTTTGGGAAACGGCCGGGTTCCTTGCGGTCTGGCTATCCGGCCTGATCGGCCTGGCCATCTGTTGGCTTTGAACCTGATTCGTAACGCATCCCCCAGGGCGCTTGGTGAGAGGGCGGGTGGAAAAACCGGACTCCTGGGCTAGATTGAGGCAGCCAGCCAGGCGCCTATGGGTGCTCCAAATCAAAACCAGACCAGCCACGAACTCGCGAGCAAGAAGGTAAACGGTTATGTTTTCCGAACAAATTGAACTGCGCGGGCACATCATTGATTCGTTGATTCTGCCGAAGGTGCTCGACGAAATTCTCGGTCGCGGCGGCAACTTCAGGATCCTGGAGATACGGATCGGCCAGGAGCGGACCGATCCGAGCTTTGCCCGCATCGAGGTCTCCGGCGCGTCACCTGAAATCATGGATGACCTCGTCCGCCGGCTGCGTCTGCACGGCGCCGAGCTGGTTTGTGAGGCTGACGTTCAGCTTGCTCCGGCTCCGGCTGACGGCGTTTTTCCGGAGGACTTCTACGTCACGACCAACCAGCAGACCTTCATCCATTTCGATGGGCGATGGGTCGAGGTCCGGCCCGCGATGATGGACAGTGGAATCGCCGTTGACCGCGGGCCGCAGACTGCCACCGCCCTGAAGTTTTGTGACGTTCGGAAGGGGATGGAATTTGTCGTTGGTCACCGCGGTGTCCGCGTTGTTCCCCATCAGCGTTCCACCGCAAGGACCGATGCGTTCGAGTTCATGGCGAGCAACATCTCGAGCGAGAAACCCAAGAGCGCAGTCATTCGCGAGATGGCGGAAGAGTTTCGCAAGGCAAAACGGGCCGGTGGAAAAGTCCTGGTCGTCGGCGGGCCGGCCATCGTTCACACCGGCGCCGGAGAGCATCTGGAGAAATTGATCGGATGGGGTTACGTGGACCTGCTCTTTGCCGGCAACGCGCTCGCCGCGCACGACATTGAGCACGCGCTCTATGGCACGTCGCTCGGCGTTTATCTGCGCGAAGGGGCGGTGGCCGAGGAAGGCCACGAGAACCACATGCGCGCGATCAATACGATCCGCGCGGCCGGCGGTATCACGGCGGCCGTGGCCAAAGGCGTCCTCCGCCAGGGCGTGATGTACCAATGTGTGCGCCAGAAGACCGGTTTCGTCCTCGCGGGGTCGATTCGCGACGACGGTCCACTGCCGGAAGTTATTACCGACGCCCTGGAAGCGCAGCGGGCGATGCGTTCGCAGCTTGTCGGCGTGACCCACGCGCTGATGATGGGCACGATGCTGCACTCTATCGCCGTAGGGAACATGCTGCCGGCGTCCGTCAAAACGATCTGCGTTGACATCAACCCGTCGGTCGTCACCAAGCTGGCTGATCGCGGGACGTTTCAGGCAATCGGCCTGGTCACTGATCTGGAGCCGTTCCTGCGCGAGCTGACCGGATTTGTCGGGGGTCCTGTGAAGGAGGTGAAAGCCGATGCGCCGGTTGCTGCTCTGCCCGCCTGATTACTACGGCATTGAATACGAGATCAATCCCTGGATGCGCCGCACGCGGAATGCAGAACCAGGGCTGGCGTGTGTCCAGTGGAAGGCGTTGTGCGACACACTCAGAACGCTCGGTTGCCAAATCGATCTGCTGGCGCCCCAGCCGGGTTTGCCGGACCTGGTGTTTACCGCGAACGCAGGGTTGGTGATCGGCCGGCGATTCATTCTCAGCAGCTTCCGGCACAAGGAACGGAGGGGCGAAGAAGGCCATTTCGAGCGTTGGTTTGCCGAGCACGGGTTCGAAGTAGTGAAGCTGCCGCCCAAGCTCATTTTTGAAGGTGAAGGCGACGGGCTCTTTTGCGGTGACGTTTTGTTTTGCGGTTACCGGTTTCGCTCGGACATCCAATCGCACCTGTTCCTGACCGAGTTGTTGCACAACCTCGTGGTTTCGGTCGAACTGGTGGACGAGCGCTTTTATCATCTCGACACTTGCTTCTGCCCGTTGCCGGATGGCAGCGCGATCTGGTTTCCGGAGGCGTTCGATGGATACGGCCAGCGCGCCATTCGTGAACATTGCGCGTCATTGATCGAAGTTGCGCGCGAGGAAGCGGTTCACTTTGCCTGCAACGCGATCGTGTTGGAGCGCGACATTGTGTTGCCGGCCGGTTGTCCAGGGCTCTGCCGTTTACTCGACAAAGCGGGCTATCGCACCCATGAATTGCCGATGAACGAGTTCATCAAGGCCGGCGGCGCGTGCAAATGTCTCGCGCTCCTCGTGCCAGCCAGATAGCGGTCAGACTCGCTTGAGAAACGTATCCAGGTTGGCCAGCTTGCCCTGAAGTCCCCTCATGTAGCAGTGCCGTTCACCGTCCACCAAACCGTTCGTCTTCCCTATCGCCACGAAGGCATTGGCCGGCCGCTCGGACTCAGTCCAGCGATTCAGGGCAAATTCTTCGTCGGCGCCACTCTGGCAATAGAGCGTGTGATCGAACTCGGCCTTCGGATGAACCTGGCCATCGTGAATGTGGACCGTTGGGAAGAACAGAGAAGATGTTTCGGCGCGCGGAAACGAAAAGGCCATCGGATGAATCGTTGCTGCGCCGGATTTCAGTTTGAACACGGCGAAGCCGTAGCTGCGATAAGCGGGCAGCTTGTTCCACGTGCCGGGAGGCAGGCGGAAGCGTTCATCGAGGCGCGAGAAATCGTTCACGGTGGGAACGTACGAGGCTTCAAAGTTGCCGACTTGAACGACCTCCAACTTTGTCTTTGCCGATAAGTCTAAACCAGGAACTGGCGGCCGTCTTTGTCCGGGCGCGCGAAGATGTTAGTCGCGCTGACGTGCTGAACTGGACGGGAGAAACAACACATAATTGGCCTTTCGTTGGAATTTACATCGGTACCAGTTTGTAAACTTTTCCTGTGCTGCCGGTAATCAGGTTTCGGCCATTTGTCAAAACGTAAAGTTCGCCGTCGGCGTCCTGACCAAATGAAACGATGAAGGCGCCGACTTTTTTCGGTGACACCAGTTCGAGCGGTTCCATCGTCCATTTTTTTTCGCCGGGCGAGTTGGGCCGTGTCGCGACGAACAGCGCTCCGTCCGGCAACACGAAATTGCGCGACCAGTCGGCGAAGACGTATTTGCCTTCCAGTTGCGGCAGCGCCTTGCCGCGATAGACGTAGCCGCCGGTGACGCTGATGCCGCGCGCCTCCGGGTCTTTGCGCTGGCCATTGATATTTTTGTATTCCAGAATCGGATCGAGCAGCGGTTCGCCAAGCGCGCCGACCTTCGGGCAATTCTCGGGTGGGTGCAGCGCGTCCTTTGGATTGAAGCAATGAAACCCTTCGCGAATGTTCCAACCGTAATTGCCGCCCTTCACGATGATATCCACTTCTTCAAACATCGTCTGGCCGACGTCCCCGGCGAACAGCTCGTGGTTGCCGCCGCGGTCGAACGAAATGCGCCAGGCGTTGCGCATTCCGTAGGCAAAAATTTCCGGGCGGCCTTTCTTGCCGTCGGCGAAAGGATTGTCCGACGGAAACGCGCAAGGATTTCCCTTGTCCACGTCGATGCGCAGGATTTTGCCAAGCAACACGGTCGTGTCCTGGCCGTTGCCTTGCGGCGAATGGCCCCGGCCTTCGTCGTTCGCGTTGCCGCCATCGCCGACGGAGATATAAAGATAGCCATCCGGCCCGAAGGCGAGGCAGCCCGCGTTGTGGTTGAACCAAGGCTTGTCGATCTCCAGCAACACGCGCTCCGACGAGGGCTCGACGCGCGCTGGATCAGCTTCGGAGACTTTGAACTCGGACACGTGCAGCGTGCTGTCCCAGTCTGACGGCGCGCTGTCGCGGCGCGGCGCGCTGTATTCCAGATAAACTTTCCGGTTTTCTTTGAAAGCCGGATGCAGCGCCAGGCCGAGCAGGCCGCGTTCGTCAAAACCTTCGATCAGTTTGGTCAGTCGGCTGCGCACGTCAAAGAACGGTTGCTCCGCTTTGATGCCGTCCTTTGTCAGCACGTAAATGATCCCGATTTGATCGGCCACGAGCAACCGCCCCGAACCATCGTCCAGCGGGATAAGCGTCGTGGGTGAAGTGAAACCCTCGGCGATCAATTTGAGACCAATACCGGATTTTCCATCGGCAGCAAACGCAGGCCTGGTCGCGAGGGCCAGAAGGCAGCTCGAAATGAACAAAATGTGTGCGTTGGCAAAAGATTTGATTTTCACGCGGCGGACTGTATCGGATTTTCAGGCGATAACAAGGTCTTTGCCGTGAGAAGTCATTTACGGGTGGAACAGCCGTGACACCGGCTGTCATTAGCAGAGCGGTTGCCGGAAATCATTTCCGAAAGGCTGCGGGTCCCCTCAGCCCGTCTCTCCCTTTGCGATGGCGAGAGATTTCCCCGAAACGATTCGCGCGTTGAACCCCCTAAACCGTAGCCGCCGACGTGAGTCGGCGCTGATCCTTTGCGTGGAAAGCAAACAAGTGCGCCGACTCACGTCGGCGGCTACGAGGTTCATGGGGAAGGACGCGTCAGCGTGCGGCGACAGAAATCATCGCCCGTCCGCCCCGCGTGGCGGGTCATGCCGGTGAGTGCGCCTGGGGCTGACGACTTTCCTTCCTGGTGATCAGGTAATCCACCGAAAAGCGGCCTGCGCCGTAAACGAAGATCAGCGTCAGCAAAAACAGCACGAGTGCGGAAAACTCCAGATTCTGCCGCTGTTCGAAGACCAGCACCTCCGGCAGCCAGATGTAGAAGATTGCGCCGATCAGAATCGGTATCTGGGCCAATGCCGCCAGCCGGGTCAAAAGACCGATGGCCAGCAACAGTCCGCCCACCAGATGGACCGGGATAATATAATGCGCCACCGCGCCCTGCCCGAACGCCAGGTTATCCGCTCCCTCCAGCAGTTTTTTCAGTTCCCCCTGATGCATCAGGAAGTAAATCCCTTTGACGAACAACCCGACTCCCAGATACATGCGGACCAGATCAATGACGATGTCCATGTGCGATTCAATCCACCGTCTGCAGTCGTTGATGTTTTTCATGACGGGCCTTTGGTTTATTGTTGTCCGCTCCGCGAGGTTCCAGAACGTTCGCCCGCGGAACCTGAGTGTCGCGGCAGGAAGCAAACCTTTAGCGCGTTTGCGTTCCCGCCTGTTGGCTTCGCCCAAAAATAGACCGCAGCGCGACAAAACGCAACAGGCCGAACGGCTGGCAGTCTCCTAATTTGCTTTCGGTGGGTGCGCCGCTGCCGCGGCGCACGGCGGTGCGGCAGCACCGCCGCCACCAAATAGGGACATTACCGAACGGCTGGCAGGGTCCTGGCCTGGATGTAGCGTGCGGTGTCCTCATGGCGCGCTCGCGTGGAGACGCGCGACGCTACAGGTTCAGCGGTATTCTCACTTTCGCCAGGTAAACGCAGGCCTTGCCCTCGTGTGATGAATAGTAACTGACCCAAAGCAACCCTTCGTGCCACGCCAATCCCGCATAGCTCGTGTCCCCGCCGGACGGCAATTTCAAAAACTCGGTCAGTTTGGCGCCGTCCGAGTCGAGCCACATCAATGACGTCCGCGCGCCATTGTCATAAAGTCGAACTGCGGCGACGATGCGACCGTCGGGTAAACGAATCATGTGCGGCCCGCCGATTTTTATACCGAGGTCTTTCCACTGCCAATTTGTGTAAGGCGGTCTGGCGGTGCCCAGTTTCGCCGATGCCGCGTTACCATCGCGTCGCAGCAGGCAAAGGGCGGTGTCGTCGGGCTGGAAGAGCAGGGAAGTTTCGTTGGGCTGGCCCTCGTCGAAGAGTCTCGAAACGAGCGGGTCGAACCGGCGTCCGTCCCGGCTTGAGTAAAGGCGAACGAATTTTTCCGCCGCAGTGTCGTAGCCGATGCCGTAAGCCGTGTTCTTGTGCCATGCCACACGCCAGAGCCAAATGTTTGGGTCGCCGATTTTGACAGGCTCACTCCACCCTCGCCCCTCTTTTGAAAACCAGGCAAGCGATTGATGTTTGAACTCCGCCGGCTGATGCAACGCCGCCACTCCGCTCAACATTAGGCGATTGTCCGGGGTCACGGTAATCTTGGCGTCGCGCAAATCCGCTTGCGGGTAAGTGAGCCAAGCCGCCGAGGTCCAGTTTTTGCCATCCTCTGACGCAATGACCCGCAGCGCGCCATCAGGTGATACGTGAGCTTTGCCCTCGCGGAACACGCAGAACCATTTGCCCTTGAACCGAAGGAGGTCCGTGAACGCGTTGTGCGGCGCCCAGTCCCAGATTTTTCGGACTTCCACCAACTCAACGTTGCTTTGCGCTCCTACTGTTGTGACCAGCGACGCCGTCAAGCAGACGCCCAATAGCCCGATCGCGCCTGCGACTCGCGTTGCCAGGCCCCTCCCCGAGCTCTCCAGAAGATTGGAGCGGACGTTTCGACACACTGGTCTAGCCCTCGTCGAACGCCGGAGGTGAGCGACGTGGACGAGCCGGCGCTGACGTTGGAATTGACACTGAGCTGAACGGCTCATCCCCGTTCGATCCACCGCTGGTTCGGCGATATGTTCATATCTTCAAACATCTCTGGTCCCTGCCCTGGAATGTAACCACCGATGCACACGGATGAACACAGATAAAGCATCCGCGTCCATCTGCGGTTAACAATCTCTCCCAAAATCAACCTGCTCTCGCCGCCGAACGTCCCGGATGAGCTACCGCCGCCGTCAAAACCCGGGCGCAAAACCTTGCCGACCGCCTCTCGAAAATCCAGAGGCTGGCGGCGGTTAGTTCGATCCGATTGGTTCGGCGGCCAATACCTCCCAACCTTTCCCATCGCACCGTGTACACCGTCTATCATGTGTGAATCTCCCGCTACCGTTGCAGACTTTGCAAAATGCCTCAACTTTGGTTATGACCCAGCTTCCGCCTCGCGCCAGCAGAGAATACCGAAACTGCAACTGGAGGCTCCAATAGACTGTGGAAGTCGTGACGACCGTCCTCAAACCTGCCTTAGCAACTGACACAATCCGCTCGGCTTCACATGAGTGCCTAAGTTCGTAGGTGCCGAATGGCTCGTAGCCATCCACGAAAAACCGGTCGCGGAAGGACCGGTACGCTGCAAGCTTGGCCCGCTCCACGTCTGCGTGTGCTTGGAAAAACTCGTGCATGAAATCTTCGACCGGTTGCATAGCTGCTGCCGACTATTCTTTATCTGGAAAAAATTCCATGCTATTGGATAATAGCCGGGTAATATGGAATCAAATCTTTCTTCCCAGCATAGCGGAGAGGATAGCTGCACAGAGGGCGGCGGTCAACCTTCCAAGGCTGCTGGATCAGGGTGGCAAATCCGTTTTTGATAGCTGGGGTAGAAAGCAGCGGAGCAGCGGCAAGAGGGTGGCCCACGGCGTCAGTCGTGGGTTTGGGTATTGAAAATTTGAGCCGCGAAGCGGCGAAAGAAAGTCCTCCTGGACCCAACTCTACCGCCACTGACGGGGCTTTTCGCGAGGGCGCATGGTTCCCCACGGCTCACGCCGTGGGCTACCATCTTCCGCGGCTGTCCAAATTCTGATTTGCGCCCCAGGTGCGGCAACGGCTACTTTCTGTCGCTACGCCGCAGCTTTTGAAGTCCCCTTATTATCTTCGAGAAACTCTTGCCGTGCGGCTCTGTAGTTTGAAACGCCGTTCGGTTTGGAAAATTGGCTGGTGGCGGCAGAACAAAAGTCCGCCTGTCATGGCAACTGTGCCCATCACGGCGCGTCCTTGGGCACGCCATTGGCGAACTGGTCTTCATCCTTCACTTCCTTCTTCAACCGATAGAGATCGTCCTTCAATTTCTTCAGCGTGTCGGCGTAGGCAGAATCGCGATAAACATTGTTCAGTTCGCGCGGGTCTTTCTGCAAATCGAACAGTTCCCATTGATCGATTTTGTTGAAGTAAATCAGTTTGTAACGCTCCCGTGCGGATGCCGTAGTGCGGCTGGACGCGATGGTCCTGGGGATAGTGGTAATAGCGATAATACATCGCCGTGCGCCAGTCCTTCGGTTTTTCGCCCCGCAACAGCGCCGTGAAGCTGTGTCCCTGGATGTCCGATGGTATTGGCAATCCGGCAAACTCCATGAGTGTCGGCGCGAAATCCACGTTGAGAATCATGCCGTCGTTGACCGTGGCGGATTTGATATGACCTGGATAACGGATAAGAAACGGCATGCGCAACGATTCCTCATACATGAACCGTTTGTCGAACCAGTCGTGGTCCCCGAGGAAAAATCCCTGGTCGGACGTGTAGATGACGATAGTGTTTTCCGCGAGGCCGCTCTGGTCGAGGTAATCGAGCAGGCGGCCGACGTTGTCGTCCACCGCGGCGATGCACGCGAGGTAGTCCTTGATGTAGCGCTCGTATTTCCAGTGTTTGAGCGCGGCGCCGGAGAGATCGGGCGGCGGGTCCTGTTTCAAATCGGTCCTGGTCAGGTCGCGATCAATCCGCATCGTGGCTTCACGCGCCGCGTCGCAGCGCGTCCGGTAATCGTCGTTGAACGTCGGCGGTTCGGGAATATCCACAGCGTCATAAATGCGGGCGTGCTTGGAGTCGGGTTGCCACGGGCGATGCGGCGCCTTGTGATGGCACATCAGGAAAAACGGTTTGTCCTTCGGCCGGCTTTTCAGGAACTCGATGGAAAAGTCCGCGATCAGATCGGTGACATAACCCTGGTGCTTCTTGCGTTCGCCCATTTCGATGAACACCGGGTTGTGGTACACACCCTGGCCCGGAAGGATGTTCCAGTAATCAAACCCGGTCGGGTCGCTGAACAGATGCCATTTGCCGATCATGCCCGTGTAATAGCCTGCGGCCTGAAGATATTTCGCGAGGGTCGGCTGGCTGCCGTCGAACCGGTTGAACACCGGCACCCCGTTGAGGTGGCTGTATTTGCCCGTCAGAATGGCCGCGCGGCTGGGCGTGCAGATCGAGTTGACGACGAAACAATTCACAAACCGCATCCCGTCATTGGCAATGCGATCGATGTTTGGCGTCTGGTTAATGCGGCTGCCGTAAGCGCTGATGGCATGGGCCGCGTGATCATCGGCCATGATGTAAAGAATGTTCGGTCGGTCGCTCTTCTGGGCGCCCGCCGCTGGCACCGCAAGCGTTCCGGCTAAACAGCAAAAGGCCAAAACCGCGATCTTAAACCAATGAATGCAACAGGCTCTCATGGTTTTGGGTTTTCACGACAGTGCAATCAGACGCTCGCCCTCACCCCGACCCTCTCCCCCAGGGTGAGGGAGAAGCGAGCGAGCACTCCGCAACGGCTCACCATTTGGCGACTCTTCCCAGCACCTGGAAAGTGAACCCACTCTCCTGGGTGAGAGATTTCCCGGAAATGACAATTCGCGCGTTGAAATCCCCGAACCGATGGAAAACATCGAACATCCAACATCGAACACCGAACGCCGAAGTGAGCGAGGATTCGCGCTGTCATTCGATGTTCGGCGTTGGATGTTCGATGTTGGATGTTCCTCTGGGTTCATGGAGAGCCTCCACGGTCTTTGTCCGCGCATTGGGACCATGAACCAGAATGGCACCCCTCTCCCTGCCCTCTCCCCGCAAGGCGGGGAGAGGGTGGCCGAAGGCCGGGAGAGGGGCGGTTCATGGAGAGATTTCCCCGAAACAAAACTTCGCGCATTGAACCCTGAACCTGGTGGGGACGGCGCGCTGCGCCGTCCGCGCCGCGTTCAGCGGCGCAACGATGCCGCCCGCTGATTCGCGGGCGGGGACATCGCAGCGCGATGTCCCTACCGAAGTCAGGTTCATGGGAGGGCCGGGGTGAGGGCGAGCGCTTCTTTCATTTCTCAAGCTTCTTCCCGGCCGCCGGCCACGGTTCGCCGCGTCCCTGCTGAAGCAACCGTTTCATTTCCGCGGCGACCTTGGCGTATTTCGGATCGTCGGACAGATTGGTGAACTCGCGCGGGTCCTTCTCATGGTCGTAAAGCTCCACCCCCTTTTTGCCGTCATCCCATTCGGTGTAGCGCCAGCGTTCCGTGCGCATCGTGCGGCCCATGAACCCGCCCTCGTTGCCGCCACGCGTCACCTGGGTGTAGGCAGGTCGATCCCAGCGCTCCTTCGGATTATCGAGCAACGACCGCAGACTCGCGCCGGCAAGATGCTGCGGCGGTGTCAAACCGCACAGGTCGGCGGCGGTCGGATAAACATCGAGCGACTCGACGACGCGTTCGCTGGCCTTGCCGTTGGCTTTCGCGCCTGGCGCGGCGATGATCAGTGGCACCCGCGCCGACTCCTCGAACAGACTCATCTTCTGCCACAGACCATGTTCTCCGAGATGCCAGCCGTGATCGCCCCAGAGGATCACGATCGTCTTGTCCCAAAGCTTGAGCCGGTCGAGCGCGTCGAGCACCTTGCCGAGCTGCGCGTCCATGTAACTGATCGAGGCGTAATAAGCGCGAATCGCCCGTCGACAATCCTCGTCGCTCAGGCCGTAGTTCGGCGGCTTTACCCACAGCGCAGCGGGCGGGATGTCGTCGCGATCGTTTGGCGGGCCTTTCGGCAGCGGAACTTTTTCGAGCGGGTACAGGTCAAAATACTTCTTGGGCACAATCCACGGCACGTGCGGGCGATAAAAGCCGCAGCCGATGAAGAACGGCTTGTCCTTGTGCTCTTCCAGCAGACGGATTGTCTCCACCGCGACCTTGGCGTCGGTAAACTCGTCATCGCTGCCGGGCGATTCATACCAGGCCAGCGACGCGCCCAGGCCGCGCTGTTTCGGATTGAGGTTGGTGACCTTGTCTTCCTCATCCCGATCGCGGCCGCGCGGGTTGATCACCTGGTCCCACGATTGCGGATCGTCGAGCCCGCTGGTGCCGATCTGGCCCGGAACGCCGTAATGAAAAATCTTCCCGACACGGCCGGCGAAGTAGCCGGTCTGCCGGAGCAACTGCGGCATCGTGACGACATCGGGCAGAGTCGATTTGCGAAAGTCCGTTTGCAGATCGAAAATCCGGGTCGTGTCCGGCCGCAAACCGGTCAGCAACGAGACGCGGCTCGGACTGCACAGCGGAAACTGGCAGTAGGCCCGGTCGAACCGCACACCGCGTCTGGCGAGCCGGTCCACGTTCGGTGATTTGACGATGCGACTGCCGTAACAACCGAGATGATTGTTCAAATCGTCCACGGCGATGAACAGAACGTTGAGTTTGCGGGCGTCAGCCGTATCCGCGGCTGGAAGCGACACGGCCGTAAGAAGGAGGCAAAAAGCAAAAAGAAATCCACACGGCTTTTTCATGGGAAATGGAATTGTATTCCCGGCAATTCGCGGCAATGAGTGAAATCCGTGTCTCAAATATTCGTGTTTATTCGTGTCCATTCGTGGTTCAACCGTCACAACAGATTCTGATACGCCAGAAACAGTCCGCGAAAGTATTTCATCACGCGCACCGCGTCGTTGCTCTCGGGAATTTCCGCAAGGCAAAAACCGGTGAACCCGATTTCGTTCAGCCCCGTCAACAATTTGCGGAATGGATATTCGTCGAGATACAGGTCGCGCATGTGGACGGTAAAGATTTTGTCCTTCACCAGGTTGAAATTGTGGTCGAAGCCCTCGCCGACGAGGTCGGTCTGGTTCGAATTCCAGCACACACCGACGTTGCGGTGACCGGCGGCGTCCATGATGGTTTTGATGTTCGGCAGCAGCGAGGTCTCCGTGCCGTGCACTTCGAGCCGGATTTGCACGCCGTAACCGTCGCCGAACTCGCCCAGCTCGCGGAGCGACTTCCCGATCTGTTCCAGCGTTTTTTCCGCAGGCACTTCCCGGGGGATCGCGTTGGGCCGGACTTTGACGCCGGGCGCGCCGACGTCGTGCGCGAGAACGATGTATTCCTTCGTCGCCACCATGTCCTTGCGCAACTTCGTCTGGTCGGGAGTGTGATAATCAAACACGCTGCCGAGCCCCATCAACTCGACGTTTGAATCCCGAAACCGCTGCTTCACTTCCTCGCGCTGCACCTTGTTTAACGTGACTTCGACGCCGTGGGCATGGGTGGTGCGAAGTTCGACTCCATCGAATTTCGCTTCTTCACAGTTTTTGATGATGGTCGGGATGTCCCAGTCTTTGGCGAGATTGTAAGTGACGGTTCCGAGCCGAATCTTTGACGGCTGGGCGAAGGAAGCAGGTTTCTCCGCGGCCAAGACAGCCTGGGCTGCGAATCCGAGCGCGCCGAGCCCGAGTCCCGCTCTTTGCAAGAAATCCCGGCGATTGGTTTTAAGGGTTTGCGTTTGCATGCTGAAAAGGGTTAATGGCGCCAGCCTAATTCCCGTTCGCGCCCGCGCAAACAAAATTTCACGAATCGTAGCAGCCGACGTAAGGAGGCTCAAATAGTCCCACCAAGGCGTCACAGAGCCTCCTTACGTCGGCTGCTACAGACTTGAAGAGCGGGATGATTTTCCACTTGTCGCAGTCGGGTTTCAACGTGAAGGTTCTGACATGAGTGCGACGAAGGTGACAGCCGAGATAATCCGGAGGATGAAAGGACAGAAGATTCCCGCGCTGACGGCCTACGACTATCCAATGGCCAAGCTGCTCGATGAAATCGGCATTCCGCTCATCCTCGTCGGCGACTCGCTGGGGATGGTGGTGCTCGGTTATCCCGACACAACCCAGGTCATGATGGCTGAAATGGAGCACCACGTCCGCGCCGCTGCCCGCGCAAAGCCGCGCGCGCTGTTGGCCGCAGACCTGCCGTATCATAGTTACCGAACCGTCAAGGAGGCCGTCGCCAATTCGAAGCGACTGGTTGCCGCGGGAGCTGAAGCGGTGAAGGCCGAGGGTGGGCGTAAAATCCTTGAGCAGGTTCGCTCTATCATCGCGGCCGGCATCCCTTTTTTCGGCCATCTGGGCATGTTGCCGCAGAGCGTGCGCGAGGAAGGTGGCTATCACGTCAAAGGCAAAGTGGAATCCGAGCGTGAAGCCTTGCTCACCGATGCGCAGGCGCTGGCGGATGCGGGAGCGTTTGCGATCGTGTTGGAACTCGTCACGCCGCCAGTCGCAAGGGAGATCACGGAGAAAATTTCCGTGCCAACCATCGGCATCGGTTCCGGGCCGGACTGCGACGGGCAGATTCTGGTGACGACCGATTTGTTGGGCACATTCCCATGGTTCACGCCGAAGTTCGTGAAGCCGCGCCTGAATGCCGCTGATCAGATGCGCGCGGCGATTGAGGAGTGGAAGAAGTCGATTTAGAAAGAATTCAGAACTTCACCCAATAGGGGAACGGCATGGCCAATCGCGCTTACCTGTTGCTTCATGATTACCCTGAGCCGGTCCTCCATAACACGACCGGGGTCTCAATCGCACTGGCAGCGAGTTACAGCATGCCGGTTTTCTGGATCAGTGCATTTTCCTTGGACTGTGTTAAGTCGATTTCTGTGCCGGTGGTCAATGATCGAGGAGACGAATCTTCAGCCAAAGTTCCAACTTTGCATTCTGACATCGCGACTGCGGTCATGCGGTCCGAGGCCAAAAGAGAGTTCCTTTTGAATTATCTTCCGTCGGCGTTGCTTCCTCAGTATCAGGAATGGTTGACGCTCTTGAAGAATGCGACAAAGCGGTACCTTCAAATGGATATCGCCGAACTATGGATGATGGCTGAGCCCCAGGAGTTCGAGAAG
>QHNT01000259.1 GCA_003218515.1 Verrucomicrobiota bacterium | reverse complement strand
GGAAACAACGCCGAATTGCTGGCCAAACAGACGCTCAAACATCGCCCCGAAGCCGTTTCCATCAACGACCCCGCCAGAGCGCGCGAAATCCAGACGATCCTCGGCGCAACGACTCGTGTTTACGCCGGCAACGACGGCTTGCTCAAACTCGCCACCCTGCCCGCGGCAGACATCGTGCTCATCGCGATTGTCGGCACCGCCGGCCTGCAACCGGCGCTCGCAGCCATCCGCGCCGGCAAGGACATCGCGGTGGCCTCAAAGGAAATCCTCGTCATGGCCGGTGAAACCGTCATGAGCGAGGCGCGCAAATACGGGGTGCGTGTATTAGCGGTCGATAGCGAGCACTCGGCCATTTTTCAATGCCTGGACGGCAAGCCTGCTTCGTCCGTGCGCAAACTTTGGCTCACGGCCTCGGGAGGTCCCTTCCGCCAGATGCCGAAAGAGGATTTCCCGAACATCACGGTTGAACGCGCGCTCAAACATCCGTCCTGGGTGATGGGCCGGAAGATCACGATTGATTCGGCGACGCTGTTCAACAAGGGGCTGGAGATGATCGAGGCGCGCTGGTTGTTCGACATCGAGATGGGCCGCGTACAAGTGGTCATCCATCCGCAGAGCGTCGTGCATTCGATGGTCGAGTTCGTTGACGGCTCCATCATCGCGCAGCTCTCGACGCCGGACATGTGCCTGCCGATCCAATACGCGCTGACGTATCCGGATCGCGCACGCAACGACCGCGTGCAGACCGACTTTGCCAAACTGGGCAGTCTGACGTTTGAAGCGCCGGACTTTGACCGTTTTCCTTCGCTCAACCTGGCGCGCCGGGCCGGGGAAGTCGGCGGCACCATGCCAGCCGTGCTCAACGCAGCGAATGAAGTGGCCGTGGAAGCATTCTGCAACGGGAAGATCGGTTTCGAGCAGATCAGCCGGACCGTCGCGCGCGTGATGGAACGACATCAACCGGTGGAGCATCCGTCATTGGAACAGATTCTGTCGGCGGATGGGTGGGCCAGGGCGGAAGCAGTCAAATGACCGCAGATCCAGCTCAACTTCTTTTGAACGGAACCGTATCCAAGATTGCCAGACAGCCTGTGGCCGGTATATTCGTCTGGTTGTAGCGGCTGGTCCATTGCCAGCCCTGATTCCTATGCAAGTTTTGAAAATTATTCTTATCTGCGCCGAGGTAGTGATGCTGTTTAACCTGCTCATTATTGTTCATGAGCTCGGCCATTACCTGGCAGCGCGGTGGCGTGGACTGGTGATCGAGCGGTTTGGCATCTGGTTTGGCAAACCCATTTGGAAGAAGAAAATCGATGGAGTGGATTTTTGTCTGGGATGCATTCCCGCCGGCGGTTATGTCGCGCTGCCGCAGATGGCGCCGATGGAAGCCATTGAGGGTAGGAATGAAGCCGAACGGCAAAACCTGCCGCCGGTTTCAGTTTTGGACAAGATTATCGTGGCTTTCGCCGGACCGTTGTTCAGTTTCACGCTGGCGCTCGTGTTCGCCGGCGCTGTTTGGATTATCGGCCGGCCAGTCAGTGAAAAGGAGACAGCTACCACGATTGGTTATGTGCATAAGGATTCACCAGCAGAAAAGGTCGGTCTGTTGCGGGGAGATAAAATTCTGGAGGTGGATGGTCATAGAATCGTGAGGTTTGCCGGCGTGGGCGACAGTGTGACCTGGCGCGTTTGGAGCAGCGAAGGCGAGGCCATCCGCATCAAAGTCGAGCGGGCCGGGAAAATCCTGGAGTTCGCTCCCGTTCCCATCAAACAGAAGACGAAAGCGTGGGAACGCAAAGGTCTGCGACAAATCGGAATTGAGCCGGCGTTCACGCCGATGATCGGCGAAGTAGTGCACGGCAGCCCGGCAGAACGGGCCGGACTGAAGCCAAACGATTTCATCCTCGCAGTCAACGGCGCGAAGCTGATTCACGCGGCAGACCTGGGTGAATACATCGAGAAGCATCCGAACGAAACGCTGTCTCTTAAACGACAGCGAGGGAATCAAATTGATGAAGTGACGCTGAAACCGGAAATTCCTGTTACTGGCGAGTTGGTGCCTCGGATCGGGGTGAAATGGGATGATACCGGCAAAATGAGCCTCGTTTATCCCGCGCCGTTCGAGCAGATCCGACTCAGCGTTGATGCCATGGTCGGCACGTTTGGCGCGCTCCTTTCCAGCAAATCGGACATCAAGGCGCAGCATCTCACCGGACCGTTGGGGATTCTGCGCATTTACTACATCCTGTTTGAAAGCGACCAAGGTTGGAGGATGGCGATCTGGTTCAGCGTGTTGCTGAACGTCAACCTCGCCCTGATAAACTTGTTGCCCATTCCAGTCCTTGATGGAGGGCACATTCTCCTGGCACTGATTGAAGCAGTGCGTCGGAAGCCGATCAACGTCAGGATCCTCAATTGGATTCAAAGTGCCTGCGCGGTTTTGGTCATCGGTTACATCCTTTATCTTTCGTTCTATGACGCCCAGGATTTTCCGTGGCGACAGAGTAAACAAGACAAACCGACTGAAATCAAATTTGCTCCCAAGAACGAACCTTCGTCCGCCCCCGCGCCGGCCAAGTGATTCCCATGCGCTACTGCGAATCGCCGTACTTCCACCAGCGCCGCGAATCCCGCGAAATTGTTATCGGCGATCCGAAGCATGGCGGAGTCATCGTCGGCGGCGACCATCCCGTCGTGAAGCAGTCCATGCTCACCTGCGACACGATGGACACTGCCGCGTGCGTGAAGCAAACGCTCGAACTCGTCGAGGTCGGTTGCCAGCTCGTGCGCATCACCGCGCCGACGGTCAAGGACGCGGCCAACTTGAAAAACATCGTCGCCGAACTGCGCGCGCGCGGCTGCAGCGTGCCCATCGTTGCCGACATTCATTTCAAACCCGAAGCCGCGATGGAGGCGGTCAAATGGGTCGAAGTCGTGCGGATCAATCCGGGCAATTACGCCGATAAAAAGAAGTTTGCCGTCAAGGAATACACGGACGCGGAGTACACCGCGGAATTGAAACGCATCGAAGAAGCGTTCACGCCGCTGGTGACGGAATGCATTCGTTTGAAGCGCGCGCTCCGCATCGGCACCAACCACGGCTCGCTCAGCGACCGCATCATGAACCGGTACGGCGACACGCCGCTGGGCATGGTCGAAAGCGCGCTGGAGTTCGCCCGCATCTGCCGCAAACACGACTTCCACAACTTCAAGTTCTCGATGAAATCGAGCAACCCGAAGGTGATGATCGAGTGCTACCGATTGCTCGTCGCCCGGCTCGAACAGGAAGGCCCGGACTGGAATTACCCGGTCCATCTCGGTGTCACCGAAGCGGGCGAGGGCGAAGATGGCCGCATTAAAAGCGCCATCGGCATCGGCTCGCTGCTCTGCGACGGCCTGGGGGACACCATCCGCGTTTCGCTCACGGAGGATTCGCCCCGCGAAATTGAAGTCTGCAATGATTTGCTCGCGCAGATTGCTTCGCTCACCGTTAAAACGTTGAATCGTGGAACCGTTAAATCGGATGCGCGTTTGGACGATTCAACGATTGAACGATTGAACGATTCAACGTTCCCGTTCGACCCGTTCCATTACGAGCGCCGGCCCGCGCCCGAAATCGAACTCGCCGACGGTTTGAAATGCGGCGGCGAACAAACCGTGCGCGTCGTCGTCACGCGGGCGACGTGGGAAAAGGTCGCGCCGAAGATTCGTCCCAAGGACGACGTGAAGCCAGAGGCGATTTACGAGGACCTGAACGTGATGGAGGTTGATCCGACAAACGACTTCGACGTCAACTGCGACACGCAGCTCGTTACGGTGAAGGACGGCGTCTCAATGCCTGCGATCACGGCGTTTCGGCTGCTGGCCGCCCGTTTGAAACGGCTCGGCCGGAACAATCCGATTCTGCTCAAGGATTATTTGAACTTTGGAATTGAAGCAACGTCACCCCTCACCCCGTCCCTCTCCCCATCCGATGGGGAGAGGGTGGCGAAGCCGGGTGAGGGGAGCGTCTGGCCACTCGAACCAAGGATCGCTTTGCTGCGCGCCTCCGTCGTCATCGGCTCATTGCTCGCGGACGGCATTGGCGACGCGATTCTGATTCGAGGCGAGCCTGGTGCCGGTCAGTCGCTGCAGCTGGCGTATAACATTCTGCAAGCCGCGGGTTGTCGCAGTTTCAAAACCGATTACGTCGCCTGTCCATCGTGCGGTCGAACGTTGTTCAATCTCCAGACCGTCACCGCGCGCATCAAAGAACGGACGCGGCATCTCAAGGGCGTGAAGATCGCCATCATGGGTTGCATTGTGAATGGACCCGGAGAAATGGCCGACGCGGATTTCGGCTACGTCGGCGGCGCGCCCGGCAAGATCAATCTCTACGTCGGCAAAAGCGCGGTGAAGTTCAACATCCCCGAAGCCGAAGCCGTGGACCGCCTCGTGGAGCTGGTGCGCGAGCATGGGAAATGGGTGGAGGCGGAGGAAAAGCATTCTCCCGTCGAAACGGTTTAACGAGATTCAGCTTCGTGCAATGACTCGGCCAAGTCCATGGGGTGAGAATTGGCACAATGAGAATTACTCGTCGGCCGAGATGGAAGGACTTCTCAATCAGGTTTTCGCTCCGAAATGTATTTTCATGGGATTTTCACCGGCTGGAAAACGAAAATGGGTAAAGACTCGCCAAGGTGGAACGATGGAAGTTATCTACCTTCATTCAGACCGAGGTTTTCAGTATTTCCCAAGCTTTGGCCTTTCCTTTCCCTGGATACCGCACGGGAACTGGAAGAAGGTGTGCTGGCACAAGACACCGAAATCCGCCGTCATTGAAGTTTTTGTCCTCCGCCGCGGCGCGGGGGACGAAGCGCTGGTGGGTTCTCTGAAATAGCTGCGGAGCAGCAGCAGACGGTTAGTCCACGGCGCGGTATCTGTTTAGCGCCGTTTGGACGTAGCGCTAGGTTTCCAACCTGCTGTATCGCCGATTTCCAATCGGCAGAGCCCTCGCCAAGTTCCCAGGCTGTGGAAGGCGGCGAAGCGTTTGCGGGTTGGAAACCCGCGATACAGCAGGTTTGGAAACCCGCTACGGCGCGGTCGTCACGCTAAACACGTACACTGCGTCAGCCGTGGGTAGGAATAGGGAACGGCCACAAGCCCCGTCAGGGGCGACAGAAACGACCCGTTGATATTCTTTCGCCGCTCTGCGGCTTCTTTTGCGGTGAACGATTCTCCCCCCGGCTCGCGCCGTGGTCTATCCTCTTCCGCTACTCCGTAGTTGACGCAAGCGCGCGCATTCTACCTTTGGGAATCCTTCCCAGATGAAAAATCAGGAATCCGTGCAGGAACTGTCGCAACTCCGTCACTTGCGCCTCGCTTAATTTGAGTCGTGACACCGCCGACCAGTCGCTCGCCGAGAGGGCGTTCACGATACGCTTCGCACCAGGTGTGAGTTTGCTTTTTGCCAAATCCGGTTTCAGACCGAGTTCGTGCAGCAACTTGAGTTCGAAGGCGAAAATGGTTTGCGGTTGCGGCGGTTGTTTCGGTAAATGGTCCAGCAGCTCCGTCATCAGCGGAAAAATCGTCGGGAGCGGCGTTTCAGTTTCGGTCGTTTGTTCGACCAGTGCGGCGCAGTAGCTGGCCTGCTGGAGCCAAGCGAGTTCTTCCCGCAAAGCGCTGTGCGTCTCGCGCAGGACGACTTCACTCAGCGTGTGCAACTCCGAGCGGCGGCTGCGCGAGAAGCTGAAGTCGGCAAGATAGAAGAGGTCGAGTTTGCCGCGAAAAGGAGATTTGGCGCGTCGCGCGCCTTTGGCGACGGTGGCGGTGCGACCGAAATCCGGCGTGAGCCAGTGGATGATGAGGCTGGTTTCGGTCAGCAGTCGGGTGCGGAGAATCAGGCCTTGGGTGCGTTGATTTTCGCTCAGTCGGGGATTCGGGTTGGAAATTCAGGGGACAGCTTTGAACGGGAAATCTGGCCGGAGCAGTCGAAGAAGGTCATTTTGCCTTTTTCATCGCAATACCAAAACTCCAATGCGCCTTTGTCGAGATACAAGCGGCGTTTCATTTCGATCTCCTCCGTTGTGTTGGATGAGGACCAGACCTCGGCGCAGATTTCCGGCGCGATCGAGCAACTGAACTCATCCTGAATCACGGCGAATCGTTCCGGAGACGCCCAGGTCGTGTCCGCCACGAAAGTCCCCTCGGTCGTATCGATCGCGCATTCCACGACGACTTTGCCGTGAGGCAGGAGACGTTTCAGCAGGATGGCGATTTCGCTCTGATAGTAACCGTGCTTGTAGCGGGTGGGACTCATGATGAGTTTGCCTTGCCGGTTAAGTTCGATCTTATACGGCAGGTTCTGCAGGCTCTTGTCCTGACATGCTTCGACCCAAGTCATGCCCTGAAGTGTAGGCGAAGAGAGGGTCTGCGGCAAGTCAGCGTTTGAGCGGCGTGAACTCCGGGGCGATCGCGCCGAGGCTGATGATGAATTTGATCCCGTCGGCCACGGACATGTCGAGCTTGGTGATTTCCTTTTCCGGCACGAGCACGAGAAAACCACTGGTCGGATTGGGCGTCGTCGGCACGAACACGCTGAAGACGTGTTCTTTGGTTTTCTGCTGCACTTCCTTGTGGTCTTCGCCGGTGACGAAACCAACGGAGTATTGGCCGGCGCGCGGGAATTCGACCAGCACGACCTGTTTAAAGGAGGATTTGCTGCTCGGCGAGAACGCCTGATTGACCTGCTTGATGGTGCTGTAGATTTTGTTGAGCAAGGGGACACGGAGCAGGGCCAGATCAACCAACTGAATCAGTTTCTTGCCAAAATAGTAACGCGCCAGGCTGCCCACCAGGCCGATCAACAACACCGCCAGCAGCAGGGCGACCAGGCTCCAATACCAGTGCATCGTGCCGGCGCCGAGGTCTTTGTGGGTCCAGTCCTTGGGCAAAAAAATCAACAGCGTATCGGTGATGTTCGCCACGGTGCCGAACAGCCAGACCACAACCGCGATCGAAATCACCGCCGGCAACACAATGGCCAGGCCGGTAAAAAAATTGGCGCGCCAACTCGCGAAAGGATTCTTCTTCATGGCCGGACTGTAGGTTTGCGAGCCAATTTGCTCAAGGGAAACAGGCGGGCGAGTTCACGCACCAGACGATCCTCCTCACGCTTCATTGCCCGCCGGAACTTTGGCTGCCGATCGTCGTAGCCGCGCAGGTGCAACACACCATGAACGAGATAGCAAACCAGTTCCGATTGCCAGGTCGTGCGGAACCGGCGCGCCTGCGCCACGGCATCGTCGAGACAAATGAAAATCTCTCCGTGCAAAGTGGGACAGGCATCTTGCCTGTCTTGACGTTTCACCCTCATTTTCGACGACAGGCAAGATGCCTGTCCCACTTTGCCGCTGTAATCGAAGGTAATTACATCCGTAGAACCTGCGTGGTTCAAGAACCGTTCATTCAATCTCGTCATTTCGGGCGCGGCCACGAGGTGAACACCAAGTTCATGGTTTTTCAACCGTAGCCGTCCGGTCAGCAATGCGCGGGCAACGCGGCGGAGCAGGGGCAGGTTTACGCAACGGGCGCGCTGGCGGTTGCGCAGGGTCAGTTCACTCATTGCGCCGGCCGCGGTGTTCCTCGTAGGCGCTGATGATGCGCTGGACGAGCGGATGGCGGACCACGTCGTGCCGGGTGAATTCGATGATGGCGACGCCCTCGACGTTTTTCAGCGCGTGGTGCGCTTCGACCAGTCCGGAATGTTTGTGGGGCGGCAGATCGATTTGCGTGATGTCACCGGTGACGACAGCCTTGGAGCCGTGGCCGAGACGGGTGAGGAACATAAACATCTGCTCGGTCGTGGAGTTTTGAGCCTCGTCGAGAATGATGAAGGAGTGGTTGAGCGTCCGTCCGCGCATGTAGGCCAGCGGAGCGACTTCGATCGTGCCGCGTTCCATGTGCTTCTGGATTTCCTCGCCGGGGAGCATGTCGTGCAGCGCGTCGTGGAGTGGGCGGAGGTAGGGCGCGATTTTTTCGTAGAGATCGCCGGGCAGAAAACCGAGCGCTTCACCGGCTTCCACCGCCGGGCGGGTCAGGATAATGCGGGAAACTTTCTCCTCCTTGAGCGCCTGAACCGCCATCGCCATCGCCAGATAAGTCTTGCCGGTGCCAGCGGGACCGATGGCGAACGCCACGTCGTGATGGCGAATCGCTTCCACATATTTTTTCTGGCCGACTGTTTTCGGCGTGACCGTGGCCTTTTTGGTCGAGGTTTGGATCCGTTCGTCGAACAGGCTCTTGAGCACGGATGTCCCTTCGTGTCTAACCACGTTGAGGGCGTAAGTGAATTCGCGGTTGCGGACGGGCGAGCCGGATTTCAATGAACTCTCCAACAGTTGAAACATCTGTTTGGCGCGCTCGACGGACTCGGTCGAACCTTCCAGTTTAATCCAGCCATCACGAGCCGTGGCCTTGACCTCGAGCTGCTCTTCCAGCGCCTGAAGGTTGCGCGGGTCGTTGTTGAAAAGCTGCTGGGCCTGGCGGGCGTTTTCGAAGTGAAGAGTTTCGGAAGCCATTTCAGAGCGCGGAGTGCGGCGTGCGGAGCGCGGAATCGGCGGCCAATGCCTCGCGAAGGCGGGCGGCGAGTTCTTTCAGCGCTTGCGGCACGACGGTCGTGCCTGCGATCACCGGCATGAAATTGGTGTCGCCGTTCCAGCGTGGCACGAGGTGAATGTGCAAATGTTCAATGATGCCGGCGCCGGCGACTTTGCCCAGGTTGACGCCGATGTTGAAGCCGTCGGGCCTCATGACTTCCGTGAGCGCGTTCTGGCAGCGGCGCGTGAGCAGCATCAACTCGGCGATTTCCTGATCGGTGAGGCCGTTGAAGTCGGGGACCTGCCTGTACGGGACAGTCATCAGGTGCCCCCCGGTATAGGGATAGGTGTTTAAGAGGGCGAAGCAGGTTCGGCCGCGCGCGAGGATATAGTTCGCCTCATCGTCGTTCGACTGCGCGATACGTGTGAAGAGCGAGACATCGGTCAGCGGCGGCTTGGGCGCCAGAATGTAGTCAATCCGCCAGGGGGCGTGGAGCGAGTCCATGGGCAAACGCTAATAAGCGGCGGTGAGGTTCCCAGGAGCGGGACGAGGTTCCGCGGAAAGGCGAGAGCAGCGCGGCTGCATTTCAATGGCCTGTGATTCTCAATTGACCTTTGAGGATTAAGGTCAAGGATTTGACCGCCAGTTCCATGAACAAAAACGGCTTGGCGATGAGGTCGTTGCCGCCGCTCAACGTGGAGCGGGCGCGGCTCTCGAAGTCGGTCAGGCCAGTGACAAACACCACGGGCGTCCTGGCATGGGCGGGCAACACGCGGAGTTTGGCGCAGAGTTCGAAGCCGCTCATGCCAGGCATGTCCACGTCGAGAAAGATGAGGTCGAACCGGTTTTCCGCAAGCATGGTCAACGCGGTTTTCGGATCCTCGACACTGACGCATTTCAGATTGGCCTTTTCCAGCGCGTAAATGACGGCGCGACGGGAGATGGCTTCGTCATCCACGACCATGATGTTCGGCGGTGGAAAACTCTCCGGGTCCTGCGTGCTGCGGTGCTCCAGCAGAACGGCGAGGAAGTCGATCGTGTGCGCCACCGTCCGCATAGTCGAGGCGTTGAGGTTCTTCGGCTTTTCGTAAAGCTCTTTCAGCAACGCTTCGAGCGCGGAGGACATTTTTGCGACGCTGGTCAGGCCGGCGACGGCCGAGTTGCTCGTCAGCGAGTGGACCTGGCGATAAAGCGCGAACAGCCGTGGAAGCCGGGCGGTGTCGCCTTCGCTCTTGATGAACGTCTGGAGCATGCCTCGCAACTGGGCTACGTGATCCGGCGCGCTGCCAAGAAACGTCTGGCGAAGCTCAGTCTGAAATGCGGTGTCGTCTTCCAAACTGCCGAGTGGCGGCGGCTTCTTGGCCGGGGTTGCCGCCGGAGCCTGTGCGGATTTGGGAAGAGCGGGCTCGGGGGCCGGCGCTTGAGCTGCAGGCGGGGCGCCGAGTGTCCTGTTGACCAGTTCAACCAGTTGTTTCGGAGTGCAACTGGCTTTGATCATGCAATGGTTGGCGCCCGCCTTCCACGCCTCTTGCACGAGGCTGCTCAAATAGGCGTTGGAAAGCACGATCACGGGGATTGACTTGGTCGTCGGCTCAGCGCGCATTTTCTTCAGGATTTCGACGCCGTTGAGCTTGGGCAGCATCAAGTCCAAAATGACCACGTCCGGTTTGATTTCCTTTACCGCGGTCAGGCCCGCCTCGCCGTCGGTGGCCAGCGCGACCTGGAAACCTTCCACCTGAAATTTGTGTCGGTAGATGTTGCCGACGATCTGATCGTCTTCGACTATCAGCATCTTCTTCATGATGATCCGGGCCCGGCAGGAGCGTTACCCGAAGGACGCCGGCGATTGTTCAAAAAAGCCCGGATCCGTTCAAGCTCTTTGCTGGCCTGCTCAACCAGCGCCGGCGCGTTGGACAATTTGGCTTCCCGGCCCTGCCGCTCCAACTCGCGCAGCGCCGGGACGATGGAGTTCATCCCGCACGTAGCGCTGGCGCCGGCGGATTTGTGGGCAATGCGCTCGACATCCTGAACAACGCCCGCTTCAACCGCCGTTTTAAGGCTTTGGAGCTGTTCCGTCGTCTGGTTCAGGTAAAGGTCCGTCAATTCGGCAATCCCCACTTCGTCGCCACCGGCCAGTTCAACCAATCGCTCCAGGTCAACCGGGGGTTCTTCTTTTTCTTTCGGAGGCGGAGGCGCCGCGGCAGGGACGTTTGGTTCGATAACCGCTTCGGGCTTGGCGGTCACGGGAGCCGGGCGGGCTGAAGGACTCTTCGCCAAAGGGCCCCAACGTTGCAGCGCGGCCTGGACGGCTTCGGGCCGCACGGGTTTGGCCAGATAATCATCCATGCCGGCTTTGATGCATTTTTCGCGGTCGCCGGTCATCGCGTTGGCCGTCATCGCGATGATAATCGTGGGCGGCTTGGGATTCGGGCCTTGGGCGAGTTCCTTTTCCAGTTCGCGGATGCGGCGGGTTGCCTCCAGGCCGTCCATCTCAGGCATCTGCACGTCCATGAATACAATATTGTAGTGCTTTCGTTCCAACGCCTGAATGGCTTCCAGGCCGTCACCAGCGATGTCGATGCGATAGCCCATCTGGTCGAAGAGTCGCAGAGCGACTTTCTGATTGACGACATTATCGTCGGCGAGAAGCAGGTGCAACGGCATCCGCTGGGCGAGCGTCGCGTCCAGCTTGTTCACGGGAACGACTTTTTTGGCGGCGGTTTTCGGTTTGCCCATGACTTCGAGCAACACGCCGTGCAACTGGCCTTGCTTGATCGGCTTGGTCAGGCAGGCGGCAAATGGCGAGGCGGGACTTTCCAGCGCGCCCGGCACGTTCCCCATCGAAGTGAGCAGGACCATCGGCAGCGCTTCCGGCCCGCGCAATTTTCGAATCTCGCCCGCGAGCGTTACGCCGTCCATTTCCGGCATTTGCATGTCCAGCACCGCGAGGTCGAACGGTTCGTTCTGCCGCAACAAATCCAACGCCTTGTTTCCGCTGTCAACGTCGCGCGGCAGCATGCCCCACTTGCGCGACTGCAGCGTGAGAATACGGCGGTTGGTCGGGTTATCGTCCACGATGAGCAACCGCACGCCGGCCAGTTGCGGCTGGGAGCCTTTCAGTTCCGGTTGCGCGGCGCTCGGTGTCGGCTGCACCTGAATGGTGAACTGAAAGGTGGAACCTTTGCCGACCGTGCTCTCGACCCACATTCTTCCACCCATCAACTCGGCCAGGCTCTTGCTGATGGCCAGTCCGAGTCCCGTTCCACCGTAGTGACGCGTCGTCGAAGCGTCCACCTGGCTGAATGACTTGAACAGGCGATCCATTTTTTCCGGCGGAATCCCGATGCCGGTGTCGCGAACTGCAAAATGAAGCTCAGCGGTGCCGGCCGCGGCGCTCGGCGCGTCAAACTTCACCGTGATCGGCAGCGCGCCGGCTTTGGGAGCAGCCGCCGGCGATTTGGTCATTTTGACTTCGACGGTGACATCGCCCTTCGGCGTAAACTTAATGGCGTTGCCGAGCAAATTGACCAGCACCTGGCGCACGCGGGTGACATCCCCTATGACCGTCGGCGGCACATCGTCGTCCATTTGGTAGGCCAGATCGATCTGCTTTTCCGCGGCTCGGGGCGCCAGCAGGTCGAGCGAGTCCTCGACGCAGGTGCGGATATCGAACGGCTGTTTCTCCAATTCCAGCTTGCCGGATTCGATTTTGGAAAAGTCCAGGATATCGTTGATGATCGTCAGGAGGGCGTCGCCGCTGCTGCGGATGGTTTCAACGAGTTCACTTTGTTCGGTTGTCAGTTCACTCTCCAGCAGCAGGCCGGTCATCGCGATGACGCCGTTCATCGGCGTGCGGATTTCGTGACTCATGTTGGCCAGAAACTCGGATTTGGCCCGCGTGGCGGCTTCCGCGGCGACCCGGGAGGCTTCGAGTTCGCGGTTGGCTTGCGTCAACTGGTCCTGAAGCAATTTGTTGCGGAGCGTGGTGCGGACGCGCGCGCGGAGCTCGGCGATTTCATACGGTTTGGTGATATAATCCACCGCGCCGAGCTCGAAACCGCGCAGCTTGTCGGCCGTGCTGTTCCAAGCGGTGAGAATGATGACCGGGATGTTTTGCAGGTGGGCGTCTTCCTTCAACTGTTGGAGCACCGCGAACCCGTCGTTCTTCGGGAGGCCGAGGTCCAGCAGGATGACGTTGATTTTATTGCGCCGCGCCAGCGCGAGGCCGTCGCGCCCGTCGCGGGCACACAAAAGCTGGATGCGGTCATCGATCAGGCTGGTAACGAGCAAATCGTGTAGGTCCTGATCGTCATCAATCAACAGAATCTGTGGCAAAGGCGCGCTCATTTCTTCATGGCATAGAGTTCGGCTTGGATCGAGCCAATCGCTCTAAAGAGACTCTATTGGCTTTTCCTTTTCCTGCTCAAGGATAAAACAGACGCGGCCGTATTCCTCGTTCAGCCTGCCGAATAAATCGGATGCTTCCGCCAGTTTCCCCTCCTTGGGCAGCCTTTCCAGTTCCGCGCAAAGTTTGGCGAGCCGACGCGCGCCGAGGTTGCCGGCGCTTCCTTTAAGACTATGGGCCGACTCTTGCAACGCCAGCCAGTCCGACCGGGCGATGGCGGACTGCATACTTTGGATTTTCACAGGCGTGTCCCGCAGAAACAGTTCGATCAGTTCCACGGCGGCATCAGGTCCGCCCGGCTCCTGAAGCTCCCGCAATCCAGCGAGCACAGAACCGTCAATGACCGCCTCATTGTTGACGCCGCTGTTTTCCGTCCGCTTGCGCGCCGCCACGGGCCGAACGAAGCTGGCCGCTTCCTGGAGCACCGCCTGCAGTTCCGGCAGTTTAACTGGCTTGCTGATGTAATCGTTCATGCCGGCAGCCAGGCATTTTTCGCGATCGCTCTCGAGGGCGTTGGCCGTCAGGGCAATGATGTAAGCCGGTGGCCGCTGCGGGTCATTCTTTCCCATTTCCATCTGCCGGATCAACCGCGTTGCTTCGTAACCGTCCAGCTCCGGCATGTGGCAGTCCATCAGGACGATGTCGTAGGGAATTCGTTTCAGCGCTTCGACGGCTTCCATGCCGTTGGCGACCGCGTCCGCCGCATAGCCAAGCTTCTTCAATTGACGCAGCCCGACCTTTTGGTTCACGACGTTGTCCTCGGCCATCAAAATGCGCACGTGTCTGGGGTTGAGAGCTCGCGCGCGACCGGGCGCGCCAGCCGCGTGCAGCGCGTCAGGGTGTCCGGCGGTGGGGCCGGTTGTCTCCGCCATGACCGTGGCCAGGCAATCAAAAAGGCGGGATTCTTTGACGGGTTTGGCCAGATACGCGTCAATGCCAGCGCTGCGCCAGGCTTCCGCGTCGAGCCGAAGACCCAGAGACGTCAACATCACCAGGCGGGCCTTTTGAATGAGCGGGTCGGCGCGAATGGTTTGCGCCAGGGTCAGGCCGTCCATCTCCGGCATCTGCAGGTCCAGAATGACAAGGTTGAAAGCATCCCCGGTGGCCGCCTCCCGGCGGAGCAGTTCCAACGCAACGGCGCCGTTCACCGCCGTGCTGGTGCGCATTTTTCGGGACTTCGTTTGGTGCTGTAAAATCTGGCGGTTGGTGGCGTTGTCATCCACAACAAGCACTCGCAAATTTTCCAGGTTTCCCCGCGGCCGCTTGAAAAAGAAGGTGGTGCCTGGCGGCTGTTTTATCCGTCGGCTAGAGTGAAGGCCTGGAACAACTTGTTCTGCGCTTCGTGAGGGATGCCAATGCCGGTATCCGCGACGGCACAACGGATCGTGACGTGTTGTTCTGATTCGTTTTCCTTCGAGACGCGCACGACGACTTCGCCGCGTTCGGTAAATTTGATCGCGTTGCCGAGGAGATTAGTGAGCACCTGTCGCAACCGCCCCGGATCGCCCCGCAGATGGCAGGGCACATCCTCGAGCACCCAGGAGGCCAGTTCAATGCTTTTGGCTTCGGCACGCTCGGCCAGCAGCTCGACGGTGCCTTCGACCACGTCGCGGAGGTCGAAATTGATGATTTCGATGCTGAGCTTGCCCGCCTCGATTTTGGAGAAGTCCAGGATGTCGTTGATGATCGTCAGCAACGCGTCCGCGCTGGTGCGGATCGTTTCGGAAAAGTCGCGCTGTTCATCCGTCAGGTCCGTGTCCATCAGGAGCCCGGTCATGCCGATGATGCCGTTCATCGGCGTGCGGATTTCGTGGCTCATGTTGGCGAGGAATTCCGATTTCAGCCGCGCGGATTCCACCGCCGCGTCGCGGGCCTTGGCCAGTTCCCGTTCCGTTTCCTTGAGCTGCGTGATGTCTTTGGTGACGCCGAAGGTGCCGATGATTTTGGCGTCTTTGTCCCGAAACGGCATCTTGGTGGTCAATCCCCAGGTCACTCTGCCATCGTGCCAGGTTTCCTTTTCCATCCTGCCGATAATCGGCTGACCGGTGCGAATGATGAATTGTTCGTCCGCATAAGCAGCCTGCGCGTGTTCCGGTGTGAAAAAGTCGAAGTCTGTTTTGCCGACTGCCTCCTCGGAATCCTTAAGGTTGAATTTCTTCGCCAGCGCCTGACCCACTTTCACAAAGCGCGATTGTCGGTCCTTGAAATAAATATTGTCCGGGATGTTGTCGAGCAGAGCCCGCAGCAGGTCGCGTTCGTAAGCCAGCGCCTCCTCTATTTTCTTGCGCTCCGTCACATCCCAAAACATTCCTTGAACGCCGATGACGTTGCCCAGCGCGTCGCAGAGCGGAGTCTTGATCACCTGGACGTGAATCTTTCCGCGATCGGGCGTCCGATGTTCTTCGACGGTTTCGAAAGGCGCGCCTGTCTCCATGACGCTGTGATCGTCGCGTTGGTATTTCGCGGCGAGTTCCTTCGGGAAAAAATCGAAGTCCGTTTTGCCGATGATTTCCCCCAGGGACCGGCCCAGTTCGCCGCAGAATTTCGTGTTGCCGAACGTGAAGCGGCCTTCCTTGTCCTTGCGGAAGATGTTTTGCGGCAGCGATTCGACCAGCGAGTGATACAGAATCTCGGAGTCACGCAGCGCCTGCTCGGCCCGTTTGCGCTCGGTGGTTTCTTCCACGGTGCCTTCGTAGTAGAGCACCTGGCCTCGCCCGTCGCGCACGACCCGCGCGTTCTCGGAAATCCAGATGACGCTCCGGTCCTTGCGATAAACCTGGGACTCGAATTTCGAGACGATTCCGTCCTGTTGAATCAAACGAACAAAGTCCTCACGCCGCCCCGGCTGCACGTAAATCTGGTGGCCGATGTCACTGACTGCCGCCATAAGTTGTTCGG
>QHNT01000258.1 GCA_003218515.1 Verrucomicrobiota bacterium | reverse complement strand
ACACACTGGTGCCGATGGCGTCGTATTGCGAGCAGTATTACACGCCGCCCGGACTGCCGGGCAGCCTGCCTAATTATCTCTGGCTCGAAGCCGGCACCAACTTCGGTGTTCTCGACAGCAGCGATCCGGGCGCGCACACGTTCAGCTCCACGAATCACCTGGTCACGCTGCTGACCAATGCCGACATTTCATGGAAGTGTTACCAGGAAAACATCAGCGGCACGAATTGCCCGCTCTCCAGCAGCGGACTTTACGCGGCCTATCACAATCCGTTTGTTTATTTCACCGACATCATCTCGAACGCCAATTATTGTGCAGCCCACATCCGGCCTTTCCAAGAACTGGCGGCGGACCTGACCAACAACGCCGTGGCGCGGTACAATTTCATCACGCCCAATCTCTGCGACGACATGCACAATTCGGCGGGATGCGCCACGTCAGACCGCATCCGAAACGGTGACAACTGGCTGGCTGGCGCGGTCCCCAAAATTCTCGCCTCGCCCGCTTACCAAAACAACGGAGCCGTTTTCATCACCTGGGACGAAGGCACAGGCGCAGGGTTGCAGGGCCCCATCGGCATGATCGTGGTTTCGCCCCTGGCGAAAGGAGGCGGCTATGCGAGCACGAACCGTTACACCCACGCCTCAACCTTGCGCACGATGCAGGCGGTCTTCGGCGTGCAACCGTTTCTTTGCGATGCCGCGAACGCGAGCGACCTGACTGATTTGTTTCGGACAAACGTCGTCTCAACGAACAGCCTCAGCTTGACCTCGCCCACACTGCTGACCGATGGACGGTTTCGCTTTACCCTGGTCGGCTTGACGCGGGGCAGAACGAATGTGGTGGAAGTATCAGCGAACCTTTCAGAGTGGTCACCCTCGTTCACCAATGTCGCTCAATCCATAACGGCAGGCTTCACTGACGCCACCGGAGACAACGTGCTGAAGCGGTTCTACCGGTTCAGCGAGCTGCCCTGACCCGCGCCCGGCACTGACCTCACTCTCGTAGAGCCGCAGCCAACTCCTCGCCGAGAGCGGTTGACTCTTTGAGGCCGCGTTTGGCTTCACCCCTCCGCGGAGTCCCGCCTTGGAACGAAACCACCCGAAGGCGGACCTGATCGCCAACCACCTCGGCATAGGCGGCGATCGGACTTTGACAACCGCCGCCCATCGCGCCGAGGAAAGCGCGCTCCGCCGCCACGCACTGGCGCGTATTGTAATGATCCAGCCGCTCGCAGATGACCGCGACGCGCTCGTCGTTTTCGCGGATTTCAATGCCGAGCGCGCCCTGCCCGACGCACGGCAGCATGATCTCGGGTTCTAAAACCGTGGCCAGCAAACCGTCCGGGACAGCGTCTCCCTGCAAGCGGCCTTCGGGCGTGATGCGAAAACTCAAGCGCTCCAGCCCCGCCGCCGCCAGAACCACTGCGTCAATCTCCGCCTGCTCATCCAGCTTTTGCAGACGGGTAACGACATTGCCGCGGATTTCGACTACGTTGAGATCAGGCCGATTCGCGAGCAACTGCGCTTTGCGACGCGTGCTGCTGGTCGCGATCGTCGCGCCTTGCGGCAAGTCCCTGAGCGAAATCTTCTGTTTGAATCCGCGTCGCTGCGAAGGCCGCGACATCCGCCGGGTTACGGCGGTTTTGGCTTCTTCGGCGCCGCGATATTCGGCGTCGCGACAAATCAGCGCATCACGAACATCCACACGCTTGCTGACGGCACCCAATTTCAAGCCGGCTGGAAGTTCCGTGGGGAGATCCTTCAAACTGTGAACGGCGAGGTCGGCCCGAGATTTCAGCAGCGCGACTTCGAGCTCCCTGGTGAAAAGTCCTTTTGGCAGAGATTCGGAAGGGTTGGCCAGCGACGCGGTTTGCAGCTTGTCACCTGTGGTCCGGATGATTTTGATTTCGAACTTCAGTTTCGGAAACGCCGCCCGGCATTGGTCGAAAACAAGGTTCGCCTGGGCCAGCGCGAGCGCGCTGCCGCGCGTGGCGATAATAATCGGTTTTGATGCGAAGGACATGCGATCAGATGACGGGCATGTCAGCGTCACTCATGGCCGAAGACCGCGCGCGAACCGGACGCCAGTCCGGGAGGCTGTTCCGGGTTCAGCAGCACTTTGACCTTCTCACGGATGATGGCTTCGCAACGGACGATTTCCTCGCGCCGCTGTTTGAGGTAATCGTCGGCGATGGCCTGCAAGTGGTCAATGTTGTAGAGGTAAACGTTTTCCAAAAAATTCACCTCGGGCTCGATATCCCGTGGTACCGCGATGTCAATCAGCAACAAAGGCCGGTTCTTGCGCAGCTTCATGAGCGGCTCCAGCTTCGCGCGGTCCAGCACGTAATGCGGTGCGGCCGTGCTGCTGATGACGATGTCAATTTTCTGAAATTCACTCGCCCACTCCTCGAAATGAATGGCGCGTCCGCCCAGGTCCCGGGCCAGGGCTTCCGCCCGATCATAAGAACGGTTCGAAACGATGATGCTTTGTGCGCCGCGGCTGAGCAAAGCGCGCGCGGTCTTTTCACTGGTGTCACCCGCGCCGATGACCATCACGTGCCGGTCCTGCAGAGCGCTGAAGATCTTCTCCGCCAGCTCTACTGCCACCGACCCCACCGAGACGCTGCCGCGCTGGATGTTGGTCCCGGTGCGGATTTGTTTGGCAACATTGAACGCCCGCTGAAACGCCTTGTTCAATCGGCCGCCGGTATGTTTGTGCTGCAGCGCCAGGTCGTAAGCCTTCTTAAGCTGCCCCAGGATTTCGGTCTCACCCAGCACCATGGAGTCGATGCCGCAGGCGACTTTGAACAAATGTTCGACGCTCTGCGGCTCGCTCAAATTGTAGATCTCATCGTTCAATGGCGCCTCATAATCGCCCCGTGCAACCAGGAATTGTCGCAACGCCTGGAACGCCGAATGATCCGCATTCGTCGTCGCGGCGTAGATCTCAACCCGATTGCAAGTGGAGAGAATCACTGCCTCATCCGCCACGCCATTCGACCGCAGCTTCTGCAGTGCCTCCGGTATTTTCGCCTCGGCAAACGCAAACCGTTCCCGCAACTCAACGGGGGAAGTGTGATGACTCAGTCCAATGACGACGATGGGCATGTTAAGAAATGCGGAGCGCGGAATGCAGAATACCGAAACGCATTCTAGCCCTCGACGCTCGATTCAACTTGATCTGCATAGGGTCAGTGATGAATCGGCGACATCAGATTGACTCCCCAAAACGTCAGCAGCACAAAAAGGAAACAGCCAACTGCGCCCCAGGCAAAACGCCGACCGCCTTGCGCGAACCCCCAGTTCATGATCAGCAGCGCAAGATACAGCAGCCAAACCAGGATTGACCAATGCACTTTGGGGTCGTCGAAGTAACTGACGCCTTCCGGCAGCTTGAGTCGGACCGCTCCAATCACCAGCCCCGCGGTGAGCAGGACGAAACCCGTCACCATCAGCCGACCGATGACCAGCTCGAGCCGTTGAATCGGCGGCAGCAACGAAAAGATCGCGCGCATCTTGCGGAATTTCAGGTCGTGTTCCTGAGTCAGATACATCAAACCGGCCACCGAACTGAGCCCGAACGCACCGTAGGAAAGCAGGATCAACGCCGCGTGCAGGCTGACCCAATCGTGTTTGAACTCGGGACGTGCTCCGTAGGAGTTGTCCAACCCCGGCATCAACGCGAAGACGCCGACGCAAAACAAGAGGGGCGCGGCGAATGCGCCCAGGAACCGAAGGCGCGGCCAAAGTCCGACAACCAAGTACGTTGCGACAATTGTCCAGAGCAGGAACAGGGTCGCTTCGTAGAGATTGTTGACCGGGCAACGGTCGAAAGAGAAGCCGCGTTTGAACATCGCGGTGGTGTGGAAAATCGCCGCCAGCAACAGCAGACCGTAGTTCACGCGGTCATGCTGGCGAAAGCCTTTGCGCCAGAGAAACACCGAGTAAATCGCGCTGAGGCCGTAAACCATTACCGCCGCCAGAAAATAATCCCGACCGGACCCGTGCATCAAGTCAGGTTAATCCAGCCAAGAGCCTCTGCAAGCCGCAATTGGGGCGCTAACGGCTGTGGGACGCATCCCGGTTTCTTGCAGGGCGCATGGGCGGCTACTGGCACGGGTGTCCCGCCCGTGAGCTTCTGGTTTGGAGCAAACGGGCGGGACGCCCGTGCCACCAGCATTGCAAGAAACTGAGATTCCCCCACAGCTGTGAAACCTGGATTGAACAAACCGGTGCGGAAAGATGCGCCGATTCGCAACCGGGCGTGTTCGCTGATTTTGGAAGGGCTGTAAGCCGAATTCTGTCTGCGTCCCTTGCGGGACGGAGAGAACCATTTGTCTGAGCAGCCAGTACCCGGGACCTGACCGCAAAGTGGGACAGGCTTCCAGCCTGTCTTTTCTTCCCGCGACAGGCGAGACGCCTGTCCCACTCTGGGCATGGAGCGGGCCGCTCCGCGGTCCCCTATTTGGCCTTGCACCCGATGGGGTTTTCCGTGCCTCCGCGCTTGCGCTTGGAGCGGTGGGCTCTTACCCCACCTTTTCACCCTTACCCAAACTGAAACCGGCGGTCGTAGACCGCCGCTACAGCTCCAGGCGGTTTAAGTTTCTGTGGCACTGTCCGTCGGCAGGCCTCGCGGCCTGGCCGCCTGCATATATCCCATTTCCGCCTCCTTACGTCGGCGGCTACAGGTTACGCGGCATCGCGCCCTGTGGTGTTCGGACTTTCCTCCCCCGGCTCGCGCCGGAAGCGGTCCTCCGCCCTTCCAAAATCAAAGAACAGCCTACAGCCTATCGGCCTGCGAACAGAAAGCAAGTCAGGGATTGGGGGTATTCGTGAAAACCTTGCTCCAGATTTCATCGTTCTTGATGGGAGCGTTGGGAATAAAATTCCAAGCGAAATCAGGCACGAACTTCACAATCCTGGAACGATAGGTTCTGGCGACTAATTCCATTCGCGGAGATGCTTCTTGAAAGCTGACGCCAACTTGCCACCGCCGCGTTCCTTCAAGAAGCGGTACCCGAAAGTTCCGATTTGTAGCTGGCAACAACCAGTCGATCGTAGAAAGACCCACTTTAGCATCATAGTTCGTCCAGCCTTGCCCTGTTTCCGCACGGCACTCCCAAGGCACGAATGCGTGATCCCACACGATGGTCTTCGTTCCAGAGTTGTTGAAACGGAAAAGAGCGAATTGTTGACCGCCGGAATTTGTGGTTCCGACAAAAGTCAGATCGATACGAAGTTTCTTTCGGGAATCCGAGAGAAGTAACAGGCACCACAACGCAAGGACGCCGCAGATCAAAACGAACGACCCGACGATGACCTTTTTTCGCATTCGCGCCGCCCCTCTCGATTCGCGAGCGGATTGCTAAACTCGCTACTCCGCCACCGCCAGGCTCATGTCGCGCGTGTAATAGAGGATGCGGCCGCAATTCGGGCAGGAGACGATCTCCTGATTGCCCTGGCAGGTAACCATCACCTGGCGTTGCAGCTTCATGTGGCAACCGCCGCAAACCCCGTGCGCGACGCCGACCACTACATTTTCGCCTTTGCTTTTGCGGAGGCGTTCATAGCGAGGCAGGATACTTGCGTCCACTGCAGCTGCCAGTTGGTCGCGGTCGGCTTCCAACTCTGCCAGCTCCTTTTTCAGATTTTCTTCGCGTGCGGTCAAATCCGCCATCTGTCGATCGGCCGATTTTTTCGCTTCGTCAGCCATCCTGGTCGCGGCCGCGGCTTCCTTTTGGGCGGCCTCGGCCTGTTCCATCAGTTCCAGTTGTTGGTCTTCGAGTTTGAAGATGTCCCGCCGGGCCATTTCAATTTCGTGGGCCAACGCGCGGTACTCGTCGTTCCTCTTGGTCTGAAATTGCTGGAGGGAATATCTCTCAATCGCCTGCTTTTTCGACTCGACCTCGAGTTCAAGTTTCTTGCGGTCGCTTTCGAGCTGTTTGCTCCGTTGCCTGGCCACGTCGAGGGCTGCCTGGGAGGAGGCGGTTTTAGCCTCAAGCGCCTGGCGCTCCGGCCCGATGTTGCCCAGTTCGCCCCGCAGCCGGGAGATTTTGCGGTCGCGGTCCTGGAGGATCAGCAGTTTTTCGATGGCTTCCAGCATCTGGACATCCGGCAGGTTATCGGGCAGGTTGATGCAAGTCAATGCGGGGGAAAAAGTAGCTGCGCGAATCCACGATTTTTGAACGTTTAGCCCGACAAATGCTTCAAAGTCGTTGAGCGACGGCCCCTGGAAAGATGGAAAATATGAATCTAATCAAGTCTCACGTCGGTCTTCTTGCCTTGCTGGGAACCTCGACGCTGTCGCTTCTGCCGTTGGCCGCGAGGGAAGCTTCTCCCGCAATGGATTTGGCGCGACAGCTCAACCAGGCTTTCATCGAGGTGGCGGACCAGGCTTCCCCGGCCGTCGTGGTCATCCGGGTTGCCCACAAGCCGGATTACAGCGAGCCTGGCGATGACGACAATCCGTTCTTCGACCTGGTGCCGGAGCTGCGCAAGCGCTTCGAGGACCAACTCAAGAAACGCCGGCAGCTCCGGCGCAACGCGGAACCGGTTTACGACAGTCAAGGATCGGGAATCATCCTCCGCGAGGACGGTTACATCCTGACCAACAGCCACGTGGTAGATGGCGCGGAGAAAATCATGGTCCGCCTCAAAGACGGCACCGAGTACGAAGGCACTGAAATCAAAGGAGATTCGCAGTCAGACGTGGCCGTAATCAGGATCAACGCGAAGAACCTGACCGTGGCGAAATTGGGAGATTCCTCCAAAACTCGGGTGGGCGAATTCGCCATCGCCATCGGCGCGCCGTTCGAGCTGGACTACAGCGTCACGTTCGGCCACGTCAGCGCCAAGGGCCGCCGGGTCTTTTCCGATCGCATTATGCTGGATCAGGATTTCATCCAGACCGACGCAAGCATCAACCCCGGCAACAGCGGCGGCCCGCTGGTCAATATTGACGGCGAGGTAATCGGCATCAACACGCTCATCCGGGGCATGCGCACCGGTATCGGCTTCGCTATTCCGTCCAATCTGGCCACCGAGGTCGCAGACCAGTTGATCAAGGAAGGCAAGTTCACCCGCGCCTGGCTTGGCATCGGCATTGAAAACCTCAGCGACTCGAAGGAATACAAGTCCCTCGTGATGGGAACCAAAGAAGGCGTGGTCGTAAACAGCATTCTGTCGAGTGGTCCGGCCAGGAACTCCGACTTGAAACCCGCCGACGTCATCACCGCGGTGGACAGCAAACCAACGCTAACAGTGCAGCAGTTGAAGAGTGAGATTCGCACCAAACCGATCGGTCAATCCGTGACGCTCGACGTCGTCCGCGGCGACAAGCACATCAAGGTCAAGGTCAGGCCCGGCGAAGTGCCGGACGACAGTACTCCCGTCGTCAACCGACGCAAAGCGCGCGAGGCGCCGGAACCGGAATTCCTCGGCATCAAGGTCCAGGCATTGACCACCGACCTGGCGAAACAATTCGAAGTGGATTTGACCGAAGGCGTCATCGTCAGCGAGGTTGAATCCGGCAGCGTTGCCGAACAGAAAGGCATCAGGCCCGGTGAAATCATCACCGACTTGAACCGACACAAGGTCACGAACGTGAGAGAATTCAAAGAAGCTTTGAAAGCGGCCGACCCCAAAAAGGGCATCCTGGTCAACCTCATCGGCGAAGGGGGCCGTCGCTTCGAGGTTCTCAAGGATAGTGGCGACTAGCCTCCCCGCCATCCGAGAGGGTGCGCCAGCGCCTGTCCGGGCTGGCGCATTTCATTTAGCGGGACAGCGACTGACCGTCAACGCTTTAGACCTTGCCAAAAATCGATCCGAAAAGACAGCACCCCTCACCCTTTCCCAAGCGGAGAGGGTGCCCGGAGCGCGGGTAAGGGACCCGCTCACCGAGACTCGGTTCGGCTTTTGTGGCCGCCTTGCTTACCGGCGACCGGCACGAAGTCAAAGCAGCGCGAATTGCTCCATCAACGCCAGTATCAACCTGGCCGTTCGTTAGTTTTCCTTCACCAGTTCAATTTTACTCACGGTCAGTTCCAGTTTGCCATCGACCTTTTTGACGGTGCCGGTCGCTTTCACTTTCTTGGATTCCTTGCAGATATTCTCGTGGAATTCCTTGCTCACATCATTCTGCACGAGATAGTAGGTTTCTGTCTTATCGCCCTTCTTTACCTGAATCACGTTCTGGCAGGATTTGGTCTCTTTGAGAGCGCACTTGGCGCACTTACCTTCGCCAACGATGGTCTTTTCATCATCAGCGCGGGCTTTGAGCGCCAACGTCATTGTCAAACCGGCAACCGCCAACGCCACCAACATCGATTTTTTCATAGAGAAACCTTTCGTTTGGTTAGGAGCTTTTAGTGACTCACCGAGGGACCGAGAGCAACCACAATATCACAATTTTTCCTGTGGTCATCCGCAGCCTTCACGGCTTGCGCGTAAAGTAGCCGATTCCGGGCATTCTGGCAATTGTGGGTTGGCTGGACTTTGTGGCCTGATCCCGGTTCACGGCGGCAAAAGCCGCATGCGCGAGCCGGGGCCGTTCCCAGTCATGAAAGGAAAAATGTTGCACGCTCTCGCGACTCAGCCGCTGCATGGAACCCGGTCTAATTTCCAGTCAGCTTAACAACGGGTTCCTCGCCAAAAGTCGTGTCTCGCCCAGGGAGCCAATCAACTTTTGACTCGTTGTCCCCGGCGAGCTGACTATATTGGTTCACATGTGGCAACTCTCCGTTTCCTGGTGGGAGATCATCCTGCGTGTCGTTATCATCTACGTCTTTCTGCTGGTCATTCTTCGGCTCAGCGGCAAACGGCAAGTTGGCCAACTCGCGCCCTTCGACCTCGTGCTGCTGCTCGTTCTGAGCAACTCGGTGCAAAACGCGATGAATGGCGGTGATAACTCTGTGCTGGCCGGTTTGATTTCAGCCGCTGCGCTCGTGCTGATGAACTACGTCGTGGGATTGGCCACCTACAAGAGCAAGAGAATCGAAGCATTGGTCGAAGGCCGGCCGGAAGTTTTAATTCATAACGGCAGGCTGTTTGCCGACGTGATGGAGCGTGAGAAGCTGACGCACCACGAGTTGAACGCCGCCTTGCGCGCCGCCGGCTGTGCGTGTGTGGAAGAAGTGCACTTCGCCATTCTGGAAAACAACGGCGTCATCAGTGTCCAACCGAAAACGGAAAGGGGCCTGGACAGCGGTTAAGGGTTTACGACCGGTTCAATTTCAGGAGCAGGCAGGGAGAATAGCGCGGGAGATACCCTGCCCGTCGAAGACTCGCCGTCGTCCGGCAAATAAACGGGCAATTGCGAAGATCATTTCCCGCACAGCAATCCTTCCGTTTAAACTCCGATTACGACGGAGAAGAGTGTGGAATCGGAACGAAACTTTATGCTTGGCCCGGCGCGCGGAGTTATGAGTATCTTTCAAATCAACCGAGGTGGGCCGACCTGGTTTCGATGATCGACCGCCATCATCTTTTTACAACTTAAAGACCCCTTTCACGACCGATAGCAGTTGGCTCTCCGTTACGGATAACCCGTCGTCGCTGGCCAGCAAACGCTCAAGGGCGTCATAGACCGCCAGCTTAAGCTTCGGCGAGGCAAAACTCTTGGCAAGGCCCACTGCATAGGCTCGTGCAGAGTCCGCTGTCTCGGCCTTTTTTCTCACGCGGGCAATCGAAGCATCCAGATACCGGTGACGGGAGTAATCCGAGTCAAACTCGAAAGCATCAAGGAGACTCTGTACCAGGGCATCTTCCGCCATGGTCAGATTATCATCGGAATACATCCCGAGAACCAGCAGGTCGAGGAGGGCTTGGCGCTGCGGTTCTGAAAGACTGCTGATGTTCATAACGGTTCGAAAGCACAACTGTCTCGCCTGTTAATATCGTATGACCGCGTCTCCTGTAAACCACCATCGATGCCCGATCAGCCAGCGACAAAACCTGTCATCCCATCGGCCGTACGAAAAATGCCACCATCAGTGCGAAACAACCGGCGTAACAAAAATGCGCCAGTGGCTGTAAAAATTCTGCCGGCCAACCCACGCACCAGGTCTCGCGCCAAAGACCAGCCCTCACCAGACATGAGTCCGTGCAGGCAAGTCCAGAAATCGTTTGGGATATCCATCTGTCTTTACTGCTCTGCTCCACTGAACGGCGTATTAGTAAATCGTCGATCCGACACAAACTCAGTTGCAAATGGCGACCTGAATTCAATCCCACTTCTTTGCTGCCGAACATTACACAAATTTAATGCAACAATTGGTCACTCCCTGTGTCGTTAATGGCAGATGACTATGAGTGCATCAACATCGAACGCGAGACGGGATGATTACGCCAGGACTCAGACCCTGCCCGTCTCTTCCGGTAATCAGAATTTGTTCCCTGGAATTGGTGTCGTGCCAAAGGAACGCCACTGTCCTTCATGCGACTCGGTTGTTTACAGCCGTCGCCACAGGTTGTGCGGAGTCTGCGGACAGGTGTTGCCGGATGACTGCCTGTTCACGCAGACCGAAGCACAGAACGTGGAAACGCTCCTAAGGACTGAGCGTCAGCGTCACCGGGCCTGGCTGAGGAAGACAATAATGATTTGACCGACGGCGAATACGAATTGCCTCCGAGCACTGTGTTCGGTACCTGCACGGGGCCGTCGAAGCGATCTCCTCAGCAGCGTTTTTCCAGGAGGGTCTTGCGCCTTCGGCGGCACATCATCCTCGGCGGTGACGGTCCCGGCCTCAAACAGCACCTCTCCTGACCTGTGGACGCGGCTGAGCTTTCACGTTCTCTCCTGCCCGGCGAGTGTTAGCGTGGCTTTTGATGAGTTTGTCCGCGCTAGACGATTGCCAGGAAATTGCTTTTCGACTCTGCGTGGGTAAAGTCAAACGTGATCCGTGATGGACGCGAGGGCGGCACGTTCACGCACATGAATCACAGCTCAGGATGAATCTCTTGCCCGTCATCATGCGTGAATTGCGCGCACAATCGCGTCAACCCATGACCTATTGGTTGCGTGCGATCGGTATCGGGGCGATCCTCGGTGTCATGGCCCTGGTGGATGTGCGGGGAGTACCCTCGGAGTTGGGAGGCCGTCTCTTCAGCGCGCTGAACGCCACGTTATTTCTCTCGATCTGGATTTTCGTTCCTTTGCTCACTGCCGATACGATTAGCCGGGAAAAGCGGGAGGGCACGCTTGGCCTGCTTTTTCTCACTCCATTGACGCCAATCGGGATCGTCTTCGGAAAGAGCCTCATTCACACGCTTCGTGCGATCACATTGTTTCTGGCGGTGCTTCCCGTTCTGGCATTGCCGTTCCTGCTGGGTGGCCTGACTTGGAAAGATTGCGTGGTCTCTCTTTTCCTCAATAGCAGCGCCCTCGTGCTCGCGCTGGCGGCTGGTCTGCTCGCTTCGACGCTAGCGACCGATTCGCGCCGGGCACTGGTCCTGGCGTTAGTGCTTAGCCTTGGTTTTGCTTACCTGTTCATGCTGGTGCATCTCCACGTCTTCTACTCGACGCTGCCAAGATTTCTTAAACTTCCATTTGCGCCCCCAACTCATTTTGCCTGGTTTTTGCCCGATAATCTCATTTCTCAAATCGAACTCTTGATCAGCTTTAACACGGGGCTCAGCTCCCATCCGTACCAATTCTATTATGGCTGGAGCCGAATGGCTTCCGCAGAGGGCTGGCGGTACGTCTGGCTAAATTACCCTGTTCCGTTCCAGATCGCCTGGCTCCGGGAGTTGGGATGGCTTTTCGTCGAATCCATGTTTGGCTTTGCCGCAATCGCCGTGCTGGCGTCCTGGCGCGTTCGCCGGACCTGGCGGCTTGAACCACCCTCACTTCGGCACGCTCAACTCCAGAAGTTTTTCTGTGCGCCGCGATTCTGGAAGTCCATCTTCCGCAGCAAAATGAGCGGCCTGCTCACGCGTAACCCCATCGGGTGGCTCCAACAATACACCTGGAGCGCACGGCTGCTGAAGTGGGGATGGTGCCTTGGCATCGTGCTGTTCGAATGCATGCTCGTCACAGCCCCTTCACTGTCCAATGTGTGGGACGGGCAATACCTCCTGGCATCTCTCCTCATTCTTGGGATCGCATTCACCGCTTCCGGAAGCTTTCGTGAGGAACGCCAGACAGGCGCAATGGAACTGCTCCTGATCACGCCGTTGAAAGCGCGCCAAATTCTGCGTGGAAGAATCCGGGGTGTCTGGGGGCAATTCCTGCCAGCAACAGTGGTGTTGGTATCAGCCTGGTTGTGGTTGTTGAAGGACGCTTCGCTCTTCGCCGGGCGTGATTACACGTCTCAGACCATTTACTGGCAGGTATTCAGCATTGTTCTGCCGCTCTTCTTCCTCAGCAGCTTTTGCCTTCTTCCCGGAATCGGTCTTTTCTTTTCCATGCAACGGCTGCACTTTGTCGGCGCATGGCTTTTGACCTGCGCAACCGGTTTGCTCGTGCCGGTGCTGAGTTGCTGGTGGATGAAACGGAGTTGGCTCTTCGCTGTCTCTTCCTTGTTTACAACACAGTTTGTCTTGGCTCTCACCAGCCGAATTCTGCTGGAACGGAACCTGACCGGGAGAAGGTTCGCTCTCGGTTCCGCGTGATCGCTCCATCTCCAGCTCCCCATTGTGCTGCATTCGTTCCGCTACCTTGACGGACCTGCTGAATTCACCGCACCGAAAGCGGACTCAATCAACCGCAGTACAGCTGCGGAATTGGCGGTGAGCCTGGGTAGGTGTGTTCGACAAGTCACAGTCATGAAAACGTTCATGGCGGGACGCCACCCGATGCAATTCTCTGCATTTCCTTGCATCCATCCGCTGTTTTGACTATAAGGGCTCTATCGCCGAAAGGCTTCGTTTTATTGGTTCCAATTTGGCCATGGACGGAGAGGTGGCTGAGTGGCCGAAAGCGGCGGTTTGCTAAACCGTTGTACGGGTTAAACCGTACCGGGGGTTCGAATCCCCCTCTCTCCGCCATTTTGACTTTTCGTGACCAACGGTGACCGCAAGTGACTCGCCGTGATTTGCGTCAATGTTTCCAGCAGTTTCTTGCACATCGGTTGACGCCGTTTCAGGGACGGACGATGACACGGCGGGACCGTCCGGGACTAAAGTTCGGGAGTCTATTCGGGAGTCAGCAGCCTTCCCAAAACCCGGTAGCGATTCCATCACTTCGCGCAAGGGCAGTTGCCCGCAGTCGGTGTAAGTCTTCATCGTCAGGCGCAAATCACTGTGCCGCGCCAGTTCCATCGCTACGCGCGGATGGACTTTCATCAAGGACAACCGCGTCGTGAAGGTCGTTCGCAGCGCGTGGTAGTCCATGCGTTGTCCGCGTTCATTGAGAAACGAAATGCCAGCCTTGGCCAGATCGCGAAGGAAATACCTCATTTTCGGGACACCCTTGGGCAGGACCCTGCCGTCAGCCTCACGGTCAGCATGTTTCTCAGCCTGCAATGCCCTGGCCAGCTCGGGATGCAATGGCAGGCATTGTTCCTTGCGGTTCTTGTTGACCGCAGCTCGCACCCGCAAAAGCCCGCCAGTCTCGTCGAAGATAAGATCGGACCAGCGCAAGGAATTGGCCTCGCCGCGCCGCAAGCCAGCGTACAAGGCCAGCATGTAAGCCAGTTGATTCTTTCCCGCCACCTGGAGCAGCCGAGCGGCTTCCTCCTCTGATAAGGCCCGCCGCCGAATTCGTTCCTTGCCGCGTGTGTCCGTCCGCTCTACCAGTTCAAAGGGATTCATGCTCACGCGGCCCTGCTTGCGCAGCCAAGTCCAAAACGCTGACAACGTGGCCAGGTATTCATTCAAAGTCTTGGGAGCTTTGCTGGCTTGCTGCTTGCGCCACATTTGGAACGACGCCGGCGTCACATCCGCCAGCCGCGTCCAATCGCATTCACGCACCAGCCGGCGCAGCCGCTTATCCACGTGGCGCAGATGATCCGCCGACCGGCCCAGGACGGTCAGTTCGTTGACGTATTCCGAAACCAGATCGAGCAACGGGCTCTTGGCCGCTTCCCGTTCCGGTTTCGCGGGAATCAATCCCGCCAACTCGTGTTCCAGTTCCTGAACCAGCTTGTTGAGCTTCTGTTGTGCAACCTGCTTGTCGGACACTTTCAAGGGAACATCTCGCACTTTGTTGTCGCCTGTGAGTTTGACACGCGCCCTGTATAACCGGCCCGTTATTCGCTTCCCGTTGCGCCATCGTTTGGGTCTATAAATTCGAGCTTCCATTTCGTGTTCCTTTCTCAATTCATCTGGTGTTCACGCAACCGTTGGAAATACGCCTTCACATGGCTCTCAAGCATTCCCACTGCGCGGCCGATATGCCGCAACGGCGGCAGTTCCCCATTTTCCGCCTTTCGTCGAACCGTGCGCTTGCACACGCCGAAAATCTGCTCCAACTCCGGCAGCCGTATCAAGCGGTCATTGAATTTTTCCTCCGTTTGCATTTCACATTCACTCCTTCCACTTCCAGGT